>JAYUHS010000014.1:0-18996 GCA_043766715.1 Luteolibacter sp.
GTTGAGGAAATTTGCGAGATCAAGGACCTCTGGCTCGGCGGCGGCGGACTCGATGACGGTGATGCCCTCTGCGAGAGTGGCGGCCATCATGACATTATCGGTGCCAAGGACGGTCGGGCCGTGGGTGCCACGGAGGTCGATTTCTGCCCCTTTGAGGCCGTCGGGTGCGGTGAGGGTGATGTTTCCGCCTTCGAATTCGATTTTCGCGCCGAGTGCCTCGAATCCGCGCAAATGCAGGTCGATGGGGCGGTCGCCGATGACGCAGCCGCCGGGAAGGGAGACGACGCAGCGGCCATTCCGAGCAAGAAGTGGCCCCATGACGCAGATGGAGGCACGCATCCGGCGGACGAGTTCGTAGGGTGCCTCGTCGATGACGTCGGCGCAGGAAATGCGGACGGTGCCGGAGGATCGCTCGACGTCAGCCCCGAGAGCGCTGAGGATCTGGATCATGTAGTTCGTGTCCGAGACGTCTGGCACGCGGCGGATGATGCAGTCTTCACCGGTGAGGAGAGCGGCGGCGAGAATGGGCAGTGAGGCGTTTTTCGAGCCGGAAATGTTGATGCTGCCACGCAGGGTAGCGCCGCCGTGAACTACGAGTTTATCCATGGAAGTGGGTTGGGAAATGGGAGTCTAGGCGGGGCGCTTGGCGAAGGGAAACCGGTCGATGCCGGACATGTCAGTTTTCACTGCGATGGCGGTGAAGCCGGAAGCTTTTAGAATTTCAGTGACTTGTGAAGCCTGATCGTGACCGATTTCCATGACGAGCCAGCCGCCGGGCTTGAGGCGGTGGAATGCCTCGGGGATGAAACGGCGGATCAGGTCGAGGCCATCTGGGCCGGAAAATAGAGCAAGCGCCGGATCGTGACTCACCTCGCGGGAAATCGTGGGGCGCTCGGATTCGGGGACGTAGGGGAGATTGGCGACGATACCGTCGAACTGGGTGCCAATGGCAGCGAAGAGGTCGCTGTGGAGGAAGGTGGCGTTTTGGATTTCCTGAGCCGCGGCGTTTTCTTGGGCGAGAGCGAGAGCGTCTGGTGAAACATCGGCGAGGGTGACTTTCCAGTCGGACCGTTCGGAGGCGAGGGTGAGGCCGAGCACGCCGGAGCCGCAGCCCATGTCGAGGACCAGTGAATCGGCGGGGAGATCCCATTTTAAGATCCACTCGGCGAGTTCTTCGGTCTCGGGGCGGGGGATGAGGGCGCGGGCGTCGGTTTTAAATTCTTGTTGGTGGAACCAGACTTTCCCTAGCAGGTGCTGGAGTGGTAGGCCCTCGCCGCGCTTTTTTAAATTTTCGCGCAGCGGGATGAGGTCGGCCTCCTCTATTGGCTGGTCGAACTGGGTGTAGAGCTGCATCCGTGTGCACTTGAGCTGGCGGGCGACGAGCATTTGCATATTCCGGCGGGCGTCCTCGATGCCGCGTTTTTCGAGATAGCGGGTGCCGCCATCGATAGTTTCCAGAACAGTGCTCATTCGTAAGAAGAGTCAGGGTGAGCGGGTGGGACGGCCCCGCCAAGCCCGGATGATGGGAGATTTTAGAGCCTTCTAAATTCGCTGGTCAGTCGGAGTGGGAAATGATTTTTAGCCCGTGCGAGCGATCTGCTTCGCGACGATGACTGACACACACGGAGGCCACGCTGGCCACAAACCACACCTCGCGATATCGACGATCGCCGCCCTCGGGATTGTTTTCGGTGATATTGGCACGAGTCCACTTTATGCATTTAAGGAATGCTTCCACGGAGTCCACGGCGGGGCTCCGATCAATCCAGCCAATCTAATCGGTGCCGCCTCACTGATCGTCTGGTCCCTGCTGCTGGTGGTCTCCGTGAAATATGTCTTCATGGTGCTGAAGTTGGATAACAATGGCGAGGGTGGGATTCTTGCTCTCTCGACATTGATCCGAGGGAAGTTGAAAAGTCTCGGTGGTAAGGATCCAAAAAAAATTCTGCTCTTCGGTATAGCGGGTGCGGCTTTGATCTACGCGGATGGGATTTTGACGCCGGCGATCTCGGTATTGAGTGCTGTGGAGGGATTGAGTGTAAGTGCCCCGAGCCTCGCGCACTGGACGGTGCCGCTGTCAGTGGCAGTTCTCATCGGTCTGTTTTCTATCCAGAAATTCGGAACTGGCAAAGTTGGTAAATTGTTCGGACCGGTGGTGTTGTTGTGGTTCGGAACGCTCGCATGTCTGGGGATCAAGGGTGTGATTCAGAACCCGCAAGTGTTATGGGCGCTCAGTCCTTACGAAGGCGTGCATTTCCTCATCCACGAGTGGCAACATTCATTACCCCTGCTGGCCGCCGTGTTTCTCGCAGTCACGGGTGGCGAAGCACTTTATGCAGATTTAGGTCACTTCGGTCCGAAGCCGATCCGAGTGGGCTGGTTCTTCGTGGTGCTACCTTCACTCGCGTTGAACTACCTAGGCCAAGCTTCACTTCTCATGGAAAACCCACAGGCTTACGGAAATCCTTTCGTCCTGTTAGCTCCCGATTTCCTGCAACTGCCGCTCACCATCCTTGCGACTTGCGCGGCGATTATCGCCAGCCAAGCCCTCATCTCCGGCGCATTCTCTCTCACCGCACAAGCGGTGCAGCTCGGGTGCTTGCCTCGTGTCCGGATCTTATACACCTCGGAACACTCGATCGGGCAAGTGTATGTGCCGGTGATTAACTACATCCTTGCGGTAGCTTGCATCTTGCTCGTGATCTTGTTCGGTTCGGCCACAAAACTAGCGGGGGCTTACGGCATTGCGATTTCAGTGACGATGACGATCACCTCGATCCTATTCTTCTCCGCAGCCCGTGCCGTTTGGGGATGGTCGTTCTTGAAAGCTGCCACCGTTACGGCTCTCTTCCTTTTTCTAGACGGTGTATTCCTAGCCGCAAATATCATGAAAATCTGGCCATCTGGCTGGTTGCCACTGGTAGTGTCAGGCGGGGTGATGGCGACCATGCTGATCTGGATCTGGGGCCGCCAGCGGCTCTACATCCGCATCATGCAAGAATCGCTACCTATCGATGTGCTTATCAAAGATTTACATCGCGGAAAAATCCACCGCGTCTCGGGTACTGCGATTTACATGAGTGGCAAAGGCCTGCAAGTGCCTACTGCGCTTCTCCATAATTTAAAGCATAACCAAGTCCTCCACCAGCAAGTGGTCCTACTGCATGTCATGACGATTGACCAACCTCATGCAGATCCTAACGAGCTGATGGATTACGAAGACCTTGGCGACGGTGTCCACCGTGCGACGCTCCGCTTCGGCTTCGCCGACACACCGGATGTGCCTGCCGCCCTGAAACAACGGCTGCCAGAGCAAGCGCGCTTCCAACCGGGTAAGGCGACTTATTTCCTTGGCCGCGAAACTTATGGAGTCGGTAAGAAGGCGACGTTGATGGATCGCTTCCGCATGACGATGTTCGCGGTGATGGCGCGGAATGCCTCGCCAGCGACTGCCTATTTCCAACTGCCGCCGGGTCGGGTCGTCGAGCTGGGTGCGCAAATCACTTTGTGATCTCTCTGGCAGAAATCGCCGGATTCACTGCCTGTGGCCATGCTATCTCCGCTTTCGATCACAGGTCTCGGAGCCCTTTCGGCACTGGGGGCTGACGTGGCCGCTCACCACCAAGCCGTGATGGCGGGGCAGGTGCCTTTCCGGAAATTGGGAGAGCTGCTAGGAAATGATAGCCCTCATGCCCAGCGGCCCGGAGCGTGGATCGAGCCACGGAATTTACTGACTCATCGCAAGTGGAGCCCGGCGACGATGGCGGCGCTGCACGTCGCGAGGCAGGCGATTTCCGCCGCAGGCTGGAGTGATCAGGATTTACGCGACGCGGCGTTGGTCGTCGGCACCAGTCGGGGAAATGCAGCGGGCTGGCTCGGGCCGTGGCCGGGGCGCAGGCCGTTCAAGTTGATGGCGGCGAGTAATACGATCCACAGCGAGCCAGCCGCGGCCATCAGCATCGAGTTCGGCATCACCGGACCTCACCATGTTCTTGCTAGCGGCTGCGCGGCGGGACTCGATGCGGTGGGCATCGCGATGCTGTTGGTGCAGTCTGGAGTGGCCCCACGCGCGCTGGCCGTCGCGGTGGATCTACCGCTGGTGCCGATTTTGTTGGATAACTATGCGGCGTCTGGATTGTTAGCGAATAGAATGGATTTGGATCCCTATCATCCGAGGTCGGTTGGTTTCATCCCTGCCGAGGGTGCTGCCGCGATGACCATCGAGTCTCGCGAAGGGGCCTTTCCCAAGCTCGTCCACTATGGATGTAACTCTGATGCGTGCGATCCAGTCGGTATTCCCACCGACGGTGGCCAGACTCCGGAGTTGTTAAGAAAAGCACTTCATCTCTGGGGCCGTCCTGCTGCGGTGTGCCCTCATGCCACTGGCACCGCCGTGCAGGCTGTGGCGGATCCGGCAGCGCTGACCTGTGCATTTCCTGCCGCTCGCCCGACCCTTCATCTCTTAAAACCCATCACCGGACATACCATCGGTGCGAGTGGACTATTAGAAAGTGTGATCCTCGCACGCTTCCTACACGACGGGAAACTCCCGCCGAATTTACCCGGCAGGCAAGCACCTGCTGGATTCTTGCTTCCCGATGAACCGCTCGACGCCTGCGGCCCTGTTTATAAACTTTCCCACGGGATGGGAGGTCATAACTCACTGCTTATTCTGACTCCGCCATGAACTCGCCACGCCGACTGATCATTAATCTCGATGACCAAGCACTCCATGTCTTCGAGGGCGAGTCATGCATCCGCCAATTTAGGATATCCTCGGCGACCAAGGGGATGGGCTTTGTTTTAGATACCTATCGCACGCCGACCGGGCGGTTTCGTATCGCAGGGAAAATCGGAACTGGCGAACCGGTCGGCACCATTTTTAAAACTCGGATCCCTTCCGGCCAGTGGCAACCGGGAGATGAGTCGAAAGCAGACCTCATTCTAAGTCGCATCTTATTGCTGGACGGCCTTGATCCAGAAAATGCGAATAGCCTTGAGCGGTGCATCTACATTCACGGGACGAATCACGAGGACAAGCTTGGTCAGCCGGCCAGCCATGGGTGTATCCGCTTAGGTAGTGTGGAAATGGTCGAGTTATTCGACACGGTGGAAGAGGGAGACGAGGTGATCATTCATCCAGCGACGAAGCAGCGTGGGAAGTTGTTTTTCATCGATTGTGATTCCACTCTATCGACGATTGAGGGGATTGATGAATTGGCACGGGCGAGGGGACATGAAGTATTTGAAAGAGTCGTGGCACTGACTCATGCCGCGATGAATGGCACCGTGCCGATCAGTGAGGTATTCTTCCGCCGGATGGAAATGATCCGTCCTGACCGTGTGCTATGTGATCAGATCGCAGAACTTTATAAGGCGACGGTGGTCCCCGGGGTGCTGGAGTTGATTCGGGAAGTAAAAGAAGAGGGATGGCTCCCGGTCATTTTATCAGGAGGTTTCGCGCCACTGATTGAGCCGCTCGCACGTCTTCTCGGGATTGCTCATGTCGAGGCTGTGCCTATTTATTTCAATCAAGATGGCTCTTACAAAGGCTATGATGAATGCTATCCTACCACGCGGAATTTAGGGAAAAACGAAGTCATTCGTGATTGGAAACAAGCCATGCTTCCGGAGCGAGTGGTGATGATGGGGGACGGTGTATCGGATTTAGAGACCCAGCGGGATGTCGATTTATTTATCGGCTTCGGTGGTGTGGTCAAACGCCCGATAGTTCAAAATGGCTGCGACCATTGGCTCGCTGACATGAGTGAGAGATCTCTTTTGAAAGATATCATGGCGAGTAGGAAGATAGAAGATCCAAAAGGTTAATTGATAGTTAGAAGGTAGTAGTTAAGATTTCGCTTGCTAGCGTGCTTGCGAATCATAGCTTGCCCGAGTCATGAGTACTACTACTAAAAAAGAGTCCACCAAAGGCATCCGTTATACCGATGCCCAGAAAAAAGAAGTCGTGGACTTCACGGTGAGTTATAACGCGGCCAATGGTCGTGGAGGCCAGAGCAAGGCCGCAGAAAAATTCAATGTTTCCCAATTAACCATTTCCGGTTGGCTCAAAGCGGCTGGCGGTTCTTCATCGAAGGCAGCCAAAGCAACCAAAGCAACCAAAGCTCCGAAAGCGCCAAAGGCACCCAAGGCAGTAAAAGAAGCGAAAGTCGCCGGCGGTAACAAGCTTGGTTTGCGCTACACACCTGAACAGAAGAAGGAAGTTACTGACTTCGTGGTGGCTTACAACGAGACGAACGGCCGTGGTGGTCCGAGTAAAGCTTCCAAAAAGTTTGGTGTTTCTCCTCTTACCGTAGTCGCATGGCTCAAGGCCGCTGGTGCAAACGTAACGAATAAGGGTTCCAAGAAGGGCAATAAATATGTTGCTCCCGGCAAGACTTCCAAGGTCGTCAAAACCACAAATGCTTCCATGCCTGCTGTCTCTGGCGGTGTCAGTGCCAAGCTCACGGGTCTTCTTGCACTCATCAATCAGATTGCAGATGCTGAAGTGGAGTTGGTCCAATTACGCGCTGAGTTCAGCGCATTGAAGGCTTCGCTCTGATCGATTCAATGATCTAACTTGGCCGTCTCTCCACTGCGAGAGGCGGCCTTTTTTATTTCACCAAACGACGTCGGTGATAAGCTCTTTCCACAGCATTTCCTCCTCTTGGAATACGAAATTCCCGATAAAGGTCTGCTCTTCCAGTAGCAGCGGCAGCCAATGGCGGTCGTCCTGCCACATCCGCTGATAGGGAATCTCGCGGATGGGGGTCCACATGGGCACCGCTTCATCCGTCTCAGTGGGCATACCTGAGAAATCGTCTGCACGATAGACATGACATAAAATATCAGGGCACATGGACATGGAAAACCGTAGCTCACCGAGCTTACGCGGGGCGTGTGGCGTGATCAGTAGTTCCTCCTCGGTCTCCCGGATCACCGCTTGCAGTGGCGTCTCGCCCGGCTCGATCTTACCGCCCGGGCCGTTAATTTTCCCCGCACCCAGCCCGCGCTTTTTTTCAATGAGAAGGACTTTCCCATCCTTCACGATGAACATGAGCGTGGCGTGCATTTCCCCGGACCAAGTTGCCCAGTCGATGGGAGACGGAGATGTCATGGGAAATACCGTTAGTGAATCATGCACTTGCGGTGGCGTAGGCTTCCACTGAGTCGCAGGTGCAGATGAGGTTACGGTCGCCATGGACGTTATCGATGCGGCCCACGGCTGGCCAGAACTTGTGCAAGCGGAGATAGGGTAATGGGAAAGCCGCCTGCTCGCGAGTGTAGGCATGTGACCAGTCATTTCCGCAAACCGTTTCACAAGGATGCGGTGCGTGCTTGAGAGGATTATCATTGGCATCCAGCTCGCCACTGATGACGGCGGCGATTTCTCCGTGGATAGAAATCATCGCATCACAGAAGCGGTCGAGTTCCGGCTTGGACTCGGACTCGGTCGGCTCGATCATTAGCGTGCCACCTACCGGCCAACTCATGGTCGGGGCGTGGAATCCATAGTCCATCAGCCGCTTGGCCACATCTTCCACCGTGATGCCGCTGGTATCCGATAGAGGACGGACGTCGATGATGCACTCATGAGCGACGAGGCCTTCGTTGCCGGTATAAAGGATCGGGAAAAACGGGGCGAGTCGCTTGGCCATGTAGTTTGCATTGAGGATGGCGACCTCGGTGGCTTCGGTGAGTCCATCGGGTCCCATCATCGCGATATACATCCAAGAAATTGTATTGATCGAAGCACTTCCCCATGGAGCGGAACAGACCGCGCCTTCCTTGTCCCCCAGCTCGCGGTGGCCCGGTAGATAGGGGAGTAGCTGTTTCGCCACCCCGATCGGTCCCACTCCTGGTCCACCGCCGCCGTGTGGGATGCAGAAAGTTTTATGAAGATTGAGATGACAGACGTCCGCGCCGATCATGCCCGGAGAAGTTAGGCCGACTTGGGCATTCATATTGGCACCATCCATGTAAACTTGGCCGCCTGCATCGTGAATGATCTCGCAAATCGAGCGGATGGTTTCTTCGAACACGCCGTGGGTCGAGGGATAGGTGACCATCAGCGCGGCGAGATTGTCGCGGTGCTCTTCGGTGCGGGCGGCGAGATCGGCAACGTCGATGTTGCCATCCTCATCACATTTCACGCCTACGACTTTCATTCCGACCATCACCGCGGATGCCGGGTTGGTGCCGTGAGCGGACACCGGGATTAGACAGATATTTCGGTGGGAATCACCACGTGCGGTGTGGTAGCGGCGGATGGCTAACAAGCCTGAGTATTCACCTTGCGAGCCTGCATTCGGCTGGAGGGAAACTCCCGCGAACCCGGTGACTTCCGCGAGCCATACCTCGAGGATGGAGAGCATTTCACGATAACCTTGGCTCTGGTCGGCAGGGACGAATGGGTGGAGTGAACCCACTTCGGGCCAGCTCAGTGGGACCATTTCGGAAGTCGCATTGAGCTTCATGGTGCAGGAGCCGAGCGCGATCATCGACTCATTCAGCGCGAGATCCTTCGACTCTAGACGCTTCAGATAGCGCATCATGTCCGTCTCCGAGTGATAGCTGTTGAACGCATTCTGCGTGAGGAACTCGGTGTTACGAGCTTGGCCCTCATGCCAAGCCACTCCGGAAATTTCCTCGCTGGCTGCCGTCACGCCGAATGCGGAAGCGATCGCCGTGATGTCATCGACCGTCGAAGTTTCATCGAAGGAAATCCCGAGGTGATCGCCGTCGATGCGACGGAGGTTGATGCCAGAAGCGACCGCCGCAGCGAGAATCGTGTCGGCCGTTCCCGGCACATGGGCGACGATGGTGTCGAAAAATGGGCCTTCCTCGACCACGACTCCACCCGCGGTAAGCACCGTTTTGAGCGCGGCAGTGCGGGAGTGGACGGTGTGGGCGATGTGTTTCAGCCCTTCCGGCCCGTGATAGACCGCATACATTGAGGCCATCACGGCGAGCAGGACTTGTGCGGTGCAGATATTAGAAGTCGCCTTGTCGCGGCGGATGTGTTGCTCGCGAGTTTGGAGCGAGAGCCGGTAGCCGGGCTTGCCGCGGGAGTCCACGGAAACTCCGATCAAGCGACCGGGCATTTTGCGTTTCAGCGCATCCACACAGGCCATGAAGCCAGCGTGCGGTCCGCCAAAGCCCAGCGGCACGCCGAAACGTTGTGAATTTCCCACACAGATATCCGCCCCGAATTCACCCGGCGCTTTCAGAACCGTAAGCGCCAAAATATCTGCGGCCACGATGGTGACTGCGCCTGCTGCTTTAGATTTCAAGAAAAACTCAGTGAAATCATCGATGCGACCGCGAGTGTCCGGATACTGCACCAGTACCGCAAAAAGCCCGTCACAGGCAGCGGGGTCGAAGGTCTGCCAGTCACCGGTCACCACCTCGATGCCTAGTGGCTCGGCACGAGTCGCCACCACGTCGATGGTCTGCGGATGGCAGCGGTCGGAGATGAAAATCGCCTTGCCCTTCGGCTTCCCGGCCAGTGCGAGGCTCATCGCTTCAGCAGCGGCGGTGCCCTCATCGAGTAATGAGGCGTTGGAAACATCGAGACCGGTTAGGTCCGTGATCATCGTCTGGAAATTCAGCAGCGCTTCGAGCCGACCTTGGGCGATTTCTGCCTGATAGGGGGTGTAGGCCGTGTACCAGCCGGGATTTTCTAAGATATTTCGTTGAATGACGCCGGGCGTGTGGGTGCCGGAATAACCTTGGCCGATGAACGACCGCATCACCCGGTTCTTCGACATGATTGATTTCAACCACGCCAGCGCGTCGTGTTCGGAGCGGGCCTGAGGCAGGCTGAGTGCCTTGTCCATCCGGATGCCGGCAGGGACGGCGGCGTCGATGAGTGCTCCGAGCGAGGTGTAGCCGAGTTCGCGGATCATTTCATCGCGGTCGGAACCAACGGGACCAAGGTGGCGGCTGCGGAAATCAATGCGGGCGGACATGAGGATAGGAATGTGGATGGGCTAAATTGGGGCCAAGCAGAACGCCCATTCCATAAATGAAAATACCCCCGGTGCAACCCCAGTAAGTCGGAATTCCCGTGAAAATCATCGGTCGTCCGCGGAAAACTGCCGCAACGCATCACGGATCGCCCGTTTCCTGAGTTGGGAGCGCGATTTTTCGAGCTTTTTCCACAGCGTGGGAACGAAATTCTGCGTGAATCCCTGCTGGTCGAGCCAAGTGGCAAGCGTTGCGAGGTCGTTTTCATCACCGAGGATTTCGGGTAAATCGAGCGTCTTTGCATCGAGGGTCATCGCTCCTTCCGGCAGGAATCCGAGCGCACCGAGATAGGCTTTTAATGCCTTGCGAGCGTCATGGAAATCTTCCTCACCATCGTGCTTGAGTCGCTTGCAACGCTTGGTGACCTGCTTGTCGAGTTTCTTGAGTCCGGTGGAGATTCGCGCGGCCAGCTCGGCCTGTGGCAGTTCGAGGAGATTCTGGCGGGCGGCGGTGACGCGGGCCACGCACCAAGCGATCGTCTCGGCGGGTGGCCGGCGAGCGGCGGAATGCGTTTGCTGCTCCAGTAATCCATGGATCGCGGCGGCTGCATCACCCTCCCATGCCAGCTTATCCCACGTGCTAAACCGAGAAACCGCATCGCGTGGGCCTGATAGCAAGCGCCCGATCGCTTGGATTTCCTTCGATGAATTGTGCCCCAAGCGGAACAATGAGAACCCGCCGCGCATGGATTTTCCAAGTTTGCGAATGGCGTGGACCTCTTCGGCGACGCGGCCTTTCGCATCGAGCAAGCTATGCAGCAGTTGCTCCATCAAGTCGCAACTGCCTGCCAATCGCTGACTGGCGAGTTGCGCGTCTTCATCGGTCAGGGAAATCATGGTGAACACGAGACAGCGGACTCGGCAGCTTGTCAGTGACGATCTTGTGACAATTGCTCGCAGCAAGATTCTCGCCGAGCTATTCCGCTGCCTTTACTTTGCGGAAAATCCACAGGCTTACTATGCTGACACCAATGGCCAGCCAGCCCAACTTGTCGAAATTGAGCAGCCGCCCATCTGCCGTTTCCTTCACGACCATACCGCCGATGACCGCCGTAAGACCGGACGCCAGATCCCGAGAACACGCGACCAGACTCATGTAGGCCCCGCGCCGCGCCGAGGGCACCGCCATAGAAATCACAGCCTGCCCCGGCACGAATCGACCGCTGGCAAAGGTGAAAAATAGACCTGCCAGAACCAACGTTTGCCAAACCGGCAGCGGCCCACTCGACGTCAGCAAGCGAATCACGATGCAAGCTCCCGCCACCAGACAGACATAGACCAAGTAGCGTCCGTGGCGATCTGCTAGTTTCCCGATCAGAGGACCGGTGAAAATCGTCACCAGCCCACCCGTGAGGTAAACGAGGAACAGACTTTTCTCTGGCAGCCCGACATTCCCTACCAGATAAGGCGAGAGATACGGGATGATCGTAAAATGGCCGAAAATCATCGCCACCATTAGTGCGAGTCCAGTCCACGCATTGCCATTGCGGAGTAGTTCGAGGAAATCCCTACCCGATTTGATCTTACCGCCAGTCAGGTGCCCACGCACCGGTGGCAAGATGCGGAAAAGCCCCACCCAGACCATCGCAGCGATCACGGCCACCACCAGAAATGGCGCTTCCCATTTCCACCACTGCGCGATTTTTAAACCGAACGGAACCCCCAGTGCCGCCGCTGCAGAGAACGCCGTCATGATGATGCCCATGCCGCGGGCACGGCGCTCCGGTGGCACCACATCCGCGACGATCGCCATGATCGTCGCGCCACTCACTCCGCCGAATGCACCGCAGATCGCGCGAGCCCAGAACAGGCTGGCACCGCTTTGACAGAATCCGCAAGCCAGCGTGCCCAAGGTGAACCCGGCATAGCAGAAGAGCAGCAGTTTACGGCGGTCGAATCGGTCAGCGAAGGGGGCCATCGCAAGCCCCACCACACCAGAAGTAATCGCGAATGACGAAATTAACCCGCCGAACTGCGCGGCACTGATGTCGAGCTGACGCATGAGCTGCGGCCCGAGTGGCATCATGATCATGAAATCCATGATATGGGTGAACTGCACCGCAGCGAGCAATAGTAGCAGGCGTTTTTCCGAAAGCATCGGCTTCTCGTTGGGCTTCACTGTCCTTTCATCTGTGTCCATCGTGTCCGCCATGAGGTTTTCTAAGTCCGCGAGCGATGGGAAATCACAAGTCCATTGTTCTCCTAGCAGTCGATTAGTGCAGCCACACCGACTTTAAATACGGCTCATCGGTGAAGTCGGATGGCATGTCCGAGTGGCGGGCACTCATCGGGCGGCGGATGGCCCCGCGCAGTTGTTTTTGAAACTCATTGAGACCGAGATTCCGGCAGTTCGTCGAGCAGAGCAGCCAGCCGTCCGGTGCGAGGATCTCGGCAGCGAGGGCGGCGAGCTCGCCGAAATTTTCCTCCACGCGGAAGACCTTGCCCTTTTCATCCCGCGAGAACGTCGGGGGATCCAGCACGATGCCGTCGAATCGGCGGCCTTGTTTCGCGAAGCGGCGGAGCCAGTGGAAGGTGTCGCCCTTGCAGAAATGGTGAGCTGCGGGATCGAGCCTATTGTGGGAGAAATTCCGCTTTGCCCAGTCAAGATACGGTTGTGATAGATCCAGCGTCGTAGTCTCAGCCCCGGCCATCGCCGCAGAAACTGAGAAAGCCCCGGTGTAGGCGAAGGTGTTGAGAAGCTTCATCCCCGCCGCCATTTGCTTGCGGACGGCGGCCCTGTTATCCCGCTGGTCGAGGAAGATGCCCTGCGAGTAGCCAGACTGAAACGAGATTTCCGAGGCCACCCCATTTTCTAAAATGAGGAATGGCTCGTTGATTTCAGGCCCCGCCAAGTGGACGGGCGACTCCTTCTGGTGCTGGTCGAGCCGTTTCCAATAACAGGAGACACCCTGACGGGAAATCCACTCGCGGACCTGTGAGTCGAGCGAGTTTCCCGTCGTCGAGACCAGCCAATGACCGGCGTAGCTCTCAAGAACCAAGCCGGGAAATCCGTCACCCGCCGCATCGATGAGGCGCACCGCATTGGTCTCAGGAGTAATGAGGTCGCGGCGCTTGGCGACGGCTGCTTGCAGAAGGTTCATGGGTAGGCGGGACTCTAGCAGTGAGCCCACCAAGCGGCCAAGCAGTTATTCACCGCCTGAAACCGCCGGACAAATGGCGATCAATAGAATTTAAAAGTGCCCCACGTCGTTTCTTGGCCGGAGGCACTTGTCTCGACACAACGGTAAGTGCCACTCGCGACACCTTGGAAATAAAACGAGTAAATCGCCTTGGATGCGCCCGTAGCACTCGCCCCGTATTCGATGAGAAGATTGCTGTAGTCCACCTTCTTGCTACCAAATTTCCCGAATTGAGTGGAGTAGCTATACTTTGCCGACTTCTCCGCAGAGCGCAGCTTGGTCGTTAGCTGAGTCTTGCTATTGACAGTTATCGTGGTTTTTTCCTGAAGATTCACTGGGAAAAGATTTCCCTCATCTGTGGCCTTTAGTGTGAGTTTAAAAAAGTTTCCCGGAGTGACAAGCCCGGGAGGCGGCAACACAGTTTTTGTGGGAAACGGCCATTTTTGCTGCCCGGCGAGATTTCCGACCTCCAGCGTTCTTTGGGCAGTGCGCACGGCGAGCACGTTTCTCCAGATGCCTCCTGTGTATTCGGCGACGGCGATGGTGAAGTAATAAGCGCCGGAAACGCTAGGTAACTTCGACGGGGTTTTCACCGTGAAATTACTAAACTGATAGCCCCCCTCGATGCTACCGAGCGAGCATTCTGCCACGATGTAACCCAGCGAAGGGAAAGGGTTAGGAGTGGCCCATAGCACCAATTTTAAAGGACCCGACCTCAGTGCGGTGCCGTTTTTCAGATTTCCCTTTAGCAGAAACGAACAGCGTGGCTCCGTGACATTCCAAGTCAGATCACCATCCAACGTCATGACGGTGGCTTGGGTGCGGACCATAGAAATAACCATCACGAGCAGGAGAAATAACGTTTTCATGGACCATTTAATTGATGATCGCCGCAACGAAGTCAAGGTCTGGCTGAAGTCCAGATTTAAACTGGCACAGTCCCCAGTCCACTGAACCGTTTACCCCGCAAAGCGTGTGACAGCACGGGAATACGGAAGCCGTGCTAACGGCCGTCATTCTCAGTCGTAACTGCATCTTCAGATAGCGCACCCGTCTCGGCGGCTCGAACGAATTTTGCCACCTTGTCAATTGACGAAATCAATTTCTCCTCAAGCGCTCGTTCCCATAATCAGAATTGAAGATTTGTTCGCACTTAAACCTCACTGGATTTTTTCTGAATTTCTAGCTTGGCAATTCCAAAATTCTCAGGCAGGTGGACCAAGCGCAAACGCCTTAAAGGTTTGCCATAAAAACCCTAAAATAAAAAAATGACCACTTACGAGAGAACGAACAAATTAAGCCCGCTTCCTTGTTGGAAGAAGATAGGCAGAAAGATGAGCCAGATTGTTGCCATATTTAGCGTCGGCATCGCCCTTTCACTGGAAAGTGGAACAGCTCAAACAGCAGCCAATATCCCCATTACGACTGCACCTACGGATATTAAAACATCTTGGATTACGACACGATATCCTGCTGCAAAATACATGAAGATTGACCAATACAACATCCACATCTTGGGCTCACCCACGGTGAGTGATTGGTTCATGCGCGAATCTTATGAGGTATTGAGTAACATGGTCGGTGCCATGAAAAACCCTGCAGATCGGTTGAAATTTTCTGGGTTTCAGGCGGTCCTGATCACCAATGCGGATCCAGATCTTGGGGGAATACCAGGCCATCGTAATTCGGGTGGTGACGGCTGGAGCTTGTTTAACGAGGCGATCGTTCGTGTCTCAGCCGTGGATACCATCAGACCCAATGATCCAGCAGTATTTCGAGGCTGGGAGACACCGGTTCACGAGTTTGGTCACGCCGTCGAGGCAACACTGGATTTGTCCGCAAGAACACTAGCTCTTCATGTGGCGAATGGCGTTCCAACCACTGGTGCAGACATTTCCGAAAGCTATGCTTGGGGTTCGGAACAGTGGTTTGCCGTGAGACCAGGGTCATCCAAATCCAACATGCCACTATGGCAGTATAACTACTTTGCGGAAGTCTATAACGCCAATAATACTTGGAGTCCTACCTATGCGCCAAGGCCGACAGTGACACCCGGTGGACCCGCTGGCTACACCTTGTGCAGTGGCGAAGGTGGTAGCTTCTCCCTACCTGGAGCTAGCGACGTCGCCTACGGTGCCAACGGCGTGTTTCTCTATCGATCCAATCGGACAGGCAGCATCAGTTTCAACGTCAGCACATTCGGCAGTGATCCGGTCCCGAATGTCCTAAAAAGTGGATATTATAAGCTTTTAACGCCTCCAGTGACACCTGTGGGTCCAGTCGGCTACACTTGGTGCGTCGGTGAGGGCGGAAGTTTCACCCTCCCTGGAGCGTGTGACGTCGCCTACGGGGCCAATGGTATATTTGCATACTCACTGAATCAGACCGGCACGATCGCGTTTAACAATAATCGTTTTTCTCCTGATCCGTATCCTGGTGTTTACAAAAACGGTTTCTACAAACTTCGGTCTCCATCCAATACCCCGGTCGGCCCAGCAGGATACACTTGGTGCAGCAATGAGTATGGAACCTTCACTCTGCCAGGTGTTTGTGATTTGGCCTACGGTGCAAACGGATCATTTACCTACAGATATGGACGGTCCGGGACTGTTACGTTTAACAACGCTAATTTTGGACCCGATCCCGCTGGAGGTGTTGTAAAGAGCGGTTTTTATAAACTCACCTCAGCTTCGCGTGTCCTATTGGCTGGCGGCAATAACCTGGCAATCTCCAACGCAACTACGAGTGCCAAGGTGAGCAGTGTCGAATCTGCACTTCAGTCGGACGTTACCAAAATAAGTGGGTCGGTTGACACACGCAAAGGAAGAGTAATCACCTTCAAAAAGCGTTCGATGGCTTCCGGTAACGTGAAACTCAGTTATCAAATTGAGGTTTCCTCCGATCTCGGAAAGAAGGATCCGTGGACGAAAATTGATACCACCGAGGATTCCAGTCAAATCACAGCAGTGTTGCCAAAATCCGGTCCGCAACTATTCGCGAGACTACGAGTGACGATCAAATAATAAAATTCAAAAGAGAGATGCGAAGAGCCGCCAATTTTGGCGGCTCTTTTTCGTGGTGGATCAACAACCGAATCTCCAAGGGAGATCTTAAATTTTCAGGAAGTCATTGCAACACCTGCTGACGGAATTAAAGAACCATTGAAGAGACATCTGTCTATAGCCTCCCCGATCAACCGCCCCAAGCTCATCTTTGCCTATAAATCCCACACGGCTTTCCGATCGATCTTCTGGATTTATGACCAAGCTGGCGACTTTAGACATCGCTCCAGATGTCTAGATGCTTAGCGGCGAAAACTAACGAATCTGCGGCTCGAAGATGATGGTATTTTTACTGTTCTCGGTCCGTTGCACTGTTTCAGACCTTTGGGATTCGAGATATTTCCGGTAAGTCTCAAGCTGTTTTGCATCGAGAATCGAACTCATTTGATTGATCTTAGCCCTGATCCGCTGATCGAATTCCTCGTTGGTAATCCCTACTTCAGGCAGTCGGAGATCATAGGGATCCGTCTCATAGCCGACTACGCCAAACATGTCATTGAGGTCGGGAGGTCCAGGATTCTTTGATTCTTCGAGAAGATTTTTTTCTGCGTTCTGCGTTAGGATTTGGTAAACTTCGTCGCGTTGTTCTTCGTCAAATTCTAGTTCATTTTGGAGCTTGCTCAGGAGTTTTAGAGCAGATGTGTCCACCTTGCGTCGAAATTCTTTTTTAGTGAGGTCAGCGAGGGCGGTCTTCTGCTCGGAGGTGAGGCTGCTCGCAAGTTCGGCTTCAAGTGTTTCGTTGGTGAAGGAATTGGCTAGTTTGGCAAGAACAGGCCCGGATGACGGATTGGATAGATCCACGGACTCCACTTTTTTCATCTGACCTTTGAGCCATTCGGTAAGCCGTGATTTTTGGACGCTCGTCAGATTTATTTTTCCAGTCAGATACTCGATCCGTTGATCGAGTATTGCCTGTTTGTGTTGGATCACCATTTTGGAGACGTCCGCATCCGAAGAAGGCTTTTCGCTAGAATCAATTTGGGACGGCGCTTCCGAACCAATTTGGAATCTAGATTTACGTTGCGTGCGCATGCCCGTGCCGGATGGCTCAGCGCGTAGGTCGGATCTAGCAGCCGAAGCTGCCGCTGCGACTGATAGCGCTGGAGAGGAAGATTGAGGTTTGGCAAACCAGCCGATTGCAACACCAAGTCCGAGTGCGAGGCTGGTTACTAATTTGTGATTTTTCATCGTATCGATTGGATTTTAAAGTGTCGAATGCCGAGCCTGTGCTGACGCCTGCTTAACAAACCTCGTTTTGAAGGTCCAGCTCCATGGTGGAACGAAGAGACTACCTATTTTTGATTGGATCAATCGGTGGGTTTGGGTGACGCAGGGCAACCTCACTTCGCACTTATACCCAATTACTGTTTGAATTAAACGGGCTGAATGGTTCGCAAACAGACCCGCTGTGATAAGTATGCCGGGGGATTTCTGCTCGGCATGGAAGCATTTCAAAACCTACCAACTCTCTCCGCCATGATCTGCGGGATGGAAGGTCTCACCGATTTCGAACGCTTCGCCAAACTCAAGGAATTCTGGCTCTGCGGTTTCTTCAAACTCCCCATGGCACTCCCAGCGGCCATCCTTCGATTTTCAGCGCTGAGTTTGGCTTTGGGGTCTGATGCGCCAGCACTCGCCTTGAAATCGGGGTGTGAGCCATTTACGAAACGGCGCGGCGTCAGGGTGTTCCTCGCCTAGAGCGCCTTGGATGAGGCCGACGCTGGCTTGGGCGAGGGTGTCGTTATTCTCCCTCAAGATGAGAAATATGGATTGGTATCTCGGGGTCGGTGATCGGTTGGGACGCACTCATTTGGATTTGTTCAAAAAGCGTCCGAACAGGATGATTGGCATTCCAAAGAAAATGGATAGAAATGCTACCACGGGCCAACCCCGGACTGGATTCAGCGGGTAAGGCCCATTTCGCAATGAACTCATGTAGTCTTGATAGATCGGGATCGCTGCATCCACATCGTCCTCGTTGACACTCACTCGGACGCCGCCGATGGCGTTGCTGTAATGCCAGCAAAGTTGGACCAGATATTCGTCGAGAACTTGGGCCGTGATCCCGCGGGATTCGAGGAACATCCGGCAGAGATGCGCGTCCTCAGCGGTGGTGAAGGTGGCGAGGGTAGTCATGGAATTACGACGCCAAGCTTAGGTCTCTCACCTAAACAAGCAAGCCGCCTTCCTGTGAGGGAAGACGGCTTGGTGAAATGGGATCGCTCTGAACAATCTCAGTGGGCTAACTCAAGGAGTCGGCACGAGTGAGATGGTCTTGAGAATCCGCGAGGCGATCTGGTAGGGATCTCCTTGGGAATTCGGACGGCGGTCTTCGAGGTAGCCTTGATACTTGTCGCCCTTGACGAAGCTGTGCGGGACACGGATCGAGGCTCCGCGGTCGGCGACACCGTAGGAGAATTTATCGATGGCTTGGGTTTCGTGAAGGCCGGTGAGGCGCATGTGGTTGTCGGGTCCGTAAACGGCGATGTGTTCTTCCACGTTGTCGGCAAATGCGGCCATGAGTGCTTCGAAATAAGCCTTTCCACCCTTTTCACGGAGGTATTCGGTGGAGAAGTTTGCGTGCATCCCGGATCCATTCCAGTCGCTGTCGCCGAGAGGTTTGCAGTGGTATTCCACATCGATGCCGTATTTTTCACAAACGCGGTTAAGGAGATAGCGGGCGACCCACATTTCGTCGGCGGCGCGCTTGGAACCTTTACCGAAGATCTGGAATTCCCACTGGCCTTTTGCGACCTCGGCGTTGAT
>JAYUHS010000015.1:0-18826 GCA_043766715.1 Luteolibacter sp.
GATTTGTTTTTCAAAATCCGCGCTCGCCCCCTTTGCCTAGCAGACTGGTGTGACGTGCCCTCGACTTGATGCCGGGGCGGAGTATCTTTGAGCTATGGTTTGACTTGGAGATTGATCTCCCTAGGTCGGATCGGGGGCGACCGGTGTCTTGGCTTACTGACCCAAACCGTCGTGTTTTCACGCGGCATCCGTGCATGAGCCATCTGTGACTACATGGCGTAGTGCCTAGATTTTGACATTTCCAGCTTTGGCGAAACGAAGGAAGAAGCACTGCGGATGCTCAAGGAAGCGGTCCTCTACTTGGAAGATGACGGCACTTTAGAAACCGCTCCGTATATCTTCCAAATCACCGTGGGTGAATTCGCAATCGCCTGAACCCCTGCTGACCGATGTAGAAGCGAATCTCATCGGGTGCTTTCAGCTCAAGTTTCCAGACAAACTGGGTATCAGATCAAATGGGTCGAACCCTCCGACTCCTCCCGTCCCTGACGTGGCACTTTGTGACGACAACTACTCGGTGAAACTTTACACTGGCAACGACATCACTGCGGTCGGGCAGCTTACCGGCAGGCGCAGTGCAGTCATCTGACCCTTCGCCTACTTCGAATGGGTCAATTTCGAAGAAATGACGAATCGACCTCCGCTGAAACAATTCCGTTCAGACGTGCTCGATGAGTTTCGAGCGATCAAAGCGGGCCTTGGGCAGGGTGGCGTGGCGGTCGTCGGTGGCGCGGTAGCCGAGGGCACACGCCACGACGGTGGCATAGCCGGTGCCTTGGAGGCCGAGGATCTGGTCATAGCCCGCTTGGCTGATGCCTTCCATGGGGCAGGCATCGATCCCGAGGACCGCGGCCGCTGCCATGAGCTGGCCGAGGGCGATGTAAACTTGGCGGCAATTCCACGCATGGCGTGCCTCGTGGCTCATGGACTGGGCGAAGCCCTCGATCATGCCCTTGAGCGGTCCGAGAGTCTGGAGGGTGCTGCCTTGGACCTCGGTCATGCGGGCCATCCATGAGTCGATGTCTGCGGCGGCGAGGTCGGTGCGGGCGGTGAGGACGAGGTAGTGGGAGGCGTCGGTGACTTGGGTCTGGCCCCACGACTCGGCGAGTAGATTCGCACGCAAGCCGGGGTGGTCGATGACGAGAAATTTCCAAGGCTGGAGGCCGAATGAGGAGGGAGTGAGGACGAGTGCTTGCTCGATGGCGTCCCAGGTGGCGGCGGGGATTTTCTTGGAGGGGTCGAAGCGCTTGGTGGCGTAGCGCCAGCGGAGGGCGGTGAGGAGGTGGTCCGGAGAAACGGTCGTCATGTGGCTGCCACTATTGTCCAGCGAGGTCCAAAGGCAAGGAGACCGATGGGAAATCCTTGAGGGTGAGGCTGAAAACGACACCGTATTCCTTTTCGATGCGGTTGTCGCGGCGGGTGAAGCCGAGGCCGGCGACCCAGTTTCCAAGATCGCGGTGGAGGGTGTATTGCTGGAGTTCGAGGGTTCTGTCGTCGAGTTCGAGCGAGTGGCGGGTACCGAATCCCCAATTTTCGTTGAGGCGGGTGAAGGTTTGGAAGTCGAAGCGGTCGGAATCGACAAGGACTGGGTGGCCATTCAAGTAGCGGTAGCCGAGGGAGAATTCGAAGCTCTGGGTGGGCATGAAGCGGAGGCGGCTGTTGAATTCATTGAAGCCAGAGCCACCACTGGCGACGGGGAATTGAGTTTCGAAATCCACCCCCATCCACGGGAGCGGCTGCCAGCGGACGTCGTTGTAGAGATTTGAGTAGTTCCGCCGGCCTTCGGGGTCGTGGATGAAGGCGTCGATGTAGGTGTCCACATAGAGCCACTCGAAGCTTTGTTGATCGCGCTGGGTGAGCAGGTGGTTACGGGCGCCGAGGCGCATGACGTTCCAGCTCTGGAGCTGGTCGGTGGCGGTGAAACGGACGGGATCGAGCGGGCGGGGGCGGGTGGTGGGGGTGAGGCGGTCCACTTGTGGACCCTCGGGATCGAAGTCGTCTGTGGAGACGGCGGACCAGTGGGCGTATGGCTGGAGGATGTGTCTCAGGCCATTTAGCCCGAGGCGTGAATCGCGGAAACCGGCGAGGTCTTTAGAAAATTTCACCGACGTTTCTGCCCCAGCGTGGAGGTAGGTCTTGCTCGAACTACTGACCGGGCCTTCCACGGCGCCATATTGGGTGTAGCCGAGGCCAGCTTCGGGAGTGATATTCAGGAAGCCACCGACGGTGAATGGCATCGAGAGTTCTTGGTAGGTATTAAATCGCGCGTAGCTGGAGTCTAGCAACTGGGTGCGGAGGGCCTCGCGCCGAGGATCTCCCAGTGGCAGGGCGAGGATCTTCTCGGCAAGCTGGCGGTCGAAGCCGGTGAGCTGCTTGAGCAGCGGCTGGGCGGCGGGATCACCCGCGGTGAGCTTGAGGAGAGGATTTAAAATGGTGTCGCGGCTAGGATCCGCAGCGGTTTCCCCGATGATGCCGAGGGAGGTGCTACCCTCGTGAAGGATCGGCAGGTCAAACAACGGGGCGCGCGCTTGGTCGAAGGAAATTTCCGGGAGGCGAGTGTCTGCCCGGTAGAAATCATTGATCCTAAATCGGGCGTAGAGTGAGAGTAGAGAGCTGTCGTCCCGGCGATAAATGCCGAGAGTATTGTCCGGAGCGGGATTCGTGCGGTAGTCGCGGGGGTCGAAGTCCTCAAGATAATAGGGGTCGCTGAGGAGGGTGAGGTTCGAGTCGATCCGCCAGTCGGCATGGTCTAGGAAATCCGGCTTGAACCGATGCTTGAGCTCAATGCTGTAGCGGTCCGAGCTGACAGATTCCCGAGGCACGCCGGACCGGCTCGTTTCCGCGGAAAGGTCGTCCAGATAGTAGAAACTGAGGCCGCTGATCTCCTCCTTGTTCTCGATCCGCGTATCGACGAAATCCACGCCCATGCCGACGCCACGGCGGGACATCGGATCGAAATGCCAGCGCGAGAGTAGCCATGCGTCCTCATTCTCGCCTGTCGTTTCATTGAGCTTACCGCCGAGCATGATGCCGTAGGTATTGAAGAGGTAAACGCCGAGATTGGAACGCGAGCCGGGGATGAAATGGTAGCCCAGCTCGGCATCCAGCGGCTGGCTGAGGTAAGGCAGCCAGAATACGGGGGTGTCGCCGGCATAGAGGCGGAGGTCGTTGAAGACGATCTTCTCGTTGGGGTAAATGGTGGTTTTTTTCGCGCGAATCCAGAAATTCGGATCCTCGGAATCGTCGGTGGTGATGCCGGCATCCTCACCGACGTAAACTTTTTTCCCGCCTCGGTCCTCGACGGTGAATTTCCCGGCTTCCAGCAAGATCGGGTCGAGCGAAGCCCGCAGTCCGCTCGCATCGAGAAATTTCCTTTCGTAATAATAAACGGCACGATCACCGCGCTGGAGGACATTTCCCTGATAGACGCTGACGTGGCCCTCAAGCGTCGCAGTCTGGGCCTTGAGATCCACGACGGCACTGTCTGAGAAAATTTCCAGTCCATTGTCGCCAGTGATCTTGATGCCAGGGCCGTGGAAGCGAAAACCGACGTCTTGCAGCCCCTCAATGGTGCCGCCGCCGTAGTTGTCGATTTTCAGGTTCTCAGGCATCACCGGATTCGCCGCAGCTGCCACGCCGAACAGGATGACTGGAGCGGGAACCGGCGTGATCATATCGACCGGTGGAGAGACAGGAGCGATATCTGGGAGGACCTCCTGGGCGGCAAGCGGCAGGAAAAACAGCGGGGAAATGATCCATGCACCAAGTTTCAGCATCGCTGGGATAAGAAAACCCCCGCCGGGTGAAGTAAAGGGCGAAAGCCTGCCCTTATAACGGTTGAGAATCCATTTTACCGGGTCGGCCTCTGAAGACAACGTGAGCCATGCGGACGATCAATCGTGTAGCCATCGTGGGAGTGACTGGCTTCGTCGGGCGGGGTCTGCCGGGGCTTTTCGCAGAAAACGGCGTGGCGACCACCGGGATCAGCCGTGCCGGAAATGGCACCACTCCCGGCGTGGATTGTTGGCAATCGCCAGACACTCTCGACTTTTCCGGCCACGAAGCCGTCATTAATTTATCGGGCGAGCCGATCGACCAACGCTGGAATGATCACTCGCGGCGGAAATTTCACGAAAGCCGAGTCGGGCTGACCACTCGGGTGGTGGCGGCGATTTCCAAGCTGCCAGAAAACGAGCGTCCGGCGGTGCTAGTGAATGCCTCTGCGGTGGGGATTTACGGCGACCGGGGCGAGGAAACGCTGGTGGACACCGCCAGCCGAGGCAGCGGCTATTTGGCAGATTTATGTGCGGATTGGGAACACGCGGCGCAGGGTGCCGAGTCGCTGGGAGTGCGGGTGGTGCGGCTGCGGATCGGCATCGTGCTGGGGAAAGGTGGCCCCGCGTTTGAGAAACTTCGCTTGGTGATCCGGCTCGGCGTCGGCGGGCGGCTCGGTTCTGGCCGGCAATGGATGCCGTGGATCCACTTGGAAGATCTCCGCGCCGCCATCGTCCACTGTGTTTTTTCAGAGAAACTCCACGGTCCGGTCAATGGCACCGTGCCGAATCCGGAGCGCAACGCCGATCTCACCCGCACCCTTGCGGCGGCACTGCACCGCCCAGCGATTTTTCCTGCGCCCGCCTTCGCGCTCAAGCTCGTGCTCGGTGAGTTCGCCAACGCGCTTCTCGCCGGTCAACGCGCGATCCCTACTGCATTGCAGGCGGACGGTTTTCATTTCCGCTTCCCCACCCTAGCCGCTGCCACGGCGGATTTGGTGTGATTTTCCACTCACCGCATGGCGCATGGGGCCTAGACTCAGACGATCCGCGACATGGGATGAAGGGCAAGGCGGGAGGGAAAGCGAGGCGCTCTTTGGACGAATCGGAACAAAATATTCCAGCGACAGTTATGCAAGAGGTGGTAGGGAAATCAATGGGATCGACTCACGGCGGGCGGCCTTGATGAGAGCCTTGGGAGCTTGGCAGGTGAGGATGTAGTCGATGGGGAGGGCGTGGGCGGCATCGATTTTTCCGAGAAAATCAGCTAAGCGATCATGGTCAGCCGGGGGCGGAGCTGCGGATCTTGGAATCGTCTCGTAGTTGACGTCTGAGTGGGTCCACTTTTCGGGGAGTTTCCATCCATCCGGCGTCCCTGGTAGCCAGAGCAAGGCGCGGTGTGGGGTGCCTTGCTCCATCGCTTCCGGTCCCAGCCAGTCGCGAATGGTGCGGTGCGGACTGATGTAAATTTTCCACCGTTCTTGCAGCCAGAAATAGTCGAGCGGGCTGGCTTTGATCGCTTGTTCGATGGCCACCATGCAGCTCGCGGTGCGAGTCGGTCCAGTCAGGGGATGGAAGCGTGCCCGCCATTTTCCGGGAGATTCGGTGACCAGCGACATCGCAAGCACCTCGGTCTTGCTGCGGCGGGCAAGGAGGCTGGGCAGTGGGCTGGCGCGGGTGAGGCGGCCGAAAAACCGGACGAGTTCGCCTTGGATGCCCACGCGCTGGTCGGCGAGAATCCCTAAAATCCCACCTTCACGGAGAAAAGTGGTCGCTTGGTGGAAGCTGTCGCGCTTGGAAAAAAGCCGGCAGCCGTCTGCTTGGCGTTGGGCTAGCACTCGGGCGTCGAGCAGAGGGTTATTCAGCGGACGGTAGAACGCGCCGTTCTGGTGACCGGGTGGAAACTTGCGATGGATGCGGGTCAGGATTTCCCAATTTCCCATGTGCGACGGCATCAGGACCACGCCGGAGCGACGACTGAGCGCTGCGTTGACGAGTTCGGGGTTTTCTAAGGTGACTATCTCGCCTAATCCCGCGGCGGAAAGTCTGGATGAATGGAGTGCGGAAAACAAATTCGCCCCGGTCCGGCGGAATGTCTCACGGACCATCCGCCGCAGCTCGGGAAGCTCTTTTTCTTGGTAAAATGCGATCCGAAGATTCCGCAGCACGATCTGCCGCCGCGCACTCATCAAATGATAGGCTATCCCCCCAAGCACTTCACCGACGCGGAAGGCGAACGGCCCGGGAAGCAGGCCAGCGAGTTTTTCCAGCGTGGTCTGCGCGAGCCACTCGAGCCGCCATTTCCAGCGTTTCGGGTGATTTCCGTGAGAATCGCTGGCCACTGGCTGTGTCGTAGAGATGCGCCGCACTCAGAAAATCAGCGACTTAGGTCTTCCTGATACATCAATTTAAAGCCACTCTGATGGAGGATGGCCACTGCGAATTCGTAGTCCTCGACGTGCATCGCCAACATCGCTTGGCCTTCTGGACTCGGCATCAGCGCGTAAGCGAAGTCGATGTTAGTTTCCGCGATCATGAGAGAATCCAGACATTGCAGCAGGCCCGGGCCGGCCTCACGCATGGCGATGACGACTAGCTCGCAAGTCGTATGGGGAATGCCCTTTTCCATGAAGATCTGCTCCGTGGTCTCCGGGTCCGAGACCACCAGCCGCGCCACGGTCGCATCCCGCGAATCCTGCATACTCAGGCCGATGACTTCGACTCCCGAGGACCGCAGCAGTTTCACCATCGCCGCGAGAGCACCCGCCCGGTTTGGGAGTAAGACGGAAAATTGGCGGACCGGCTCGCCGTGGTCGATGATCGTTTCGGATTCCATGGGCGGGAGTTCTATCTTAACCGCGAGAACCGCGCAAGGGGATCGTTCGCACGGCACCGCTGGCGATGTCCTTGATCACCATTTGGTTCGGGCGGACGTCTGAGATGAGATATTCCGCGCCGTCTGCGCCTTTAAACCGCTGGCCGGGCGAGGCGACGTAGCGCTTGCCGCTGGCGGAGTCCTCGACCAGCGCGATCGGATCATGAGCTGCGGCGGGGAATCCGGAAATCCATTCACGCGTTCGCCCCGAGGAACTATCGCGGACCTCGACCACGGAAATTTCCGAAGGTTTGCCGAGGTTGACCTTGCTGTCCTCCATCCGCCGCAGCATCCGGATGACGACGAGATCAGTCCCGGGAATGGTGTCGCCCGCCTTGACCTTCATCTGACGCGGCGCGGCTCCGGTAGCGATGCTCACGGTGGCCGTTTCACCTTGGACCGACTGGATGCGGAGTGGGATTTCCTTTTCCCGGTAGTGCCGCATCACGAGCGGTGGCATGGCAAAAACGTCGCCGCCACCGGCTTGTGACGCTTTACCCGGCGGTGGCGTGCTCGCCACTGGACTACTGAGCGTTTCACCATCGATGGGGATAGAAGCCGCTTGTTTTGAAATGCTTGCGGATTTCGCAGCACCACCGGCCTGCGAGGATTTCGCCACTGCGGTATCCACGAGGGTGTCCATGGTTTTCGCGATTTCCTCGTTGGAATCGAGCGCGAGTTCGGAGGCGAGAGGCGGTTTGGAAATCAGCGTGGCGATGTCGGCATGGCCGGCAGCGGTCGCCAGATCTGCCGCCGTTTTCCCATCCGGATCTGTGGTGAAACGCCCAGAACCCAGATCGAGCAGCAGCGTCACGGCGTCCTGATGGCCGTTTTCCGCAGCGACCATCAGCGGCGTGCGGCCGTCTTCCATCTTGGCATAGACCGAGGCGCCGAAATTCGTCAGCGCATCGATCACATCGGCCCGACCGACCAGCGCCGCCATGAGCAAAGCCGGGTCCAAGTCTTCCCGGTCATAGGCCGCGAGTTCTCCCACCGACCCTGCTTTCCCTTCGCGGACGGCAAGCATCAGCGGCTTGAAACCTTCCTGATCTTTTAAATTCGGATCCGCACCTTGGCGGAGTAGCCAGCGCACGGTGTCCGTTTGATCGGCCAAGACGGCGGCCATCAAGGGCGTGCGTCCGGAGGCTCCACGGACGTCGATCGGGAGCTTGTGATTGAGCAGGAAATCCGCCGAACCTTGGGCACCGCCTGCCGCTGCGGCATGAAGCGCCGAGTCTCCATCTGCGTTCTTGGTGTCGGCGGCGTATCCAGCAGAAACAAATTTCTTCAGCGCGGCGACGTCATTTCCCCGGCTGGCGCGGAACCAATCTTCCAGCGTGAGCTGGTATCCAGCCTCGTTCAAATCGGACTTCACGGCCTCTCCACGGCGCTTGCAGCTAGAAACCGCCAGCAAGGAAATGGCGATCCATACCAAGCTCACCACGCCTCCCGGGAAACATTTCATGAAGCCGTAAATAATTCGGATCTCCTAAGCATTCAACCCTGAACCATCCGCTCGCTCGATGCTGGAAATCCGGCAAATCCCCTCACGGATCGCGAACCGGACATTACAGCCACACAGCGAGGCGCCGAACGTCCGCTGCGGGTCCGCCATCTGCGTGGCAGGCCGAGGATCCAGCGACAAGGCTTCCATCAAAACCGCCCGTGCCCGCTCTGGCAGCTCCGCAAAATCCTCCACCGCGCCGTCTTCCACCTCCACCGGCAGCTGTTCCATCGCCTCCCCGGCAAATCCTGCCGCCGCCTCCGGTAAAGCTTCTGCGTAAGGCAGATACGGCTTCACATCGTAAATGGGCGTGCCATCGAGTAAATCCAACCCACCTAGTAAAAGCACCGGCGATTCCCGCGAAGTCACATCGATCCCCTCCAGCCTCACCAGCGAAAGACCGAGTCCATTCGGCCGGAACGTCGAGCGGCTCGCAAACACGCCGATCCGCTGGTTTCCCCCCAGCCGCGGTGGCCGGACTGTCGGTTTCCAACCTTGGTCCACCGTCTCGTGAAATCCAAAAATCAGCCATAAATGGGAGAACCCTTCAATCCCCCGAACCGCCTCCGGGCTGCGGTAATCTTCATGAAACACCAGCCGCCCCCAAGCACTTGGGCACAGCCCCGGCTGCCGCGGCACCGCGAACTTCCCGCCGAAACAAGAGCGCACCGTAGCGATGGGGTGGAGGGTCATTTCCCTAGCTTATCCGCCGCTGCCTGCGCTTCTTTTTTATCCAACTCTGCCAACTTTAAAATGGCATCAATCCTTGCATGAACTTGCGTTTCCCCGTTCCCAGAGAGCAGGTAAATTACGAGGAACATGATGACGATCCATTGATGTTCGGGAAAGTGGCCTAAAGCTATTAGAATAATCCCACCAACGAACCGTATAATCCAAAGCCAAGCGGGCCTAGTCGGACCCTTCGCCGCATCTTCGAGCCGGGTCCTTATGAGCATTTTTTCGACCACGATTCCCGCAGCTAATTCCTCCCGATAGCCGGGTATATCTGATTCTTGATCTTCTGGAGGTTCGCCGTTCACCGCGTTTTGAAATGCACGCTGGAGCGCAACACTGCGCCTTCGCGGCGGGAGTGGACGGTGAGTTTGTCGAGGCCACCGAGGATGGCGATGGCCTGCTTGATGATTCGCTTTTCCTTCGCGGGGAGCGGGCTACCGGTCATGTTCTCGGTGTTTTCATCGACTAGGGCGAAGGTCTCGTTCGAGTATTTTTCGAGGGCCTTGAAGTTCATGGTAAACCAGAAACCGGTGCGTGCTGGGCCGGGTGTTTCCGCTTTAGAAATGAGGTCGAGCGCGTGGTTCTTGGAGGTGGAAGCAGCGAACCACTTGTCTCCGACGGTCACGGACGGGACGAAGTCGTCGGTGAGGAACGGCATCGGGAAAAACCAAGTCGTATTACCACCACGCTCGGAGCTCATCGGCTTCTGCATCGGGATTTCCTGACCGGTAAGCTCGCTGATTTTTGTAAGGGTGCCGGTGAGGGTGGTGTTCATTTTATCCCACGAAGCGGAGAGTTTTGCGCGATCTGTCACGGGCGAAACGAGAGAAATCCGCGGGATCTTGGTTTTGTCCAGTAGGGCTTGTGGGATGCCGGGGACAGCTGGGGCGCCGCCCTTGAAATCCACTACCAAGGCACTTTCGTGACCCAGACTACCGCCGAAGTCGTTGCTGAAAGCCTCCCAAAGCGCCAACATGTCGGGGCGGAATTTGGTGTCGAACATCTTGGCCATTTCTTGGAATTTCACCAACTCCTGCGCCTTGATCGGGGCTTCGGCAACTTTCATGGTTAGGGCGTAGGCCGTTTCCAACAGTGCTTCTGCGTAGTCGCGGGCCTTCTCATCATAGACCGCGTCGCCCGTCATGTCGGCGAAGAGGACGACGTCTTCTGAGTCCCCGAGCGAGGCGAGCTTGTGGGGAGTTTTCCAATCGACCATGCCATAGTCGTAGCCGCCGTAAGATTCGATTTTGAGGCCTTCTTCGAAAAATGCCACGCTGCCGGAAGCCTCGTTACCGGCGAGTTTGCGCAGCGCCGCTTCCCGCTCGGTGACGATTTGGAACATCGCATCGAGATCGCGCGTCTCGCCGAGGCCATCTGCGCCGGCAAGTCCGTCGCGCAGGCCATTGGTCACATCTGCAAGACTACCTATCGCCTCCGTTAGGGCGTCCATCGCAGCCTTTTGGCCGTAGGAAAGAGCGGCCAGATCCTTAGAGGCATAAGCGTCAGAGAAGGCAAGAGTGTCGCCGGTGACGATGGATTGGCCGAGATCTGTGGCGAGCTTGAGGTCTGCTGTGGAGCCGCCGATGAATACCATCACATAGTCATCCACGGTGCCGCTGACGACGACGAGGTCTTTTTTCGCCACTTCGGCGAGGAGGCGGTCCACGGTCTCAGCGCCCAGCGTCTCATCCATACTTTCACGACTTGCCGCCATGGATGATGAGATTTTCGCACCGAGGATCTTGGAACCCGCAAAGGAATGACCTCCGACCTCGACCTTCACCGGTTCGATTGATTCACCCAGCATCGCGAGGTTATCGAGCATGGCAGCGACCTGCTGGGCGGCAGCGGAGCGTTCGGATTCTGTGGTGCGAAATGCCATGTAAATCGGCGGCATTTGCGCTTTTTCCACCAGCGCCATGCCTGATTGTGGATCGTTGAGGAGGTCCTTGACCAATTCCTCGCTGTAGCCGCTGGAAAACGACGTTCCGAGCGTCGAGAGATCACCTGATTTCATCGCAGCAGCGAATGACTTGGCGATGGCGCGCATTTGGAAATAGTTCGACCGGCGGTTGAGCGTGAGGAGGTTACCAATTTGTTCACCAGTGGATTTGCCCAGCGCTAGAGTCACTTCGCTGCCGAAGAGTGCTGCCGGGCCAGTGGGTTCTTCATCACCTGCCGCCGCGTCGGCTGGCTCCTCAGGCTTATCGTCCGTGGCGGGTGCTTCGGCTTCATCTGGAGTCGGGGCGAGTTCGGCAGTCTCGTCCTTTTCGTCATCGCCAGTTTCTGCTGGAGCATCCTCAGCGACCGCTGGCGCGGATTCTTCTGCTGCGGCATCGGTCGTTTCCTCCGATTCGGCGGCTTCTTTAGCGGCGTCGGGCGCTTCTTTTTCCTCTGGGTTCATCCCCTCTTCCGCAGGTGCGGGTTCGTCTTCCGCACCGCCTTTCATTTCCTTCTGGACGAGTTTCCAAAGCTTGGAGCCTTTGACCCGCTCGGCGACTTTCGAGCCATTATAAAAGGAGAGAACCACTTCCGTGTCCTGCGGCAGATGTTTGACGAAACCGAGCTTGGCCGCGCGCTCTTCGGGCCCGATTTTAGGGACTGCCGGCGCGACCTCGGGAGCGACGGGAGCACCCTTGGCAGATGAAGTTTCAGCCACCGCCGCCGGGACTTCGGCAGCCTTCGTTTCCTGCTTCTTGTTGCATGAGCCGAGGCCAAGTGCCACGGCGGGGATGATCAGCCAATTTGCTCGCGTTTTCATTGTTGCGGGCAGCTAGAACCGTCGGGGAGACGCTAGCAAGCAGATTGGTCGCTAAGTCCCGGAAAAATCGAGGTTTACAAGATCACGGATCGGGAAATGCCCACCCATCGCTTCAGTAGCCGACCGTCATGGATTCATTTCCCGACTCGCTGGAGCACTTTTTGAATACCAGTCTTCCAAGTTCTTGTGCAATCTGGGTTGCGAGACTCATCAGCCTGTGGATGGTGGGGCAGCTCTACAATCATGGCCAACTCCACCACTCAGCCACTCCGCAGCGATCTTTTCCCCTTCGAACTCGTCCGCCCGGAACTCGAGCGAGTTGAAATTTCCATCCGCGAGCAGGTCCGCATGTTTGACCCCGCCGTGGAGCCTTACGTTTCGTATATTTGCAACACCTCCGGCAAACGCATCCGCCCGGCCCTCGCCATCCTCGTCGGTGGTGCTGCCGGTGGAGTCACGGAAGATCATTTAAAAATCGGCGTCATCCTCGAGCTCATCCATATGGCCACGCTCGTCCACGACGACATCATGGACGGCGCGAACACCCGCCGGATGGTCCCCACCGCCAACGCAAAATGGGGAAACGCCCTCTCCGTCCTCCTCGGCGACGTGCTATTTTCCCACGCCCTGACGCTCGCCACCGACTTCAACAGCATCGACATCTGTCGCAAGGTCGGGAATGCCGCCCGCGAAGTCTGCCAAGGCGAAATCATGCAGACCCAGCGCCGATTCGACCTCACCTTCACCAAGGCCGAGTATTTCCGCGTCATCGAGATGAAGACTGGTGCCCTCTTCGCCGCCGCCACCGGACTTGCTGCGAATCTCTCTGGCCTCTGCGCCGAGACCGAAGCCCACCTTCACAGCTACGGCATGAAGCTCGGCACCGCCTACCAGATTTACGACGACTGCCTCGACCTCGTCGGCTCCGAGGAAATTGTCGGGAAAACCCTCCGCACCGACCTCATCAAGGGCAAGCTCACCCTGCCCATCCTCAACCTGCTGGAAACCGCCTCCGAGGCCCAGCGCATGAAGCTGAACAAACGCATCCTCGACCAAGAACCGCTCGACCTGCCCGTGCTCCTCGGCATCGCCGAATACGAAGGTGCCATCGAAAGCGCCGTGGACACCGCACTCGACCTACTCCGTCAAAGCCGCGAAGACCTCGAACCCCTCGGGAAATCCATCCACTCCGACGCACTCGCCCAGATCACTTGGTTCCTCGCCGGGCTGCTGGAGAAATGTCGGCGCTAAACAACTAGGTCCTATGCGACTCATAAGACCTACTCTCACCTACCATGTCTCAAACCAGTCCTCGTAAACTCCTCATCATCGGCGGCGGATTCGCTGGCCTCGAATGCGCCACCAAGCTCGCCAACGACGACCGCTTCGAGATCACCCTCGTTGACCGCACGAACCACCACCTCTTCCAGCCACTGCTCTACCAAGTCGCCTCCGCCTCCCTCGCCGCGCCGGATATTTCCCGCTCGATCCGCCAGATCCTCGCCGATGCGAAAAATGTCACCGTCCTGATGGACGAGATTTCCGCCATTGATACCCCCGGCAAGCAAGCAATCGGCAGCTCCGGCACCGTCTATCCCTACGACACCCTGCTGCTCGCCGCCGGCGCCCGCACCGGTTACTTCGGCCATGACGAGTGGGCAAAATACAGCCTAGGCCTCAAGTCCCTCGCAGATGCCCAGAACATCCGCCGCACCGTCCTTTCCAATCTCGAACGCGCCGAACTCACCACCGACGCCGCCGAACGCGGCCGGCTCATGACCATCGCCATCGTCGGTGGCGGCCCCACCGGTGTCGAGCTTGCCGGAGCCTTCGCCGACCTTGTCCACCGTTCTTTAAAATCCAACTTCCGCCGGATCGACACCAGCGAGCTGCGAATCATCCTCATCGAAGGCTCCGAACTCATCCTCGAAGCCTTCGATCCCGAGCAAAGCCTCTACGCCCGCCAGCGATTAGAAAAACTTGGCGTCGAGATCCGTACCAACACCCGAGTCACCGCCGTCCGCGACGGTGCGCTGGACTTCAAGGACGGCACCACCCTCGAGGCCGCCGCCATCATCTGGGCCGCCGGAGTCGCTGCCAGCCCGCTCACCAGCTCCCTCGGCGTGGCGGTGGATCGCGGCGGCCGCATCACCCCGGAGCCGGATCTTTCCGTCCCCGGCCACCCGGACATTTTCGTCGCTGGCGACCTCGTGAACATGAAAGATTGCGATGGGAAACAAGTCCCAGGCGTTGCTCCTGCTGCCGTGCAAATGGGCATTCATATTTCGAAAATCCTCATTTCCCAAGTCTCCGGCGATCCCAAGCGGCCTGCCTTTCGCTACTTCGACAAGGGCATGATGGCCATCATCGGCAAAAACTACGCCGTCGTAAAAACCAGCAAGTTCGAGCTGCAAGGATTCATCGCATGGCTCGCATGGCTCTTCGTCCACATCATGTTCCTCGTCGGTTTCCGGAACAAACTTTCCGTCCTCCTCGGCTGGGCCTACTCCTACCTCGTGGACACGCCAGAAGCTCGCATTATCGTCTATCCACCTGCCGCCACCCTGCCGGGGAAAGTTCCAGCAGCCTGACCGACCAACCGGAAGCGGACCTCAAAAAAATCTTCCGAATGCACACCGCGCAGCTTGTCACGACACCTGCAGCTTGCTAGATAAATGGCATGGTAGTTCGTAAATTTCCATCGCCCAGCGCCAAGCACCTCCATCCGAGTGGGCGCGTCGTTGTCGTCGTCTCGACCATCTTGGCCCTGCTGCTCATCTCTGGCATCGTCGCAGCAGTCATCTTCTTGGCACCTCGGCTTAAGCCACCCGAGGTCAAGGAAGAGAAAAAAACCGAAACTCCCGTCTTGACCCCTAGGATTTTACACGATCCCTCGCCTTCACCCTCCTCCATTCCACGACGCCAAACCAGCGAGCCACGGAAATGATGACATCCATCAAAAAGCCCGCACCGATCCTTACCTGATCAACCAATTTTCCGTCTACACCATCCGATGGGAGATACTCCGCAGTAATATCAAACTTTTTACACCTCCAGCCTCTCCTATTCCAAGCACTGTGAACTCAAGCGGAGGACGGTAGCTCGATAGCTCGATAGCTCGGTAATAAGGGTTCACGACAGGTGAATGCCTCAAAACCAGCCCCTCAAGCATGGCCCTTCTGGAGATCCCTCATACTCCATAGAATCCCGTTCGCCGCCGCGCCTGCGCCTCGCATTTTCCTCGCGCCGTCCTTGCGTTTTGCGCCGAATCGTTCTCGGGAATTTGTGAATACCTCATTCACAAATTCCTTACTGCCGATCACCGCGCCGTCCGTGAAATAGCGAATCCGGCAGCGCAGCAGCTTGGCCATTCTCAGGTCGTCCAGAACGGTTTCGTTATCTTCACTCTCTAGCAACTCAGCGGTATTTTTCGTGGTTTGACCCATGCCTTTCGCCGCTTGCGATACTTGCGCCCGCCCCGGTTTTTTGCCGAGGGCCAGCCCCATCAACCGCCGATACAAGCGCGAAACTTCCTGCCATTTCTCAGCCTCGAAACCCACTCCTTGGTCACAAAAATACGCCCGAACGAGGCCCTCACGCGCTTTTTTCCCGTTTCCCTTCGTGCCGCCGCCCACCGCTTCGCCATAACTGCTCCAGCGGTAATCCGCCGGATCGGTCACCATTCCCGCCCTCACCGGATTGAGATCGATGTAAGCTGCCATCGTCCGCGCCGCCGTCCCACTTTCCACGATTACGCTCTTAAATCGTTCCTCCCACAGCGTACCGGTGCGGGCACGAGTCCGGTTGAACCAACGAGTGAATCGGATCAAAAGCCCCTTCATAAACTCGCTCAAATCATGCATCCGGTAAGTAAAGCGGGCGTGGATTTCAGCAACCCGAGCCTCACCAAGACTCACATCCTCAACACCTTCCAAGCTCGCCCCGGCCTTCCTTGCCTCCGCCAACTCCATCGCCACTCCTGCCACAAAAGCCTCGGAATACAGCGCAGAAAGCCGCTGAAGCAGTAATTCATCGCTGATCCCACCCACCGCCATCGGCGGAACTTCCAGCAAGAGGTGGAAGTGATTGGACATCACACAGTAAGACAAAACCCGGCAACCCGAGAAGTTCTCATACATCCGCATGAACATCCGGAATGCCTCGCACTCCCGTTCCATAAACACAAACCGCCGATCCACCACCCGCGAGATTGCGTGATATAAAATGGGTTTGGTACCCCCATCCTTAGAACTCACCAACCATCTTGCCTTCCGCATTTTCGGAGAATCGCAGGCAAAATTTAGGTGGCAAGAAGAATTCTATTAATTTGTCTGACACTTAAAATGTGAGCATGACTTCAGGCACCTATAGTTTCACTCGTGACCTTCTGGGTCGGCCCACGAGCATCGACGGTCCATGGGCGGACGACACTATCGGCTACGCTTACAATGACGCCGCGCGGAGCGTTACCCGCACCAGCCCTGGAGGCTTGACTCAGACTACGGTCGGTGATTCTTATGATAGGACGGGTGTTATCGTCAACATCCTCGGCACTTTTACCAACACCTATGACGGTGTCGGCGGGCCGCTGACCCAAATTACACACGCAGGAGCCAATGCCGGTTTCAACACCGCCTTTACCTACCATGGGGATGCCCTCTCTCGCGCTCTTTCCACCATCACCTCCAGCAAGCCTGGTGGAACGACCATCGCGAAGCACACCTACGGCTACAATCCGCTGGGTCAGATCAAGTCTTGGAAACGCGAAGCCACGCTGGCCAATCCGAGTGGCAATACCAGCCAGTATGAATCAGCCATTTATTACGATCAGGCGGACCAGCTCAGTTCTCTTGTGAATCAGCCATTGGCGGGTTCGTCCGTGGCGAACACTGGTTTTCATTATCTCTATGATCCTGCTGGTAACGTAGGTTCTAAGCAGGTAGAGAAGTCAGCGAGTTCAGCGACCATGACCAGCATTGCCAACAACAGCCGCAATCAGCCTTTCATCGTTGGCTTCGAAGGCCCGAGAGGAGTGGTGATTCGTGGTGAAACGAATGAACCCGCGACCGTGAAAGTGAAGCCGAGCATCGTCAGCGTTTGGAAAGACGCTCGAATGCTGGAGGGGAACCGCTTCGAGTCGGACCAAGTCCTTACCACCGGTATGAACCAACTCGACATCCGGGCTAAGGATGGAGCAGGAAATACCTCAAACTACACTTATTCACTCAACATTGTCGATGGTGGTCTCTCGTTACCCGAGTATGATAAAGCCGGTAATCTCCTCTTTGACGGTACTAGAACCTTTGAATGGGATTGGCTGTCTCGGCTCATAAAAATTTCGTGGGGTGCAAACTCAAACAAAACCACCGAGTATCGCTACAACGCATTGAGTCAGCGTAGCGAGCAAATCGAGAAAACCGGCACCACCGAGACAGCCCATTACTATTATTTGTATGAAGGCAGTAAGCTGCTCTGCCGCTACAACGGCGGCACCACTGCTGCTAACATCGACCGTCAGTATCTTTCCCAAGGCGAGCAGCGTAAGAGCGGCAGCCTCTGGTCCAGTTACTACTACAATCGCGACCACCTCGGCAGCATCCGCGAGGTCATGAATAGCAACGGCACCTTGGCCGCCCGTTACGACTATGAGCCGTATGGAAAACGAATCGTGCAATACGAAGCCAGCGGCTACACTTGTGACTTAGGTTTCACCGGCCACATCACGCAGCAAAGTGCGGTGACTGGACAGAGTGAAATCGTCCTGACTCTCTTCCGGGCCTACGATCCCGATTCAGGAAAGTGGCTATCTGCCGATCCGATCGGGGAGACGGGAGGGATGAACCTCTATGCTTACGTAGGGGGGGATCCAATGAACGCAATTGATCCATTCGGCCTAGATCTCATTTTACTTTCCGGAAAAGTAAGTGGTACAGAAGGCCGAGATAGGATTGCGTCCCTTTTCAGAATTGCGGCAAATAATAGCGGGATAGATGGTAACAATGAATTTGAAGTGCATGGACATGGCACATGTGATAATAAGGCATTTGATGATCGTGATGCAATACCTATAGAAAAGTTAAACGGCGACAGACGAATAAAAGGTGCTGCAAACAGAAAAGTATTGGATGCTGAGGCGCTTGCCGATTTAATCCAAAAGGAAGGAAGTTGGAAACCAGGAATGCCGGTTATTTTATTTATATGTAATGCCGGGGTAGCTACGCCCGGTGGAACAGACAATTTGGCAATGGCATTAGCAAAAGCACTAGCAAAAAGAGGTAAGGCTAGACAGGAAGTAAGAGCACCGACCGGGTCTTGTTCTCTCCAAAAAAATCCTCCTTATAGTTCAGAAGTTTCGCAGCTGCCTCCGAACGAAAAGAGGAGTCCAGCTTTTTATCCTTACGTCGCAAACCCGTGAAAGCCATCTTATCCTCAAACATAAAATGGGTATTCTTAATCGTACTCGGGATCTTATTCGTGATATGGTATAGGATCGGTATTGTTCAGCCGGTAATTCCCAATCTTGGGAACAAGCTAAGTAATCAAAAAAGATTACCAGTTGAGGTAGTCCCGATGAAAGACGGCGAAACGACTAGAATGGTTAGTATTGGTTTACCAAATAGAAAATTCAACAAGCTTTGCTTCGTCAATTCCGATGATCCAAAATTAGGTGGTAAAATTTATATCAACGAAAATTGGCGAAGTATTAATGAAAAGCCTCTAGCGTGGGACGAGGCAAAAATTGCACTGGATCAGGTTGAGGCTTTGCTTTACAGTTTTTACGGATCTGAGAAGATGTATAGACTTATTAAAAATCGAAAGGCCATAAAGACAATGTCGCAAGAGACGCTGACTAAGTATATGGCAGATCCCGAGTTAAATGATGAGTTAGACGCTTCGTTTGCTCTTGATCTCATTTACGAATTCAGAGGATATTTTGATTTAAAAATCAAACCGTAGAAAAATTAAGTCTGAGAGATGGTATCAGGCCGTACATCGAAACAAACAGAGTGGATCAAACTGAATCCAATAGACATCATTTTTAAGTGTCAGACAAATTAACAGAATTCCTCTTGTCATCTAAAGGGCACTTCCAAAAACCACGTTTTCTCGGTTTGAAATTTGAGATTCCTTGCAGTTGCTTGATCGGGGAGATTTTTTTGGGGTGTGTAGGAGCCTTT
>JAYUHS010000016.1:0-18775 GCA_043766715.1 Luteolibacter sp.
CGATCATGAAGTCATCCACCCGCACCTTACCGTGCTTGGCGATGCGACCGACGTCATTCCTCGCGAGATCGACTAACATCAGATGCTCGGCGCACTCCTTTGGGTCCGCCATCAGATCGGCGGCGAGCGCGTCGTCCTCCTCCGGCGTCTGGCCGCGCGGACGGGTCCCGGCGATGGGGCGGATGTCGATCCGGCCATTGATCGAGCGGACGTGGACTTCCGGAGAACTCCCCACCAGCGCGAAATCGCCCATTTCTAAGATAAACATATAAGGCGAGGGATTCACAAACCGCAGCGCCCGATAGAGATCCACCGGCGGTTGGTCGAAATCCGTCTCGAAGCGTTGGCTCGGCACAAATTGGAAGATATCTCCCGCTTTGATGAACTCCTTACCCGCCAGCACCATCGCCTCGTATTCCGCCTGTGTCGTATTACTCCGGGCCTCGGCTGGCTGCACCTTAGCCAAGCCGTTGAGCGCGGGCACGTGAAACGGGCGGTTGAGAATTTCCACCATCGCAGCGATGCGGCCATGGGCAGCGGCATAGGCTTCCTCGGGCGTGGGAAATTCATCGATAAATGCATTCGCGATAATCTGCAGTCGTCGCAGCCGGTGGTCGAACACCAGCAAGGTATCCGCCAGCATGAACATCGCATCGGGAATTCCTAACGCATCCGGTGGTGGTGGCCCCAGCGTCGGCTCGAACTGCCTCACTGCGTCGTAAGAAAGATACCCCACCATCCCGCCGGAAAATTGCGGTAGTGCCCCATGAGTCACCGGCTTGTAGGCCGCCATTTCCCGCTCCAGCGCGGCGAGAACATCGTCCTCTGCAGTAAAAGTGCGGGTCTTGGAGCCTTCGCGGATGGTGATTTCCTTGCCCTGAGCCTCGAAAACAAGCCGCGGGCCGCTGCCGACGATCGACCAACGACCGCCCTTTTCCGTGCTTTCCGCGCTCTCAAGGAGGAAGGAATGGCGATTATCCCGCAATTTTAAATAAGCGGACAACGGGGTCTCGAAATCTGCGGCGAGCTGAGTGTAAACGGGCACGACATTGCCCCGCTTCGCCAGCTCGGCGAAGGCTTCCAACGATGGTTCGACCGGGATGGAACTCACAAGACGGCGGAGCATGGCGGGGAAATCTGGCAGGGCAAGCCCGGAGGAATCTGGATTTCCCAAGTCCCCCACCCCGTCCCGGAAATGAGTTGGTCCACCACCATTTCGCGACTATATCCACCGCAGATGAGCGAAGCCGCCAGTCCAGCGAAGAAGCCCCGGGTCAATGTGCGCCGTCCGGACGTGATGGAACGCGTCTCCGCCGAGGTAGCGATCCATTTCCACTCGACCATCGTCGAGAAACTCCGCGACCGCGGCGGGAAAATGACCGTCGGGAACACCACCGTCCTCCTCGCCGAGCAATTCGGATTCTGCTACGGCGTGGAGCGTGCCATCGATCTCGCCTACGCCTCCCGCAAGGTTTTCCCGGACAATCGCATTTTCCTCATCGGCGAAATTATCCACAACCCGGACGTCAACGGCCACCTCCGCGAGATGGGCATCGTCTCGCTGCCGTGGAAGGAAATGAACGCGAGCTACGACGATCTCACCGAGGAGGACGTCGTCATCGTCCCCGCCTTCGGTGCGCCCACCGGCTTCATGGATAAGGTCGAGCAACGCGGCTGCTACGTGGTCGATACCACTTGTGGCGATGTCATGAAGGTCTGGCGGCGCGTCCGCGGCTATGCCAAGGACGGCATCACCTCCATCATCCACGGGAAATCGAACCACGAGGAAACAAGAGCCACCGCCTCCCGCGCCCTCGGCGAGGCGAAGGATGGGCACTACCTCGTGATCCTCACCCTCGCCGATGTCGATTACGTCGGCGACTACCTGCTCCACGGCGGTGACAAGGCTGCATTTCTCGCCCGTTTCCAAGGAGACCACTCGGATGGCTTCGATCCCGACCTCCACCTCCGACAAATCGGCGTCGCCAACCAGACGACCATGCTCAAGACCGAGACCGAGGAAATCCAACGCCGCCTGCGCAAGGCCATCACCGCGCGTGACGGCACGGATGCGGCTTTTCAGATGTTCGACACCATCTGCGGGGCCACCCAAGAACGCCAAGATGCGCTCTTCGAAATGCTGCGCAAGCCGATGGACCTGCTGCTCGTCGTCGGCGGGTATAACAGCTCAAACACCGCCCACCTCGTCGAAATCGCCGAGCCAGAAGTGCCTACATTTTTCATCCGCGACTCCTCACGCATCACCTCACTGGAGGAAATCATCCACTACGACCTGCACCACAAGGAGGAGAAAACTTCCGACTACTCCCGGCTTTTCTCCGATGACCGCCCAGTCACCGTCGGCATCACGGCAGGCGCTTCTTGCCCGAATAATCTCATCGAGGAGGCCCTCGTGAAAATTTTCGAACTCCGCGGCATCTCGCGTGAGGCCTTGGCGTCGTTATAAATCCGCCTCACGGCCACTGAGGAGAGGTGCCGTTCGCATCAGGGGAAACCTCGGCGCAAAGTTTCACAGCAAGGTCGTGGCCAAGTTGATGCTGAACGCGACGATGACCGTGTTAAAAGCGAAAGAGAGGAGACTGTGCAGCAGCACCAGCCCACGCATCTGCTTAGAAGTGACCTCAACATCGGACACTTGAAACGTCATGCCGATGACGAAGGCAAAGTAGGCGAAATCGGTGAAATCAGGTTCACTTTCGTTAGGAAAATCCAAACCTCCTCCCGCCGATGCCTTTGCCGCTTCATCCGGCGCGGCGTAAAACAAATGCGTGTATCGCACGGCCAGCAAGGTGTGAACGAGCAGCCACGAACTCGTAATCGTCACCGCAGCCAGCGTCACATGCCCAGCGAGGTCGGGGCCTTTTAAATCCTTAGCCGTGTGAAGGAGAAAGGCAGCACCGAGCAGGCTGGCAAACGCCGCGACGATGATCGAGGCAGCGATCACGGCACGGCTAGAATCCTCTAACTTCGCCTCGGTCACCCGCGACTTGGCATCGCAGACTAACATCCCTGCCCAAGCAAGAATCAGACTGGTGAATGCGAACCCATCCCAAGCGAGGATCAGCGCCATCCGCCACTCCACCACCCGCAGCGTGGCGGCCAGAACGCCCACCGCCGTGGCCATGGCAATCGCGAGATGATGATGTGCCTCCGCCTCAATGGTGCGCCGGAGCCAAGACATTTCTCGTTTCATCAGGCAGTCGGGAAAACCTCACCCCCAACTCACATCAGGGGTGAATGCATGAGTCATTCACTCGTAGTCCCCGGCCTTGGTGCCTCTTTTAAAGCCGTCGAACTGGTAGTTGCTTGGCTGATAGTCGCCGACCAACGTGACGTCCGCCTTGGCTGGAACTTTCAAGCCAGCACCCCAAAAAACGCCGTTCACCACCAGACGGCGGAGGTCTTCATTCTTGAGATCGGTCGCGGCTCCCATGGTGGTGCAGAGAATTTTGTTCATTTTCCCCGAGCTGTTTTTCACTTCGCGTTGCCATGCGACCGGCATCATCGGTGTGTTGACGTCCTGCTTCGCTTGGTCGCTGGCGCGTTGTTTTTCATAAGCGGCGGGTGCGTCGGTCGGGAGCATTCCTTTCAGCACTTGGCCGCGAATCAAGATGGTGGCATCTGCGGGCGGGGCGGCCTCATAGACATCGGTATCGACGAAAATATCGGCCACTCCGCTAAGCAGCGGATGGGTCTTGGCCGTGGCCTCGATCACGCCGCGTGTCGCCTCTTCCTTGTGCTTCCCCCAATGGCTGATCCAGCCCTCACCCAGCACATTTTTTCCGTAGTTGTTATAAGATTTGAACCCACTGGAATCGGGCAGTTGGAAGGAATGGGTGCTGGTGCGCAGGGCGACGATGGGCACGCCGCGCTGAATGGCAGCGTCGAAGTGCTTCATCGCCTCATCCGGCCATTTACGGAATCGGAGGCAAGTGACGATGGTGTCCGCAGAATCGAGCGCTTCCGGTTTGCCGAGGCTATCGCCCTTATTCGGATTGATGGTGCCGTCTGGATCGATTGAGAAAAGAACGGTGCATTGGAAGCCGTGGCGCTCGCTGAGGATTTTCGCCAACATCGGCAGGGATTCCTCCGAGCGGTATTCTTCATCGCCAGCGAGCAGGACCACATGCTTGCCTTGGCCAGCGCCCTTGCCACCAGGATAAGATACCCAGCCCGCGCCAGATTCCGAGTAGGCAGGAAGCAAGGTGAAGGTGAAAGCAAGTCCGAGGGTAGTAATGGATTTTTTCATAAGGTAATGGGGTGAATGCAATTCAAGTCAGAGAACTAAGTAATTCAAGCCGGGAAAAACCCATTATCGCACAATGATCGCCCGAGGTGTCGGCGGTGCTTGCGGATCGTCCGACTCCTGCCGAGCAGGCTTCCGTTGTTCTTGGGGTGCGGCTGCCGCGGGGGCCACCGCTGGCGTGAACTGCACTTGGGTTTTTTCCTCCTCCTTCGCGACGGCGGTGGGGTTGGCCTCAGTGCCGAGACGTCGATCTAAAAATTCGTAGCCCTTGATTGCTGCGAAGATCAGACCACAGGTCACGCCGAACAGGCTTAGAGCAGAAAGCCAACTGTTGGAATTCAACGGTGCAGGCACCCGTTCTTCGGGTTTCGGAATCGCAGTGGACCACAGCGGAGTCACACTATCGCCAGAAATAAACGATGCCGGTTCTAGCGCATCGAGCCAGAGTCCTGCCTCCACTTTGAGAAATCCACTGTATTGAGAGAGGAAACTTTTCGCATAAGTCGGGCTGGCAAACACGCTGAAATTCCCGGCTTCAAGCGCCTCGATCACCGACTTCGGGATCCGCGTCTGAAATTGCACGTCCTCCACGGTGAGGCCCGCTTGCTCACGTGCTTCATGTAACCGTCCGCCGATTTGATCTGAGAATTCGTCCACAATTTCGCCCACCACCATACCCGGCTGTCTCTTGGGTGCAAGGGCGGCGCCATTGCGATTTGACGAACCGTTACCAAGCGTCCAGTCTCTGCCGCGATGTCTGATCTGAAACACGTGCTCTTCGTTTGCACTGGGAATACCTGCCGCAGCCCGATGATGGAGGGGCTATTCCGCCAAGCCGTGGCTGACCGGAGCGACTATCAGGTGAGCTCTGCGGGAGTCGCCGCATCGAAGGGTGCACCGAGTAATCCTGAGACAGCCGCCTTGTTAAAAAAACGCACAGCGCCGCTGGATAATTTTAGCAGTAAGCAGATCACGGACGCTGTTTTAAGCCAAGCGACTCATGTTTTCGCGATGACACACAGTCATTTGCAAACGCTCGAGACCCGATTTCCGAAACATGCGGATAAGTTCTATCTCGTTTGCGAATTTGTGGAGATTCCTAACCAAGGAATCGGCACCGACGTGCCAGACCCCATCGGGCTTGGGCGGCAGGCTTACGAGGAAGTCGCAGAAATGTTCGACGCAGCGATCCCTACGATCATCGCCTACATCGACCAGACTGCGAAACCGAAGTAACCGAGTAGTAACTCAGATCATCCCCAGCTTCATCTTGCCCTCTTCGGAAATCATTTCCTGATTCCAAGCAGGATCCCAGACGAGTTCGACGCGGGCATCGTCAATGCCATCAATGGTCATGATTTTCGCCTGCGCATCCGCAGCGATCACCGGACCCATGCCGCAGCCGGGTGCGGTGAGGGTCATTTTCACAGCGACGATTTTCTTACCCGCCGCTTCCTCGATGATGCAGTCATAAACGAGGCCGAGATTGACGATATCCACCGGGATTTCCGGGTCATACACGCCCTTGAGCTGGCTCCAGACTTGCTCTTCCAGTGGCGCATCCTTGAGCCGGACGACCTCGGCTTGTTTCTTCGCCTCTTCCTCGGGATTGACGCCAAGGGCATCCGCATCTTGGGACGAAATACGTGCAAGTCCTTGAGAAGTCGCCACCGTGAAGGTGCCACCGAGCCGCTGGGTGATGAAAACGGCGGTCCCCGCAGGGAGTGAAAGCGTGTCGCCGCTTGGGATCTGGATCGCGGCAACTTCGCGGGTAAGGTTGATTTCCTCGTGCATGGGACGAGTTAAGACCAGCTCTCCACCAACGGCAAGGGATGAGTTTTTTCTCTAACCCATGAAGATTGACAGGGCCAAACAGATGCAATTGACGGATCGTTTCTCGCGAATACCCGTCCCGCATCCGGAATTTCATGCTCCACTCTTCATCCTCAAGTGACGCCGATCCGGCACCCCGCTCGCCCTTGCCACCGGCACTGGGTGACGATCGGAACGGCGAGGCCGTCGCTTTGATCGCCAAGATGGCGAAGGAAGATGGCGCAGCGCTTGCTGAATTACACGCCATGTGGAGTCCTATATTACTTGGGATCGCTTGCCGGATGCTCGGCGACCGACGCGAGGCCGAGGAGGCGGTGCAGGACACCTTCGTCCGGATGTGGCATCGGTCGGCCAACTACGATCCAGAGCAATCGCCACCCTTCGTCTGGGCCTTCGCGGTCATGCGCGGCTACTGCATCGATCGGCTGCGCTATCGGCACCGCGGGAAACGAGATTCCTCCCGAGTCGTGCCGATCCATTTATACGCCCCTCCCGAAGCGATCGAAGATCCACAGGTCATGGCGCTCGACGACTGGCGGCGGGTGCGCGCAGCCCTCGACGTTCTCGGTGCTGACGAGCGCCGCTGCCTCGAACTCGCCATCTTTTTGGAATATTCCCATTCGGAAATTTCCGAGCACCTCGGAACTCCCTTGGGCACAGTGAAAAATCGCCTCCGCCGTGCCTTGGAAAAAGTGCGAAATCAACTATCCCGTCATGAATTCTGATCCCCACGAGAGCGCCGCTTGGCGGATATTCGGTCTGCTGGATGCCGATGAGGCCGCTGGCTTCGACGACGCAATGCGCGACGATCCGGAGCTTAAAAACGCCTACCGAGAAATCGAATGCCTCACCGCAGCCGTCGCCGCCGCGACCACTCCCGCAGTCTCACCTCGACCGGGCCAGCTTGCGCGGCTGCAACTCAAACTGGGTCTCCACCCTTCGAAAAACACCAATTGGCTCGGCATTTCCGGCTGGGCCGCCGCTGCCGCGCTCACGATGATTTTGGTTTTCCAGCGCGAGCCAAAGGTCCAGAACACCAGTGCTCGGAATGAGGCACCGCTCACGATCCCGTCCCAGCCACAACCCGCAATCGTCGCACCGGCGCGAGTTCAAATCGCCCCACCCAGCGAGCACTCCGAGATCCAACCGCACTCGACAGATGCCCCCCCCTCTGAGATCGCCACTGCGACGCCGCAGCCAGAAAGCAAAGTGATCGTCAAAGTGGAGACACAGCGGTTGATCCAAGAAATCGAAATCCTCCGTGAGAAGCTCGATCATTTCGAACAACAGGATCGGCAACGTTTCGAACCCGTCCCCGGTCTCGCATGGCCGATTGTGATGCGGATGAGTCCACCCCGGGTCCATACAGCCGAGTCCGGCAGTCTGACGTTGGAAAAAGAGAACTCAGACATCACCTCCATGCTCGGGGACGCACTCGCAGCAGTCGCTTCGGGTGAAGCACTTCCAGATCCCCAAGTCAAAACCGGCGAACCTTCCGCGATTCAAATTTACGACCCAGCAAGTGATGCGGGCACCTTCATCGTCAACGATCTCCCCACCGCCACCGAAGAAGAGGAATATTCGTTGTTTGTGAGCGAGAAGGCAGGCGGAACACCGATCTTGGTCGGCCGCTTGCCACGGACGGACGTGGGACGCTCGAAATCATTCGACTACGCTCTCGGTAAGACGTCCACCGTTCCGGCAATGTTTACGTTAGTCAGAAACAAACGCGGAAAAACCGAGCAGCCGACGGAGCAAAACACCGTGCTCCGTGGCCCGAAGTGATGCCTACCAGTTCGTGCTAACCGAGAAATGAAGCACCGGATCACCCCCGAGATCTTTCGGATAATCGATCGGCACCCCCAGATCTACCTTGGCAGAGAGCCTTTCCGCATAGCGCCAGCGGAGACCCACCCCGACCGATGCGAGCTGCCCGACATCGCCACTCTGGTCACGATTTAGAACCGCTCCGTCGAGGAAGGAAATCGCCTGAAACTCGCCGGTTTTAAAGATCGGCAAACTCCGAGATTGGAGTTCGATGCTGGCGACCACCCCCTTCGATGCGTAGCCCACCGTCTCGTCGAATCCACGGACGCGATTCACACCGCCTGCGGAAATCTGATCGGACGAGAGCAGTTTCGAATCCGCCCACTGCGCCTGACCGCGGCCGACGAGAGTCGCGATTTCCCCGAGTTTCCAAGTCCTTTCAAATTCCAAGCGCCCGATCCATGACTCCGCACCATCCGCGCCCAGCGCGATGAAGTCCGCATCCTCCGAGCCTAGCATCCCCTGCCCCGGACTGTAGAGCACCGAGGCATCCAGCCGCATCATGCCCCAGCGGTCGGTGCGCCGCGCCTTCCAACCCGTCCCGATTTGGAAAAACTTCACTTGGGAGGACGTTTGATTCGAAAACAAATAGTCATTACTTCGGAACTCCAGCCCTGCCCGCCATTCTTGGCTGATCGCGTGCCAACGTGGCAGCGGAACCCGGTAACCGATTGCGAGCCGGGAAAACTGACCACTCTGGTCAATCGGACCCACCGAGTTGGACTCAGACTCGGTGTAGCCTGCGGAAATTTCTAATAGATGACGGATCGGTAGCGGGATTTCATAAATACCGCTGAATCCCTGAAGGTTTTTGGTTTCCAGTGCCGACGTGTATTGGGCGGTGATCCGGTGATCCAGTCCGAAGAGATCCCCATACTGTGCCCCTATGAAAATCCGCTCGTCTCCGAGATTATCGCTCAATTGGTTGTCGATCCCGGCGTAGGCACGCCACGATTTTTTTGCCCGGACTCTCAACGTGAGGTCCAAAACCTCTGGCGAAGTGCCGTCGCTATAGGAAATCGACGCCCGCCGCAGCGGGTTCTCGTTGAGCCAATCGAGGTCCGCTAGCACCGTGTCGCCCGAGATTTCCTCTCCAGAACGAGTCCGGAATGCCGCTGCGGAAAATTCCGCTCCGAACGAAGGATTTCCAGCGATGAGCACCTGCCCTGCCCGCGCCGGGCAAATCAGCAGCGCGATGACCCCCGAGGTGATTTCCTGCTCGGGAAATGAAACTTGGACGAAAGGACGCCCAAGCAAGCGGAAGGATTGCTCCAACTTCGAGTTCAATTGTTCCAACGAACGCAACGATACCGGACGACCGATCTCCTCCGCCGCGATGCGACGGATCTCCGCCTGCTCGCTCCCAGTGAAACCTTCTAGGCAGATGCCGTCCTGCGATTTCTGTTGGAGTGCCAACGCCGAGGCTGCGGTGGACGCGATGGCCAAGCCTCGCAGTGACGGGAGCAAGATCTGATCCGCCCCTGCCTTCACCGCGCCCGCCGTGGCCGCGTCATCGTGAATCGCCCGGTCAGCCGGACGGCCTTCTGGTGGCGGAGTGGGACGGCTGGCATCATCCGCGCCGAAGCCGAAAACCGGCAGTGGGGCCAGCGAACACAAAGAAGCGAGAACAGTCGTAGATTTCATGAGGTGATTTAACAAAAAAGGCCGCCGGCAATAACCGGCGACCTTGTGGAAATGGATCTCCATGCACTGAAACTCAGCGGAGGAAAACGCGGCCCTTCTTGAGCAGAGCAACAGGTCCCTTCTTGGCGCGCTCGATGAGCGGTGCTCCAGAAGTTTCCTTGGACTCAATGTCCGCAGCCTTCTCGTCTTGACCGAGTTCCTTCGCGACTGAGGTGGTCTCTTCCTTGAATACTGGCGCTTCACCACCCACCATGTTTTGGTAGATTTCTGGATTATCGCCACCGCCGCGTTTGACCCAGTCGATCGGCACCACGGAACCTTCATCGGTTACCTCGCCTTCGTTGGCGACGTCTGTGGTCTTGTCATCGACCGTTTCCGTCGCCGGTTCATCGACCTTGGTATCCTTGACGGGTTCTTCCACGACCACATCCGGTGCAGCCTCACAAACTGCTGGTCCGGCCTTTTCCGCGAAGGCGAGTGGGCTGGTGGCTAGGACCATGACCGAGCCGAGAAGCGTGAGCTTAGATTTCATTTTCATCTGTTATTGTTGGGTAGGATCTTGTGTTGGACTACCCCTCTAATCCGGCGGATTTTTCGAAACTGGATCGCACTATTTTGAGAAATAAATACGGACCTGTTAAATTCGTGCGGATTTCTAAGATTGCCTCTTCTCGCCACCCGGACTTAGCCTTCCCGACGACATTCTTCCCATGTGGAAATTCCTACAAGACCATTGGCCGGACGGTATCGAGATTCTACTCCTTACCACCTGCATCTACCAGATTTACCGGGCATTCCGGGCCACTCGCGGCGCGCAGATTCTGGTGGGTCTCGGTGCCATTTTAGTCGTGCTGACTCTGGTCTCCACGCTCTTCAAATTCGAGGTAATTCAGTGGATCATCACCCGCGCAGCAGCGATTCTCGCCTTCGCGCTGATCGTGATTTTCCAGCCAGAACTCCGCAATGGTCTCGCCCGGCTGGGAAGTAATCGGCTATTTTCATTTTCGAACAAACGCCGACTCGCCTTCGTGGAGCGCTTCGCGGACGCCGTCATTAACCTCTCGAAAAAACGCATCGGCGCACTTTTTGCCATCCAGCGCGGCATCAGCCTCAAGGACTATCTCGACAGCGGCGTGGTGCTGGACGCGCAATTCTCACCGGAACTCGCCATGACCGTTTTCCATCCGAAAGCCCCACTGCACGACGGCGGGATGATCATCGCGGACGACCGAGTCGCTGGCGCTGCCTGCGTTTTCCCCGTCACCGAGCGTCAGATGCAAGATCGCTCGACTGGCCTGCGGCACCGAGCAGCGATCGGCCTCACCGAGCGCACCGACGCCGTCGCCGTGGCCGTAAGCGAGGAAACGGGCGGCATTTCCATCTGCGAGAACGGCGTCCTCCAGAAGAACCTCACCGAGAAACAATTCCGCGAAAAAATTTCAGAAATCTTCTTCTCCGGTAAATCCAATCATGAAACTGACCCTGCCAAACAACTGGATCGCAAAGGTCCTCTGCCTCCTTCTGGCGACAGCGATCTGGTTTCTGATTAAAGATCACCTCGCCACTGGCGAGGTACCTTTCACCAAGGCGCCGAAAGCTGTCGTGATTCCAGAATTTCGCAAATAGTCGGCACCTAGTTAGAGCAAACCCAGCGCTGCGGAGATCAGTAAATCGTCGTCGATCAACCACTTGGCCGTTTCCGCACCAGGATTTTTGCCCTTAGACGGTGCGGTTGAAATCATGACATCGAGCGTCAGTCCATCTCCGCGGATGCGGCGGACCGTTCCTCCGGCGTCATAGATTGCGATGAAGGCGGCAAGCGCTTTCACCGAGGCTGCGGTGACCGCCGTGTCATCGTTCCGCCCCAGCAGTGCGTCCAGCAGCACCGGCGTCGGATCGAGCGAGCTTGAGAGTCGAGTGGCCACGCCATTCACTTCACTGGAAATTCCGGTCGCACCCGCAGCCTCCAGCGCGTGCATCAGCGCCGCAGTCCGCGTCGCGAAATCGGTTTGAGCGAGCGCAGCCGGAAGCTCGGCTTCGAGACCAGTGGCCAGCAAGACTTGGCGGGTATGAAGCCGTGCCCAATCGGGCGACCGCAGTGCCGAATCTCCGTCTGACCCGGTCCGGCGACCTGCGACTCCAGTCTGGACAAACGAAGCCACCGCCTCGGCCGCACGGTTCACCGGGATGCCCGCGCACACCGGCGCAAGCGCAAATGCCGCAAGCCGACTTGAAAGCAGAACATTGCCCATGGCCTGCATTTTCGCCCCCAGCAAGGCATCCCGCTCACGCTTAACCGTGAAGAATTCCATGGCCCGCCGCAGGGTCACTTCCAATTGCGGGATGTCCCACGGCTTGGTGATATACCGAAAAATACCGCCTTGGTTGACCGAGCCGATCGCCGCGTCGATGTCCGAATATGCGGTCGAGAGGATTTTAATAATGTCCGGATATTGGTCTGCAATCTTCGAAAGAAATCCCACACCCGTCTCCCGCGGCATTCGTTGGTCAGTCACGATGATCCCGATCTCATCGGCGTGCTGGCGGAACACCGCGAGTGCCTCGACACCGTCTTCGGCTTCAAGAATTCGAAATTTCTCCCCAAATAACCGGCGGAAGAATTTACGGGTGGTAGCCTCGTCATCCACGAAAAGGATGGCGTAGCGTTGGTAGTCATAGGCGTCGATCTCGGTGCTCATGGTGGGTCGAAGGAAATGTGAATTAGAAATCTAATAGCGGGAGAATCATGGACTCAGGCGGATTGGTCGAGAACGGATTCTGAGTCCGACTCAGCAATCAAGCTGGCGGCGGGAAATACGATTCGGAAGCGGGTAAACTCGCAGGGACGGCTGTCCACCTCGACGATGGTGCGGTGGGCTTGCAGGATCTGGTGAGTGATGGATAATCCTAGTCCCATGCCCTTACCCACGTCCTTGGAGGTGAAAAACGGGTCGAAAATCTGTTGGAGATTCTCTGCGGGGATTCCGATTCCATTATCGTGGATGGTGACCAGCCAGCCTTCACCCGCAGGGTCAATCGTGACATCGATCTGCCCTTTCCCGCCGCCGTGGTCGGCGATGCGCGTGTGGATCGCGTCGATGCTGTTTTGAAAGAAGTTAATAAAAACTTGGACAAGTTGATTCGCATTTCCACGGACCAGAGCATGATTGGGTGACTTGAGGTTGAACTCAATCTCACTGCCAACTTGATGGCCGACCATCCGCCGCGAACGACCGATAATTTCTGCTAAATCGGCATCATCCACGATCACCATGTCGTCACGGGTGAACTTCCGGAGGTCGATCACGATCTGGGAAACCCGAGCCACTCCTTCGCGGACATCCGTGAGAATATCTGCGAAGTCGGGCCGGTCCTTCTCGGGGACGAGCGGGGTGAACGTCTCTAAGGCATGGAGCCCGGCGTTCGCATAATTCAACGGATTATTGATCTCGTGGATGATCCCGGCACTCATGCGCCCAAGCGCGGAGAGCTTTTCATTCCGCAGCATCAAGACTTCCTTCTCCTTGATCTGTTCCAATGCCCGGTGGAGTTCCGCATTGAGATCTACCATCTCGCGGCGCACCCGGGCCATCGCGATTTGATTCTCAAGTCGCAGCGCGAGTTCTGCGGTGGAGAACGGCTTAGTTAGGAAATCGTTAGCCCCAGCTTGCAGCGCACTGAGCTTCGTAGCCTCGTCGGCACGGGCGGTCAAAATGATCACCGCCATTCCACGGGTGGTGTGATTCTCGCGGATGCGGCGGCAGACTTCGACCCCATCCATTTCCGGCATCATGTGGTCGAGCAGCGCGAGCTGAGGACGGTGCAACCGAGCAAGTTCAAGCGCCTCGGCTCCGTCTGAAGCTTCGATCACTTCGACATTCTCGAGCTGCATCCGCAGGAAACGGCGGATGTCTGGCTCATCATCGGCGATGAGCACCAGCGGCAGCGCCCCGCTTGGACGAATGCCAATTTTCGGGCCGAGAACCTGACTGGCAGATAGCCCCCCACGCACGGGCCGCGGCGCCATTTTCCCGGGAATGGAAAGCGCGGCACGGCGGTGGAGATCGGCGATGTTTCCGCCATCTTTCAGCGGGCTGTCTTCCTCAGAAACTGCGGCCATTTCTTGGGTTGCGACTTCCGCAGGCAAGTGGATCACAAACGTGGTGCCTCGCCCGAGTTCGCTGTCCACACTCACGCGGCCATCCATCGCTTCGGTCAGACTGCGGACTAGCGCGAGGCCGATGCCTGCTCCCTGAAATTTACGGGTAGATGAAGTATCAACCTGCCAAAAACGCTCAAAAATCCTCGGTAAAACGTTAGGCGAGATGCCGACCCCAGTGTCCTCGACGGTCAATCGGAGCACCCCATTTTCAAAGGTCACCTTCACTTCAATAGTGCCGCTGGATGGCGTGAACTTTATGGCATTGATGACGAGATTGAGCACAATTTTATCAAACTTATCCCGGTCTAGCAGGATGTTTGGGCTCGTGGTCTGACAATCCCAGAGCAGGGCGACGCGGTCCTGCTCGGCAAGGTGGCGGAGCGAGCGAAGAAGGCCATCAAGATGAGCACTGATCAGCGTCGGCTGGCGGTGAATATCGGCATGACCAGTGTCGAAACGAACGAGATCGAGTAAATCATCGATCAACTTGAGCAAGCGGAGACCATTCTGTTCCAGCATCAACGTCATTTCATGGACCATGGCCTCGGTGCTCTGGTGCGCGAGGATGGTCTTCAGCCGCTCGGTGATCCCGAGCATGATGGTCAAGGGCGTGCGGAGTTCATGACTGATGTTCGCGAAAAAGCGCGTTTTCGCTTCATCCAGCTCACTCAGCTGACGGTTTTTCGACTCCAGCAGTTCGCGGGATTTCTCCACTTCCATCCGCAGGCAATACTCGCTGAAACGGAGTTTTTCGTAATAATAACTGCCTGCGAGAACGAAGACTGAAGTGACAAACAGGAAGTAGCAGTTTCCAAACAGATGCACGAAAACCGAGTCTGCTGCCGAGATCATCACACTCGCGGTGTAGCAAAGAAACGTCGCTAGAATCATCCCCAGCGAGTTCCAGAAAGTCCACCGCAGCAGCAGTGAAAGCCCGACGAGGACGAGATTTAATCCCGCATAATAAACCGAGTTTCCCCCATCCGTGACGGCGATCATGCCGCAAATCGACACCAGCGGGAGCAGGGCGATGCCTTGGGCGGCAATGTTTGAGCAGGAGGAAAACCGCACCCTCCCGAGGTACCAGAAAATCCCTGCCAGCATCAATGCACACGCGACTCGAATGTAGAAGAAATCCAGTGCGCGATGGCCGATGATGACCCAGTCGAGCGAAGCCCCCGCCAACATGAAGACTGCCGCCAGCACCGCCGCCCGGCGGGCATTACCAAACGCGATCCCGTTCTCATACTCCCGGAAGGATTCGAGCAGATTTGCTTCGGATGCCCGCAAGTTGACGCCGGCTTCAGCCATTGAGTTCGATCTCAAGGAACAAGTTCACTCCCGTGGAATCCGCTTGGACCGTGGTTCCCTTGAGATTCAGCCCATCAGGAACGAGGTCGTGCATTTCCTCCTCGCTCCGATAGATCAGGTTCCACTCCATCACATATTCCATCCATGCCTTGCGCGGGTTGCTGGCCGCTACATTCGTCACGATGACGACACCACCCGGACGGATCATGGTGCAAAAAAGCTCAACCAAGCGCTTGCACACCCGCTGCGACAGATAGTCGAAAAGCCCGGCGCAATAAACCACGTCGTAGTTCGTAAATTCATCGTCACCACCTTGGGTCGCCGCGCGCAGAAGCTGGTGAACTGAGCGTTGAAAATAACGCACTTGGGTTTCACGACCGCCGCCCATCTTGGCTTCTTGGATGCGTTCACGAGTGTATTCCAGAGTCTCGGGATTGAAATCCAGCAGATCGATTTCTGCCAGATCGCTTTCCTCACACTCACGGAGGAACCGCTGGACCTCCATCGCTGGACCGCAAGCGAGATTAAAGATGCGTGTTTTACCACGACTGACGCGTCGGGCACACTGCGAGCGAAGTTTATCGATGAGAAAATCGATCCGATTCCGGTGCGCCACGACCGGCTCCGTGTTGAGAAGTGCGAAATTCAGCAACTTCGCAAATGCAGAGGAACCCTCATACGGATTTCTCAACATCATATTCACCATCTCATAGTCTCCAGCGTAGCCAAGTGGCTTGGTGTAAGTGCGATATAGGAATGGAGAACACAGGACGATGGGGTGCAACTCACGCCTGACGTAGGCCTTGTGGACAGCCACCTCTGCTTCACTTACTTCCCGCGAAATTTCCTCGAACTTCTCCATCGAAGGTAAAACCTCTTCCACCACCCGACCTTCGATGCTCGCGAAAATCTCGTTCTCCAGATCGTCACGGCGCCGCGTCACCGTAGTCCGGATGCCCACATCCACGCCTGTTAGCCAATGCTGGACCCCAGAAAGCATGCTTGAAAGCTCTGCAACCACCAGCTTGAACGGGTCTTGGACTTGGTTAGCAGACTTCCACTCCGCCATGAAGTTCGCAAACTGCCCGGCGAGGGCACCGCTGCCACCCGTACCGCTCGTGACGCTTGACAGGAAATCCACCTCCACCCAGCCCTCGTCGAGCATCGCCTCACAAACGAGGACGATCCCGGTGTTCATCAAGTTGCTCACCACCGCCTTTCCGTGATACAGCAGTCGCCGAGATGCCATGATCCGGAAATCCGACAACACCTCCGATAATTGCAAGATGCTGTAGGGGTTATAAACCTCGAAAACCACGGAATACCGCTTGATCCTGAGGAGGTTGGCCGTCAGCTCCGTGCCTTGGCTATTCCGGCAGGTGATGACGCTTTGGGAAGATTCGCTTGTTAAATCCATTGTCGAAGGGGCACGGCTCGATGAAATGAGCAGTGATCTTCCACTACGGCAAGCTTGGAGAAGAATTTTTTCGCGCGACCTAATGATTCCCTATCAGAGTCACAAAGACCCTTGACATAACCCCCTGATTCCTGTTAGTCCCGATCAAATCTCGCGCCGCTTTCTCACCGCTTCCGCCAGCACACTGAGAGTCGCGACCGTGTCATCCCAGCCGATGCAGGCGTCCGTCACCGACTGGCCGTGGGTCAGAGTGCTCAGATCCTTGGCGAGTTTCTGATTTCCCTCTAAGAGATTCGACTCGATCATCACCGAGGTGATTACCTGCGCCCCCGCCGCGATTTGATCCGCCACAGCCTTGGCCACCAACGGTTGGTTGCGGAAGTCCTTCAGCGAATTTCCATGCGAGCAATCGATCATGATCGACTCCGTTAACTTCTGTTCGCGCAGCATCGTGACAGCTTCCTCCACCGCTGTCCGGTCGTAGTTAGGCCCAGAATTTCCACCACGCAGAATCAAATGGCAGGACTCATTTCCCGCCGTCGAGACGATGGCGGACACTCCTTGCTTGGTCACCGACAGGAAATGGTGTGGCCGCGCGGACGACTGGATCGCGTCCAAGGCGATCTGAATCGAGCCGCCCGTGCCGTTTTTAAATCCTACCGGCATCGAGAGGCCAGACGCCAGCTCACGGTGGATTTGCGATTCGGTCGTCCGTGCACCGATTGCCGCCCAAGCGATCAAATCAGCGATGTATTGCGGGCAAATCGTGTCCAAGAACTCCGTCGCCGCCGGAACTCCGATATTGGCTAAATCCAGCAGCAGACCACGAGCGATCCGCAGCCCGTGATTGATGTCGAACGAGTCGTCCAGATTTGGATCGTTGATCAAACCTTTCCATCCGACCGTGGTTCGCGGTTTTTCGAAATACACCCGCATGATCACGAAAACGTCCTTTTCCACCCGCTTCGCCTCTTCCTTCAGCTTCGCCGCATACTCTAGTGCCGCTGCGGGATCATGGATCGAGCATGGCCCGACGATGGCTAACAATCGGTCATCCTCGCCGCGTAAAATCGCATCCGCCTGAGAACGGGCGGCGGCCACCAGTTCGGAAGCGCCCTCAGTGAGCGGCAGATAGTAAGCCAGGACCGCAGGGGAAATTAGCGGATTCATTCCTGTTATTCGAAGGTCATCGGTGCGGTGGCGGGTCACGCCGCAGATCGTGAGCGACGAAAAGCCCCCTAGGCAAGGCACAAGTTTCCGCTCCTTTTCCCGTCCAGATACTCTCCTTGCCGTCTCAGATCGTTCCTGCTTGGCTCTCCCCCGAATTGAAAAAAGACCGTCTCGACACCCTGTTAGTCACCCGCGGCCTCTGCGATTCCCGCGAACAAGCCAAGCGTCTCATCCTCGCGGGCGAGGTCCGCAGCGGCGACCGCATCCTCGACAAGCCCTCGACCAAGCTCGACGAGGACGCCCCCTTAGAAGTGAAGGAAAAACCGCGCTTCGTCGGCCGTGGCGGCCTGAAGCTCGAAGGCGCGCTTGATGCCTTTCAAATCGACCCCACCGGCTGGGTCTGCATCGACGTCGGCTCGTCCACCGGCGGCTTCACCGACTGCCTACTCCAGCGCGGCGCCGTCCGAGTCCACGCCGTGGATGTCGGCACCAACCAACTCGTTTGGAAACTCCGCAATGACCCGCGAGTCATCGTCAAAGAACAATTCAACGCCCGCCACATGGTCCCAGCCGACATCGGCGAAACCTGCCGCCTCGCCGTCACCGACCTCTCCTTTATCTCGCTCACCAAGGTTCTGCCCGCGATCTTTTCCATCCTCGAAGGCGGTGGCTCCGTGGTCTGCCTCATCAAGCCGCAGTTCGAACTCCGCCGCGAAGACATCACCCGCGGCGGCATCGTCCGAGATCCAATCCTCCACCAACGCGCCGTCCAGAAAATCCGCGAATTCGTCACCACCGAGTTTGCCTGCGACTGGCGCGGCGTCATCCCCTCACCCATCACCGGCACCGATGGAAACCAAGAATTCCTCACCTGGATCACCATCCCCCAAGCAGGCGTCGCCCCGATCAATCCCGCCTCCATACCTCCGCCATGAAAGTCGCCGAAACCGGAACCGCCCTCCGGGAAATTCTCAAGTCCACCCCCGGCCCACGAGTGTTGGTGCCCACCATGGGAGCATTCCACCCCGGCCACATCTCACTCATGCACAAGGCCCGAGAGCTCGCCGGGGCAGATGGCACCGTGATCGTTTCCATTTTCGTCAACCCCATCCAGTTTGACCGCGCGTCCGACCTCGCCAGCTAC
>JAYUHS010000017.1:0-18766 GCA_043766715.1 Luteolibacter sp.
TCGCCCTCGGCGAGAATCTGGCCGGTGGCGACCGAGATCCGTTCTGTGGCGGGCAGGGCGGAGCAGGGCAGGAGAGGTAGAAAGATGGTCGCGAGGAAAATTTTTAGTTTCATGTGGCTGAGTGAGTGGATCTGGAAATGGCGAGATCGATGAAGTGTCCCCTTGGTGGCAAATCAGGCGAGGAAATTTACCCGACGGGCGAGGGCGCACGGCAGTTCCAGCACTCGGCGAAAACTCCCTCGACGGACTCACCACATTTCGGGCAAATCCAATCTGGCCCCACAGGAGTGGACATTTCCTGAGTCCGATAGTCCCGGATGATGGCTCGGGCGCGGTTCTCGTCACGGTGGTCGAAAAGCCACAATTCCGGGTAAACTTGGGTGTAGGGGACTTCGCCAGCGAGGCCGCTGGCCCCAGAATTACGCAGCTCGGTGGCGATGCCCTCGGACTCGAGGAGCGACTGCATGTGGCCGACGATGGCGAAGTCGATGTTCTCGAAGATGAGGCGCATCTGGGTGCTGTTTAATCAGGCGGTCACTGAGCTGCGGTCGTCGTTTAGGCCGCTTTTCTCGATGAAATAGTCGTAGCCGCCGGTGTAGCGGGTGACGGTGCCGTTGTTCACATGCAGGGTGGTTTCTGCGAGGGTGCGGATGAAATGGACGTCGTGGGAAATGAAGACGAGCGTGCCTTGGTAGTTTTTCAGCGCGCTGACGAGTGAGTCGATGGAGAGGATGTCGAGGTGGGTCGTCGGCTCGTCCATGAGCAGGAGGTTCGGTGGATCGACGAGGAACTTGACGAGGTTGAGCCGGGATTTTTCACCACCGGAGAGGACGCCGCAGCGTTTCTCGACGTCGGTGCGGCGGAAGAGGAACGAGCCGAGGATGGAGCGGGCTTCTTCCTCACGGAGGGTGGTGCAGGCGGCGAGGACTTCCTCGAGCACGGTGTTGTTCTCGTTGAGCGACTCGGCGCGGTGTTGGGAGTAGTAGCCGATCTTGGTGGCGTAGCCGGGCTCGCGCTTGCCGCCGTCGATTTCGAGCTGACCGGCGAGGATCTTAATGAGGGTGGATTTTCCCGCGCCATTCGGACCGACGAGGACGATGCGGTCGTTGCGCTCGATGGTGAGGTCGAGGTCCTTGTAGATGCGTTTTTCGCCGTAGGCTTGGCAGACTTTTTGGAGTTCGATGACTTTCTGGTTCGAGCGCGGTGGCTGGGGGAAGCTGAATTTAAATGGCTTACGTGGGGTGCGTGGCTTCTCGATGCGGACGAGCTTTTCGAGCGTTTTGATGCGTGACTGGACTTGGGCGGCCTTGGACCCGACTTGGCGGAAGCGGTCGATGAACTCTTGGACGTGCTCGATTTCCTTGTTCTGATTGCGATAGGCTTGGACTTGCGTTTCGTAGCGAGCGTCGCGCTGGGTGAGGAAGGCGCTGTAATTTCCGGTGTAGGAAATGAGGGCTGCAGCGTCGGGATCGATCTCGATGACGGTCTCGATGATGGTGTCCATGAAATCCCGGTCGTGGGAAATCATCAGGATGGCGCCGGAGTAGTTGAGTAAATAGCGCTGGAGCCAGAGCAGGGAGAGTAGGTCGAGGTGGTTCGTCGGTTCGTCGAGCATCAGCAGGTCCGGCTCCATGACGAGGAGCCGGGCGAGGTGGGCACGCATCACCCAGCCGCCAGAATATTTACGAGCGGGTTTGTTGAAATCCTCGGTTTTGAAGCCGAGACCGTGGAGGATTTTCTTGGCCTTGGGTTCGAGTTGGTAGCCGTTGAGGGCGGTGAATTGGTCCTGAGCTTGGGCGAATTCTGGGCTGGAGAGGTCACCGGATTTTTCGCCTTCGCGGATGATCCGGAGCAGACCGATCATTTCGGGGGTGATGCCCATGGCAATTTCAAGGATCGTCTCGTCGGTCGGTTCGCCCGCTTCTTGAGGGAGGTAGCCGGTGATGGCGTATTCGTCGCGCTCGATGGTGCCTTCATCAGGGGAGTCCTCGTCGAGGATCATGCGGAAGAGCGTGGATTTACCGGCACCGTTCGGGCCGACGAGGGCGACGCGTTCGCCCCAGTTGATGGACATTTCTGCTTCGCGGAGCAGGGTGCGGCCGCCGAGAGTTTTGGTGAGCTTGTGAATCGTGAGCACGGCGGGGGTGTAGAACAGCAGCGGACGGGGGGCAAGGATTTCGGCAGGAAGCTGGATTGATAAGGGAAAGGGTAGGAAATCCCTGCTATTGACCTTGACGAATCGGCGAGCGGACGGGCTTTATTGTTCAGCAACTCCAACCGCATGCGTTTTCCCACAACTTCTTCATTTTCCATGCCGCGTGGCGTGGGTCAATTCGCCGCTCTCACCTCGCTGTCGGTTCTCGCACTGGCTGGAACGCTGCACGCACAAGACTTCGAGGGGAAAAATATTTCAGAAGTCGCCATCCGCTATAATGGTGCAAAGACCGTGGACGAAGACCGCCTACGTAACCTCATGGCGACTAAGGCTGGCACCGCCTACCGAGCGGAGAGCTTGGATAATGACATCAAGTCGCTCTATGAATCCGGCCTTGTCGATGACGTGCGCTTCCTCGCCGAGCCGACGGGTGGGGGTCTCAAACTCATCGCAGAAGTCACGACACGGCCCATGCGTGGCGGAGTGGGATTCATGGGAAATACCATTTTCAGCGATCAAAAACTGGGTAAGGAAACCAAGCTCAAGGCGACCGGAGTCATGAGTGACGCGGAAATCCTCGAAGCACGGCGCAACATCGAGAAATACTACCAAGGCTACGGCTACCCGGACGTCACCGTCACTCACCGCACCCAAGCGACCGGTCAGGCTGGCTTGTCGGATCTCATCTTTGTCATTGATGAGGGAGCGAAGAGCGAGGTCCGAAAAATCCGTTTCGAGGGTCTTCAAAATTTCACCGATCCTGAACTCCGTAAAGAAATGAAGGTAAAGGAAAAGGGTTGGTTCTCATGGTTGACGAAATCGGGACGGTTTGAGTCGGACCAGTTGGACACAGACATCGACGCCATCCTCGATTACTGCCGCAGCAAGGGCTACCTCCGTGTGACCGGCACCGTCCGCCGTGATCCTGTGGGAGACGGCCGCACCGACCTTGTCATCCAGCTTAATGAGGGTGACAAATACACCGTCAGCGGTGTCGGCTTCGGCAAGATGAGTGTTTTCAAACCTGAGGAGCTCTACCCGTCGCTGACGCTCACGGGAAATGCCGCTTATTCGTCCAAGAAAATGCGGCAAGACATTACCGTGATTCGCAGTTTCTATGGTTCGCGCGGTTACGCGGATGCGCTGGTGGCCCCGGACATCCGGGACGCGGGGCCGAACCGAGTGAGTATTACGTACCAAATCACTGAGGGTTCCCGATTCCGAGTCGGGCGCGTGAATATCTCGGGAAATACCAAGACCCAAGACAAGGTCATCCGCCGGGAAATCCCGCTCAAGCCGGGTGATCAGTTTAATTCCGTAGAGCTAGATACCACCAAGGCGCGGCTCACGAACCTCCAATATTTCAGCGATGTGCAGGCGACTGGCTCACCGAGTGGCTCAGGCTACCGGGACGTGAACGTGCTGGTGGAAGAAAAGGCTACCGGCTCCGTGGGCGTCGGCGTTGGCTTCAGCTCCATCGATAGCATCGTCGGATTCGTCACCTTGGAACAATCCAATTTCGACCTCTTCAATCCGTGGAATTTCACGGGTGGCGGCCAGCGTTTCTCGATGAGCCTGCGCGCGGGTTCGCAGCGTTCTGAATTCAGTGTTTCCTTGGTCGAGCCCTGGTTTCTCGATCAGCAATTGGCGCTCGGCACGGAGTTATTTTACAAGCAATCCACTTACTTTAGCGATTTCTACGATCAAACGAACGTCGGAGCCGCCGTTTCGCTGAGAAAGCCACTCGGGCCGAAAAGCTCGCTCAAGGGTGAGTATCGGCTCGAGCAGGTGACGATTGATTCGAATGTCAACAAGGCCGACTACGGTGGAAAGGGCGATAATTCGGAACTCGCCGACAAGAACATCGGTGGTGATTTCCTGCGTAGTGCGCTTTCCGCAAATTACGTTTTCGATAGCCGGGACAGCACGCTGCAAGCTCGCAGCGGTCATAAGTTTGATGTTGGAGCGACTCTCGCAGGCGGGATCGTCGGCGGAGATGTGGATACGTTCTCGATCTCTGCGCAAGGTGCGAAGTACTGGAATCTGAAATGGGACTCCATTCTTTCGGTGAGTGGCGAGCTCGCCACGGTGGATAGTTTGAATGGCGACGACGTCCCGATCTTCGACCGGATGTTCCTGGGTGGTGGCCGGACGCTCCGTGGTTTCGAATTCCGGGATGTCGGACCTCGCGACAGTAAATACACGAACGAAGTTTTTGGTGGAAATTCGCTGGGTTATGCCTCGGTCGAATACACCGTTCCGATCATCGAGACAGTGCGTGCCGCCGTATTCTCGGACACGGGTTTCGTGAATTCGGGTAGTTGGGATCTTGGAGTCAGTGAGGTTTACAGCGATATCGGTCTCGGTATCCGTCTCAAGCTCCCGATCAGCCCGCTGCCTCTTGCGCTCGACTACGCGATCCCAATCTCGACTCCCGACAAAGAAGCGGACAAGGGCGGACAGTTTAACTTCTCGCTCAGTTCTCAGTTCTAATCACTGAGAGAGACTGACTTTATCAAACCGGCCTTTCTACCTAGAAAGGCCGGTTTTTAGTTTCAGGGATGTCAGTGGCAGACTCCGCACGCAGCATCGGCACTGCGGAGGCCATCCATCGCCGCGCTGACAATTCCACCGGCGTAGCCAGCACCCTCGCCGCAAGGGAAAAGTCCGCGGATTTCTGGGTGTTCGAGCGTGTCTTCGCCGCGTGGAATTCTCACTGGAGAACTGGTGCGTGTTTCGAAGCCGATCAGTAAGGCTTGGTCGGAAATGTAGCCGTGCATTTGTCGGCCAAAGAGACGGAAACCCTCTCGCATTCGGCTGGTGACCCCGGGCGGCAGCAGGTCGTGCAGCGGTGCAGAAGTCAAACCGGGGAAGTAGCTAGTCTCCGGCAGGGTGGAGGAAATTTTCCCTGTTAAAAAGTCAGTGGCGCGTTGTCCGGGGGCGACTTGACCACCACCGCCAGCGATTTTTGCGACGCGTTCTAAGTCTTTCTGGAAGACCAATCCGGCGAGGACTCCGTGTTCCTTGACGAGATGTTGCACATCCTCCGGCTCGATGGTGGAAACCATCCCGGAGTTCGCAAAAGGTGAGTCGCGGCGGGAAAGGCTCATGCCATTGACCACGACTTCATCGTTTTCTGTCGATGCCGGGACGACCCAACCGCCGGGGCACATGCAGAATGAATGCACGCCACGATCCCGGATTTTGGTGGCTAGCCGGTAGCGTGCGGCGGGCAGAAGTCGCGGACGATCTTGGTCGGGATGAAGGTGATACTGGGTGCTATCGATGAACGGCTGCGGATGCTCAATGCGGAAACCGACGGCGAATGGCTTAGGCTCGAGCAGAATATTCTTCGCTGCTAACAATCGATAGATGTCGCGTGCCGAGTGACCGGTGGCGAGGATGACGGATTCCGCCGCGATTTCTTCTCCAGATGCAGTGAGGACGCCGTGGATTCGATTTCCTGAAATGAGGAAATCGACGACTTTCGTTTGGAACCTCACCTCGCCGCCTGCTGCGATGATCGAGTTGCGGATGGCCTTAACGACATTGGGTAAAAGATTGGAGCCGATGTGAGGATGCGCGTCGGTGAGGATCTGATCCGGTGCGCCGTGGGCGACGAGGACTTCATAAACTTTTGCCACCGGCCCGCGTTTGGTGGCGCGGGTGTAGAGCTTGCCGTCGGAAAAAGTTCCTGCACCGCCCTCGCCGAAGCAGTAGTTAGACTCTTCGATGACACGGCCTTCGCGCAAGATCGGTGCGAGGTCGAAGCGGCGGGCGCTGGCATCCTTACCGCGTTCCAGTAGAATAGGTTTCTGGCCGTTTTCCAAGCAGCGCAGGGCTGCGAATAAGCCTGCCGGACCGCAGCCGACGATGAGGACCCGCTTGGCATGGGCTGACAGTGCCGGTGCGGACCACTGGGAAATCTCATCCAAGGGTAGGGGAACATCTAGCGATACGTCCAGCCGGAGCTGAACTTTGACCGCTCGCTGCCGGGCGTCGATGGAGTGCTTGCGGAGCTTGATGCCGCCGATGCGATCCAGCGGGACGCCAAGCTTGAGCGCGGCTGCTAGGCGGCGGGCGGCGTCGTCCTCGGATTTTTCTAAGGGCAGGACGACATCGACAGTCTCGATGGGCAGCTCCACTTCAAAAAGGTTGGCTAGCGGATATTACGTTTTTTTCCGGCATCATCGACGCTCACAAAGGTGACTTGAGTGGTAAAAATGGCGGTGGGGCCGGACTTTTGATCCACGACTTTCACGCCGTAGCGAGCGCTCGTATTCCCCTCCGCCAGATGCTCGCAGATAATTTTAAGGATCGTGCCGTCCTGCACACTGTGGCGAAACACGACGGTGTCCATGCCCACGGTGACGAACTTGCATTGAGGATAGTCCAAGCTCGCTGCGATCCACGAAGCTTCGTCGATCCAAGCGAGAAGTTTGCCACCGAAGAGGTAGCCATATTGATTTAAATCTCCGGGAAGGATGAGACGATAAGTTTCCATAGTTACCAACGGCGGGGTTTGTTGTCTTTGTTAAGTGCGGCATCGAGTGAGTACCCACCTGCGCCTGCGAGAATGAGTGCAATCATTGGGATCAGATAAAGCACGGAAATTTCCTTGGTCTCGACGAGCGTGGCCGATCCTTGAAACCATGGGCTGGATCCCATTGCGCCGAATCCAGCAACCACCATGCAGAAGCCGAGCACGAAGGCCGCGGGCCGGGTGGCGAGGCCGATGATGAGCAGTGCTGCGGCTCCGACTTCCGCGCCGATGCAAGCCATCAGACTGACCCATGGTTCCATCAGGTTGAGCGGGAAAAAGTCTGGGACGTAGAAGAAATCCTTGAGGGTGGCGTAGTTTTTGATTTTTGGAATGCCGTGGCCTACCAGCATCATGAGTCCGATGAGCACACGCAGGGCGAGGATACCGAGGGACGCGACGGAGTCACGGGTCCCGCAGTCGAAGAAGAATTTTTTCATGAGGCAGAGCCGGGTGGTGATTTCGCGGAAATGGTGATCCGCTTGAGACGGTCCTCACCCGGCGGCGAATGAGAAACGATTTCTGCATCTGCGACGAGAACATTGTAAACTAACCGCCGATAATAAGCGTTGAGGGGGCGCATTTGGAACGGCTTGCCGGTAGTTTTTACCCGATTGGCGATGCCCTGGACCTCTTCGTTGAGTTGGTCCTCTTGGATCGATCGGAAGTGCTCGCAGTCCACTTTAATGCGCTCGGCCTTTGGGAAATGGCGGCGGACGATGCGATTGACCAAGTATTGGAGGTCGTCGAGGCGGTCGCCATCCTTGCCGATGATAGCTTCACTTTGGCCGGAGTGGATTTGCAGGCAGGGGCCGTCGTGGGTTTCTTGGAGCTCGATTGTCGCGGTGAAGCCGAGGTGCCCGAGCATGGTATCCAGAACTTTGGTCGCCGATTCCACCGTGGTCATAGCCGGACCTTATTCACATCTTCCACCGGGTCAACCATCCGGACACGTTAGTGGGCGAAATGCTGCGCGATTTCGCGGGCGATGTCGGATAGGGACTGCTTTTCTTGATCGGTGAAATCGTAGGGGACATATTTCCCGATTCCGAGAGTGCCGATGACTTGGGATGAGTCGGTTGCGAAAATGGGCAGAGCGATGGAACCGGCCACACCGGTTTGGCGAGCGTCGGGCTTGGCCACGCTGCCAAGGTCTTGCTGGAGATTACAGAGTTCGACCGGCTCTTTCCGCTCGGCAGCGGCTCCGGCGATTCCTTTGCCGAAGGGGATGATCGCAATTTTTTCCATCAGCATTTCCGGCACGCCGATCTGACTGACGAGAGCCAGCGTGGCCCCGTCAGGTGCCGTGCGGTGGATCGTGCCGGTCTGGCAGCCGAATTTCTCTAAAATCCCACCGAGAAATGCTTGCCAGTCAAATTTCGTGCTCATCTTCAAGGACGTAGCACGCGTTCAGGGAGGCGTCACCTGTCATTTGGGCATTAATTTCGGACTTGGCATCGCGCGGGATATCCGCCAGTTCCTGTTCCTGCATGAAGAAATCCAATTCATTTATCTCGGCACTGGCTATGAGCCTGCTTGTTTGCCAAACCAGTTTTGCAATGGAAATCAAAGAAGATCTCTACGGAACCATGCCCGGTGGTCAGAAGGTGAAAATTTACACCATGACCAATAAAAACGGCCTCAAAGCTCAAGTGACTGAGTATGGCGCGATCTTGGTCTCGATGCAGACGCCGGACAAATCGGGCAAATCTGCCGAGCTGACTCACGGCTACGACACTCTTGAGGGTTGGCTGACCAATACGTCCTACTTCGGCGCGACGGTCGGGCGGTTTGGCAATCGCATCAAGGACGGGAAATTTTCTCTCGATGGCAAGGATTACAAGCTCGCCACCAACAACGAGCCTGGCGGCATTCCTTGCGCACTTCATGGTGGCATCAAGGGCTTCGACAAGGTGGTATGGTCTGGGAAAGTGCTTGAAGGTAAGGGCGTTGAGTTTTCCTATGTCTCGAAAGATGGTGAAGAAGGCTACCCGGGAAACCTTACGGTCAACGTGACTTATGCCCTCGGTGACAACGACGAACTGACTTGGGACGCCAAGGCAACTACTGACGCTCCGACCGTTCTCAACATCGTCCAGCACACGTATTGGAACCTGTCGGGAGACCACACCACCTCGATCAATGACCACATCCTGATGCTCAATGCCGATGGCTATCTCCCCACCGACGCAGGCCTCATCCCCACAGGTAAGATCGATCCCGTCGCTGGAACTCCCATGGATTTCACCGAACCGACCGCCATCGGCAAGCGGGTGGGTGACGACTTCGAGGCGCTCAAGCTTGGCGGCGGTTACGACCACGCATGGGTTCTAAAAAAAGGCAACAAGATGAAACTCGCCGCCCGCGTCAAGGACCCGAAGTCCGGTCGGGTGATGGAGATTTCTACCAACAAGCCTGCGATCCAGTTCTACGGGGGGAATTTCCTCGACGGTAAAGCGATCGGAAAAGGCGGCGTTGCCTACACCCATCGCACCGCCCTCGCCCTTGAAACCGAGGATTTCCCGGATGCGCCGAATCAATCTTCCTTCCCATCCGCCGTCCTTCGCCCCGGTGAAGAGTATGATCACTCGGTGGTTTTCAAATTCTCCGCCGAGTAAGATCGAGCAGGTTGGCATCCCTCAGCCGAGCTGCACGTGGGTGTGGCCCTGCTTTCCGCAACCCACTCCCTACTTTCAATCCACCGAACCCTACCCATCATGCCTGATCTATCCCTATTTCCGCTGTTAGCCTCGATGGCTGGCAATGGCAGTGCCGCCGGTGGCACTGCTTTCGATATTCATCTCAACTACATCGACTACTCGATCCTGACCATTTATCTGGCCTTCGTCATTGGGATTGGGTTCGCGCTCAAGCGCTACACGAAGAGTGCGGAGGACTTTTTCCTCTCTGGGCGGTCGATTCCGGGATGGGTCACGGGCCTGGCGTTTATTTCGGCCAACTTAGGTGCCCAAGAACTCATCGGCATGGCGGCTTCCGGTGCGGAATACGGGATTATGACTTCCCATTTCTACTGGGTGGGAGCGATACCAGCCATGGTGTTTCTCGGGATCTTTATGATGCCGATGTATTACGGCTCGAAGGCGAAATCCGTGCCCGAGTATCTCAAAATGCGCTACGACGAGCGGACACGAGTGTTCAATTCCTATTCATTTGCGTTCATGACCGTATTCTCATCCGGGATCTCGATGCATTTGCTGGCGGAACTCATGCATAGCCTCTTGGGCTGGAACTATTTAATATCTCTCGTCGCCACTTCTGCCATTGTTTTGGCTTATGTTCTCAAAGGTGGACTGAGCTCGGCTATTTATAATGAAGTTTTGCAGTTCTTCATGATCGTTTTCGGCATCGCCCCGCTCGCCTATCTGGGGCTCAAGGACGTGGGTGGTTGGGAAGGTCTGATGGCTAAGCTCAATGCCTCGCCGCTTGGTAACGGCGCGGTCCACTCATGGGCGCAAACTGCGGGAACGGACAACCCGATGGGCATCCCCTGGTATGGTATCTTGTTCGGTCTTGGGTTCGTGCTCTCATTCGGCTATTGGACCACAAATTTCGCGGAAGTTCAGCGCGCGCTTGCTGCGAACTCGATGGGCGCTGCTCGCCGCACGCCGATCATCGGAGCCATTCCGAAAATGCTCTTCCCTGCCATTGTTATCCTTCCCGGGATGATCGCTTATGCTCTCAGTAGCGACGCTGTCGCTGGTGGTTACTCGATTCCTATCAAGCCCGATGGCGCACTGAACTACAACCAAGTGCTTCCTTCCATGATCTTCCATTATTTCCCGAACGGCCTGCTCGGACTCGCGCTCACGGCGGTCATGGCATCCTTCATGTCCGGCATGGCGGCGAACGTCACCGCGTTTAACACCGTCTGGACTTATGATATCTATCAAGCGCTCGCCGGTGGTCGGAAGACGGATAAGGAGCTGCTTAAAATGGGGAAAATCGCCACTGTGGCCGGGATCGTCCTAGCGATGGGCTGTGCGTTCATCGCCGCGAAATATAACAATGTGATGGCGATTCTACAGTTGATCTTCGGCTTCGTAAATGCGCCGCTTTTCGCGACCTTCCTGCTTGGCATGTTTTCCCGTCGCTCGAATCATCAAGGCTCGTTTTGGGGTCTGGTGATAGGCACCTCCACTGCAGTGATCTTTCACGGACTTTGCTTCGCCACTGGAAATGCTCCCGGGGTCAAAGGCGGTTGGATCAACCCACTGATCGAGTATCCTAAAGATCTCTCTCAGACCTTCTGGATCGCTACCGTTGCCTTCAGCGCCACATTTATCATTCACGCAGTTCTTTCCTTAATTACGAAACGGAACAAAACGGACGAAGAACTCCGTGGACTGGTGTATTCGCTCACCGAAAAGCAAGTCGAGGACAAGGATCCATGGATCATCCGGCCTGCGGTTCTCGGCACAATCGTCTTGGCTGCTAGTATCTTTCTAAACTGGTATTTCTGGTAAATCTTCACTCATCAATTATATGGACCTGCGACTTCCTATCGGCCTTGTATTCACGATCTATGGCTGCATTCTCTCCGGCTATGGTATCTTCACCCGAGGCGATGCCATGTATGGTAAATCGCTCGGTATGAACGTAAACATCGGCTGGGGTATCGTGTTGCTCATCTTTGGGATCACGATGTTGTTGTTTGTGAAGTTAGGTAAAAAGGCCTGAGTGCGGCCGGGGCATCGGCTCGTGACTCTAAAACGCCTCGTCTGATCTGGACGGGGCGTTTTAGTTGAGAAATATTTCCCTCATCCACTTATGAAAATCACTTCCTACACCGGCGGCTTCGTCCAGACGAATGGCTATCTCATCGAAACCCCCGACGGGAATTTCCTCATCGACGCGCCTGAGGGAATTGCCGCTTGGATCACCGAACGCGGTGTCCGGGTGGATGAGGTCTTACTCACCCACCAGCACTATGATCACGTCACGGACGCGGCGGCGCTCAAGACACTCGGCGCCAAGCTCTACGCCTTCGCCGGTTATTCAAAAGACCTCACCCTCGAATCCACCGCGCGGGGTTGGGGGATGCCGATTTCCGTAACGCCCTATGAAATCGACTGCCTTTTCGAAATGGCTCAGCCGCTGGATCTCGCGGGAGTCCAAATCGGATTGGCCCATGTTCCCGGTCATTCCGCTGACAGCGTGATATTTTACTTGAGCGACCACGGCGTCGTTTTTTCCGGAGACACGCTTTTCGCGAGTTCCATCGGCCGCACGGATCTGCCGGGCGGAAGCACGGAGCAATTGCTCGGTGGCATCGCCAAGCACCTCATGACGCTGCCACCGGAGACTCGCGTTCTACCCGGTCATGGTCCCGGCACCACCATCGGTCGAGAAATCAGCGAGAATCCCTATCTCACATGATCCATGCAGCTCGCAGGTTTCTCACCAGTGTGAAATCAGGTTGGCGGCGTGAGCCGTTGATTCCTGTTCTCGTCATGGTGGTTCTCGGCGGCGTTTGGGGGTTTCTCGAACTTGCCAGTGAGGTCATGGAAAAGGAGACCCGGCACTTCGACGAGGCCGTCCTGTTGGCGATGCGCGAGCCGGGGAATCGCTCGGACCCCATCGGCTCAGAACGAGTCGAGGAAATGGCACGGGACCTCACCGCGCTGGGCGGTGTCACTCTACTCACTGGCGTCACGCTGGTGTCAGTCGGCATCGCGCTGTTTGCTGGCCGCCCGCGACTTGCAGCAGCCGGAGTGGCATCCGTGCTCGCGGGCAGCATGATTCTCAGCTTGCTCAAGCACGGCTACGACCGGCCCCGTCCAGAACTCGTGGGGCACGGCACTACGGTCTATAATGCCAGCTTCCCCAGTGGCCACTCGATGATGTCTGCTATGGTCTGGTTGACGCTCGGGATTCTGCTCGCAAGGACGCAGCCGAAAAAACGGGTCCGCATTTTCATCGTCGCCATTTCAGTACTCATCACCCTGCTAGTCGGCATCAGCCGAGTCTATTTAGGAGTCCATTGGCCCACGGATGTGCTTGCCGGATGGACTCTAGGTGGGGCGTGGGCGGTGCTGTTTTGGCTGATCGCGATGAATGTCGATCCGCAGCTCCCGGCGGTTTCGTAAACTCGAAGGGGCGATCAGCTTGGGCGGGCCTCGGTGGCGCTTTTGCTCGTCCGGTGGCCGGGTTTCGCGAGGATCTCGATGTAAATCGATGGGATTTGACTGGCCGCTGCTTGGTCGATGGCTGGGATGATTTCCTCGACATGCTTGGCTTCTGGCGTGGCCTCGCCGTGGCCGACTTGGCAATCAAAGTCCCAGAAATCCACGCCCTCGCCGAGCTTCTTCTTCCGCTCGCGTTTGAGGTATTTCCGAATATCTGCCTTGATCTGCTCGACGACACGCGCGGGTTGATGAGTCGGCGAGGTCAGTGGGAAGACTTTTTTCATGGCGCAAGCTTGTGTTCGGGGGAGTTGAATTTGTCGAGTCGGGAAATTTGTGAAGAAGGTGGTTATCAGCTGCTCGCCAAATCCCGGAAATTTTACTGCCGTTTGCGGATTTAGGGAGTTTATTGATGCCCATGTCTCGTCGTCCTCTGCTTCTGACTCTCGGTTTCGCCGCGACGGCGCTGCTGGGTTATTGGCTGGCGACGACCGCCGCACCGCGTCCAATCGTGCGGGTGAAATCGGCATCACCTGAGGCGGTGGCGGTGCGCACCACCATCATCGACGAGGCCGCACCACGGTTTCGCCGGGAAAACCGAGTCTCCACCGCTTGGCATGATGACGAAGCGGTGGCGGCGGGTGCGCTGCCGGGCCAGCGGACTCTCGTTTTTAAGGACAAGGCGGCACTTGAGGAATTTCTCAAACGGGCAGGGGACAAGGTGCGTCTGCTCGGCAGGCTCGATGGCCTCAACGCCTTGCGGATCGGTTTTTCCAATGGTACTGACCTCGCCTCGTTGCTCACGGGGAAGGAAGAAGCCTCGCTCATTTACCCGGTGGATGTGCCGACTCCCGGTGATGGCTCGGTCCAGCCTGGGGCGGTGGCACTTGGGGCGGGTCTGCTCGATTGGCTCGGCATCACGGGCGATAATTCGGCTTGGGGCAAGGGGGTCACCGTCGCCGTTCTCGATACCGGCGTGGCCTCCAGCAAGGGGTTTTCGAGTCAGATTTCCCTGCTCAATCTGGTGGAACTGCTTTCTGACCCATCCGCTCAAAGTGGGCATGGGACGGCGGTGGCCTCCATGATCATCGGTCGGAATTCCCAAACTCCCGGCGTCGCCCCGGGGGCTGATATCCTGTCGATCCGCATCGCAAATGACGCAGGTCAATCTGATAGCTACCTCCTCGCCCAAGGCATCGTCGCCGCGGTGGATGCCGGGGCCTCGCTCATCAACATTTCCATGGGTAGCTTCGGCGACAGTGCGTTGGTGAGAAATGCCATCGCATACGCCCGTGCCGCTGGCGCATTGATCGTCGCTGCGGCGGGTAACAACGGACTGAAGCGCGTCACTTACCCGGCAGCGAACAGCGGCGTCATCGCTGTCGGTGCGGTGGATGCATTAGGAAATCACTTGGAATTCTCCAACAGCGGAGCCCAAGTCGCGATCTCTGCCCCCGGGTTCGGCGTGAATGCCGCATGGACGGGCGATCAGGCGGCAAGTGTCAGCGGCACCTCGTTTAGCGCCCCGATCGTGACCGGTGCCATCGCCGCCTTGATGAGTCAGCCCGGTGCCGCGAGGCTCACCGCGCAGCAGGCGCAGGCCTTGCTTTTCGCCTACCTGAACGACGGCGGCGAGGCTGGAAACGACGTGGCGCTGGGAGGGGGCACGCCAGACATCGGTCGAGTCCTCAATGGCAAAAAGCGCGGGATTTACGATGCCGCACTCGCCTCGCAGCGCATCATCCCGCCGAGTGCCGCTTTTCCTTACGGGCAGGTGGAAATCATGGTGCAGAACCGGGGCACCGAGATGCTGATCAATACCGGGGTGAAAATTTCCACCCCCTCCGGCGTGGTCAACTCGAACATCACCTCACTGCCGGTCAACGGGGTGAAAACCCTCCGCGTCCCGATCTCTCCACGGGCGGGCGGGGCGCTCCAATACACTTCGGAAGTCCGCCTATCTGGTGGCCGCACGGACTCGAAACCTTCCAATGACCGCCGTGCAGAAACCTATGGTCCGAGTGTGGGTAAGTAGCCTTTTCCTCGCCTTCGCCGCCTTGACGGTGGCGACGGCGGCACCCGAACCGGCGAACCAACTGGTGGTTGCGGGCAACGCTTGTGGCCCCACCGCACTGCTGAATGCCTTCCGTTTCGGGAATCCAGATTGGCAACGGGCCGCCACCGCCGTCACCGGGGAAACGGATAAGCAGCGGATTTACACCATCATCCGCGAATACGGGATGCGGCCGTCCAGCCATATCAAAGGGCGTCCCCGATGGTCGCGAAAAGGGGTGAATCTCGCCGACCTCGCAGACATCGCGAACGAAATGACCCGCAGCCATTTCCTGCCGCAGGTGAGTCAGCAAGTCGTCTTCCTCAAGCCGGGCGAATCCCAAGAAAACCAGATCAGTCGCGTCCACCGGTTGCTCGATACCTCGCTGGGGAAGGGCCTGCCACCCGTCGTCAGCCTCCGCCGCTATGTCAAACGAGCGACCGACGGCAAACCACCCGAGTGGCTAGTGCTCGATGCCCATTTCGTCACCATCACCGCCGTGCCCCATCGGTTGGAAAAAGGAGCCCGCTCATTTCCCGTCAGCTACATCGACCCATGGGGCGGAACCCTCTGCCAAGGCTCGATTGCGATCACTAGCCAAACCATCTTGGCGGATTCTAGCGCGACATCCCCCTGCCTTGAAGCGGATTTCCCGCAAGCAATCGTCGGGAAAAACCGGGTTCGTTCCGGTGAGACCCACGCGCTCACCGTCGCCGCCGTTTTGGGGCGGTGGTAGGTGGGTAGGGGTAAACACATTGGAGATTGTGGATGCTCATTTGCATCGGCGATGCACATCTTCAGCACCAACCGTGCACTGGATACGGTCCTAGGGCACCGCCCTAGGTTCTGGGCCACATGCCCATCGTGAGCCTCGGAGGCGCGGTGCATCAAGGGGGTGGCACATGCGACATCCCTCTAGGGAATCTCCCCATTCATCTTGTGAAATTAGGACTAGTCACCCAAATTTTCGCCGAGATGAGTGAGCCACAATCCACCCGCGAAACTGCTGCTAAGCCGAAATCCAAGATCAACATGCGGAAACTCCACCGCTGGCTTGGGTTGCCTGCGGCGGTGTTTCTCGTCGTTACTTCCATCACTGGGGTCTGGCTGGAAGTGGAGCACTTTTTCGGTGCGGAGGAGGCGGAGCGTGAGCGCATCCGAGACATGGTCTCCCCGGTCACGGCGCAGACGGTGGGTGCGGAATACAGCGGTGGATTTGAAAAAGCTCGGCTCGCGGCAGCAGCACGCGCAGGTGCCCAGCCGCTCGATAAAATGGTGTGGTCACTCAAGGGCGATGCCCCTGCCGTGACCTTCTTTTTCGGACCTCTCGCGCAGCAAGCCGGGCGGCGGATTGTGGTCAATGCCCGCACCGCCGAGGTGCTGCGGGAGGAGTCCTATGACGAGGACTCGTTCATTCTCAAGCTCCACTCCGGCGAAGCGCTGGGCGATGGCGGGATGGTGCTAGGGATGTTCTGGGGCACCGCGCTGCTGCTGCTTACCGTTTCCGGTATGGTGATTTACTTCAAAATGAAACCCCGCAAACCCCAGCCCGGCATCCGCAAGGTCTTCTGGGTGCTGGTGGGAATTCTCACCCTCGCCCCGCATCACGCCGCCCGTGCCGACTCGCCCTTTTTTACGGACGATCCACTGTTTTCCCCCGGCTGGGAAATCAAGCTGGGGGCGTTCGCTGAGCAAAATACCAGCGGATCTAGCTGGGCTGGGCCGATCCTCGACATCAACTACGCCATCGTTCCTGCCATCCGCCTCGATCTGACGGTGGCTGAAATCGGCGGCAACCCAGACAGCGGGCAAAGCGCGACCAGCTTCGGCACCAGCGACTTCAAGGTGAAATGGCGTTTCCTCGAAGAAGACCTCCAAGGCTGGCTCCCTGCCATGTCGATCGCGCCCAAGGTGACGCTGCCCACCGCCAAGACGAGCGATGGCTTAAGCGATGGTGTCTGGCGGGCACAGCTCCCCATCGAGTTCGGCAAGACCGTGGGAAATTGGTATCATTTCGCGGAGGCGGGCTATCAATGGGCGTTCGATGACAAGGCCAGCGACGTCGCATTCTGGGGAGTCGGCACGCTCTATAATTTTAACAAACACCTCGCGGTCGGGACCGAAATCTACGGACTCACCCCGCTGGATAAAACCTCGGACACCACCCTAGCCACCACGCTCGGGGCGATTTATACCTTCAATGCCAACTGGTCGCTCAAGGCAAGCATCAGCCAATCCCTGCGCGACGATTCAAAACCCGGGCCGAATCCCAGCGGAGTGTTTTACGTGGTGTGGAATTTCTAACGCAGCCTCGCCATTTCACTCGTGAATTGTGCCTCCGGAGATGCACGCCGGTTTACGCGACCTATCCTTCCAGTATGGTGAGTAGCTCCGCCGCGTTTTCTGGCTCTCGTTCGGATCCGCAGTGTGCTTAGCACGATGGGACAGGGCGTAGTCGGGAATCAATGATTACCCTGACCACAAGCTGTCATCATTCGGGTTCGTTGCTGCGAGACGCATCAACCACAGCCAACTATATGGCCCAAAATGGAAACGGGGGCAGTGGTGCCTCCGTTTCGGGTTGGTTTAGCGGAGTGTGATGGTGGCGGCGGGGCTCTCTGCGCTGTCGCCCGCTTCGTTGTGGGCGATGATGGTGACGGCGACTGATGGCCCGAGCGGCAGTCCGGTGACGGTGGTCTGGTCATCCGAGAAGATCCCGTAGAGGCGGGGCTGGGGCTCGCCGGTGACTTGGATTTTCACCCGATAGCCGGTGGCACGGCGGGAGGTGGGCCAGTCCACGATGAGGGTGCCGCTGGCGGCGGCACCTGCGGTGAGCACGGGCTGGTCTGGGATGCCGGGGGTGGCGGGATCTGCGGGGCGGTTGAAACCGAAGGCATACCATAGGGGGCTGTCGTCCGGCAGGGGGATTTGCGTGAGTTCGCCACGCAGGCCGATGAGCCGGGCACGCATCGCGGCGAGGCGGGTGTCTCGCTGTGCAATGGCGTTACCATTGGCGACGCTGGCGTCGTTGATGGCGGCGCGGGCGGTGGAGACGGCGGTGTAGCTGGCTTGGGCGGTGACTTCGGTGAGATCCAGATCTTGGCGGGCGGAGTCTTTGACGTTGTGTTCCGGGTGGAGCTTGAGGAACTGGGTGAGCTTGTTGAGCAGCACAAAGCGTTCGTCGAGGGTGCTCGGATTACTGATGGAGCCTACGGTAAATCCGGCTTCCTGCCAGAGCGGCCCCCAACTGGTGCCGAGCCGAGGTTTTTCGAGCTGGATGAAGCGGGCGATGTAGGCCTTGCCGTTGGAATCCGCGATCTTGTGCGCGGTGTTGGCAGTGGCCTTGGCGAGTTTCTTCTGGCCGACGGCAGTTTCTGCCGTGATCAGGGCGGTGAGGTCTGCGCGGATGGCGGCCTCGGTGTTTTGCTTGAGACCTGTGGCGAGGCCATGGGTCATTGCTCCATCTGCGGCGTCTTCTGCGAGGGCGACGATGCTGGTGTAGGTGGTGGGTATTTCGTTACTGGCCATATAAGTTTGGTTTTGTGTAGGTTCGCAGCGGGATTTCCCTCCCGCTGCGGGTCGATTTGAGACCGCCGACTCCTCCCGAAGGACGGTCCGGCGTGGGAAAGTGGGGAAAACGGCCGATTTTTAGGCAGTCCGGGATGGTCCGCCGGGGTCCACGGCTGGCGTGCGAGTCGTCCGGGCATCCCAGACGACCTGCGCGGCGGGATTTTACCCCGACCGGCGTGCTTGGATGAGTCGCACGGCGGGCGTGAAGGCCGTCCGACCATCCCGGACGACCTGCGCGGCGGGATTTTACCCCATCCGGCGTGCTCGGATGAGTCGCGCGGCGGGCGTGAGGGTCGTCCGACCAT
>JAYUHS010000018.1:0-2666 GCA_043766715.1 Luteolibacter sp.
CTTGGGCTTTGAACTCGGCAGTGTAGCGTTGGCGTGGCTTCGTATTCATTGAGGATAGACGATGGAGGTGGGTGGTCCAAAGATCTAGCTCACCTCAGATCACGCCGATCCTCTCCAAGATACGCTGTGGCGGTTTTTCAACCCGGAGGCGGAACATATCCCATGTGTCCTCCAATGCGCAGAGAGATAGCCGGCTGACCGAAGAACCACTCCCCTTGAAAAGACTTGCGGACACTTCGCCGCTGGCGGCGTCAAACTTGTCCGAACAAATGGCTTTGGCGATGTCTTCCGACGCGTCGAGTGGCATCGGTCATTTCGAGGCGAAATACTTGGTGGTCACTTCGGAGAGTAAACTGTTTGGGTGGGTTTCTTCGATCCCGGCAGTTTCGATAAAAAGTTCAAACTCCGTCGGACCAAATTCCATCTGGACGGCTTTTCCCTCGGCATCGCGCCATGCCAATTCGAAGTGACCATCATCGGTAAGAAACAGGCTGGGCTTTACTGCGGGCGGGAATTGTAGCGATTCGAGAGCCTTCAACAACGATTGCTGCGAGCGTGGTGAAACCGGGCACTGGCCCTCTTCACCCCATCTGCCGGAAAAATGCTGTCGGAAATACTGCCAACGCTTCAAGCCGTGGACTCCGAGCTTGCGGGCCACCAGTTGTTCCCTTGCCACATCCCCCGGAGCCGCGATGCGATGGTGGGGCAGGAGAGATTCCTCGGTGCGGGAGGAGAGCCATGAAGCCGTTTGGTAAGGAAGAACCGAATCGCAGAATGTCATGTTTTCAAGAGTTGTTCGAAGCTGGGAGCGAGGCTGTCGAGGAAATCTGTCTTTAGGAGACCGAAAAAGATCTCCTTGTTACAGCGATGGGCCTCCTCGAACTTCTCGACAGCATTGCCGAATATATCGAATCCGGAGGCTTCCAGCCACACATCGAGATCGAGAATACTTCCACTAATGACTTCGTTCCCACGCGTCACCATCGCTCCATTATTCAGGAGCAGGCGGGCGGTGAGATCACCCCGACGGAATACTGTGGCGAAGTTCATTTCCACTCCTGAGATACTTTGCCCGCCGGAACGCACATCGAGCACCAAGCGGGAGAAAATATCTTCCTCGAAAAAATCGATGTAGCGCATGCCTAGGCGTTCGCCCTCGTGGATGAAACCCGCAAGCTTGAGCCGCTCAAGCAGCCACGCCAGCTCCTCTTTGATACGCCCCCACCCAGAATATTCGCCTCGGGTGAGGAGTGAGATGACACGGGGGCCGAACTGGATTACGAAGCCCTCTCCTGCAAAACGAAGCCTAGGAGCCTGTCGGACTTAGAAATCTCCCCCCTCGCTGAATAAATCCAGTTCCTCCCACGTATCGAAGAAATGTCCGCTCGCTTCGTCAATATCGACCACGACTCTCCCATGCTCTTACCGCCCGACTTGCGCGATTGGGTCTCAGCCGACCACATGGTCCATTTCGTCATGGATGCGGTAAAAGCCTTAGATCTAAGCCTCGCCCGCACAAACCAACGCGGCACCGGTCACGCCCAATACCCGCCCTCCATGATGCTCGGCCTCCTGATTTACTGCTACGCCACCGGCACATTTTCCAGTCGTCGCATCGAAACCCTCACCCACGAAAACGTCGCCGTGCGCTTCCTCACCGGCGACACCCACCCAGATCACGACTCCATCTGCAAATTTCGTCGCGAAAACAAAGACCTCCTCGCCTCCTCCTTTCACCAAGTCCTCGAGCTCGCCGCCCGTGCCAAAGTCTTCCAAGTCGGCGACATCACCGTCGCCATCGACGGCACAAAAATCCTCGCCAACGCCAGCAAACACAGCGCCGTAAGCTACGGCCACGCCGTAAAACAAATCCAGCTCGCCGAGGAGCAAATCGCCCAACTCCTCCAAAAAGCCGAAGACGCCGACAGCACCCCACTCCAAGACGGCCTCACCATCCCCGAGGAAATCAAGCGCCGCCAAGACCGTCTCGCCAAGCTCCACGAAGCCAAAGCCGCCATGGAAGCCCGCACCAAAGAACGTCTGATAGAAGAGCAAGCAGCCTATCAAGAAAAGCTCACCGCCCGCCAAACCAAGGAACAAGCCACCGGTAAAAAGCCAACCGGCAAAGCTCCCCAGCCGCCCCAAGAGGGCCCACGCGAGAAAGACCAATACAACTTCACCGACCCCGAAAGCCGCATCATGAAAGTGCGCGGCGGCTTCGAGCAAAGCTACAACGCCCAAGCCGCCGTCGAGGTCACCACCATGCTCATCGTCGGCGCCCACGTCACCGACCAAGCCAACGACAAACAACAACTCATCCCCACCCTCGCCGCCGTTAGTCCCGTCATCCCCCAAGTCGCCAACGTCCTCGTCGACAGCGGCTACTACAGTGAAAAAGCCGTTCTAACCGTCGAGTCATCGGCCCAGCCCGCCACCATCTACGCCGCCATGAAACGTCAGCCCCATGGTCGCAGCATCGCCCAACTCGAGGTCCGAGACGATCCACCACCCCCGCCACCGGAAGCCCCAATCCCAGAGCAAATGGTCCACCGGTTAGATACCACCCTCGGCAAACAACTCTACCGCCTACGCAAGCAAACCGTCGAGCCCGTCTTCGGCATCATCAAACAAGCCCTCGGCTTCCGTCGTTTCCTCCTACGCGGCCA
>JAYUHS010000019.1:0-7072 GCA_043766715.1 Luteolibacter sp.
CCCTCAGCTACCTCACCATCGAGTTCTCCGACCGCATCCCTCCGAACCACTAACATCAATCGCCGAGAAAACATTTACACAAAAAAACTTACACTCTCATTTCGCGTTCATGGACTTTTGAAAAACCAAGGCACCTGTCTTTCATTCGCGTCTATTTGCGTGCATTCGCGGTTTGAATTCTTCGCTCTAGGGGCAACTAAGGATGGGAAACATGGGAAATAGGAGAGGGATGGGATGCCGATAGACTCTCTGGAATGCCAGTCAGCCAGTCGGAAAATTTCGTTGGCGTTCGGTGGTTTTTCGCCGTATTTCCGGGGGTATGTTGAAACACATTGCATGGTCGTTGGCGGTAGCACTTCCTCTCGCCCTGAGCGCGGCTCCCGTTCATAAGATTCTGTTTTTCAGTAAATCCAGTGGCTTCGAGCACTCGGTGATCTCGTGGAAGGCTGGGAAGCCGAGCCTTGCGGATAAGGTTTTCCTCGAACTGGGAACCGAGCACTCGTGGACGTTCGAGTTCTCCAAGGACGGCTCCAAATTTACCCCGGAATACCTTGCGGGATTCGACACGGTGATTTTTTACACCACCGGCGATCTCACCACGACGGGCTCAGACGGCGAGCCAGCGATCACTCCAGAGGGGAAAAAGGCGCTTTTCGACTATGTGAAGGGCGGCAAGGGCTTCATCGGCCTGCACTCCGCGACGGATACCTTTCACACCGGCAAGGACACTGGCCTCGTGCCGACCGACGATAAGGACGCCTACACCTGCATGATCGGGGCCGAGTTCATCGGCCATGGTGCCCAGCAGGTGGCGAAGAATACCGTGACGGACCTGAAATTCCCAGGCCTCGCCGCCGCTGGGGCCACCTTTTCCTTTAACGAGGAGTGGTATTCGCTGAAAAATTTCAACCCAGACCTCCACGCGATCACCGTCATCGATGCACCAGCCATGACGGGCGACGAATACAACCGCCCGCCTTACCCCACCACTTGGGCACGCCAAGAAGGTAAGGGCCGCGTGTTTTACACCGCCATGGGCCACCGCGACGACATCTGGTCGAACGCGGTTTTCCAAGACATCCTCGTCGGCGCGATCCAGTGGACCACTGGCGACGTGAAGGCAGAAATTTCCCCCAACCTCAAGAAAGTCGCCCCCGGCGCGACCACCGGCCCACAACCGAAGAAGTAACTCACCTGTCATTTAAACAAAAAGCCGCCCGAATGATGCGAACCCTGCTTGCCATTTCCGCTCTCGTCGCCACCGCCCATGCGGCGGAGATCGAGAGCACCTTCCTCGCCGAAGGACTCCGCGACCCGATGGAAATCGCCATCGCGCCGGGCGGGAATCTTATCGTCATCGAGCGAGAAGGCCGGGTGCTACGGGTCCATCCGGCGACGGGTGGGGTTTTCGAAATGGGCACCGTGCCGGTCACCGCCCTGCGCGATACCGACCCGAAGAGCGCATGGGCACGCGAAGACGGCCTGCTCGGACTCGCACTTGACCCCAGTTTCGCCACCAATCAGCGGCTCTTCCTTTACTACAGCCATCCCGAGAAGCTGCTCAATCGCCTTTCCCGCTTCACCCTGAAGGACGGCAAGCTCGACCTCGCTTCCGAGTCGGTGCTTTTGGAAATCCCGACCCAGCGCAACGATACCGTCTGCCACCAAGGCGGCTCGCTCGCCTTCGGTCCCGGCGGCCTGCTTTTCCTCAGCACCGGCGACAATACCAACCCCTTCGAGAGCGACGGCTGCGCCCCACTCGACGATCGGGTGGGCCATGAGCACACCAACGCCATGCGCAGCGCCGGAAATACCAACGACCTGCGCGGGAAAATCCTCCGCATCCGGCCGACCGAAAGCGGCTACGACATCCCAGCCGGGAATTTGTTTGCCGCTGGCACCGCGAAAACCCGCCCGGAAATCTACGTCATGGGCTGCCGCAACCCATTTCGGATCTCCATCGACCCGAAAAACAGCACTCTCTACTGGGGCGAAGTCGGCCCCGATGCCCGCGAAGACAGCCCGAAAGGCCCGCGCGGCCACGATGAGGTCAATCAAGCCAAGGCCGCCGGGAATTTCGGTTGGCCGTTCGTCATCGGTGACAACAAGCCTTACCCACTCGTCGATTTCGCCACGGACACCATCGGCGCCCTCACCGACCCCGCCGCGCCGAAAAACCACAGTCGGCTCAACTCCGGCCTCGTCGATTTACCGCCCGCGCAGAAGGCCTTCATCTGGTATCCCTACGCCGACAGCCCCGAATTTCCCGTGATGGGTCAAGGCGGCCGCAACGCGATGGCCGGCCCGGTTTTCTACCACTCCACCACCCGCAAATACAATCTGCTCGACGCCAAGGACGACCACACCTTGCTGAACTACGACTGGATGCGCGGGAAAATGTGGAAGGCGAAACTCAAGCCCGACGAGTCATTGGAGAAACTCGAACTCCTCGTCGAGGGCCTCAAGCACCCGATGGATACAGCGATGGACCTAGACGGCAGCCTCTATGTCCTCGAATACGGCTCGGGATGGTATTTCAACCAAAACGGCCGCATCCGCCTGCTGCGGCCCACCGATGGAAATCACCCACCCGCCATCGAAATCGCCACCGCAGGCACGACCTACACCGCGACTGCTTCCGATCCAGCCGGTGATAAAGTCGAGATTCACTGGTGGCTGACTGATGGCGCGGGCGAAACTCTCGTCGGCTCCGGCGCGACATCCACCCGCCCCACCCATGGCTCAGAACTCCGTGCCGTGGCGACGGATGCGAAAGGCTCCACCGCCGTCGCCCGGATTTCCCTGACCCACGACAAGGCCCAGCCGTCCTTGCAGCTCGAATTTGCCAAAAAACCCGAGCGCCTCGGTTTCGGTGAGGCCCTCGACTTTTCTGTCAAGGGAGCCACCGATCCGAAAGGCATCGTCGTCCGTGCCCGCTACATCCCACCGACCGGTCACGATTCCGGCGGCCCACAGTTCACCGGGGAAATGGAAAAACTCCTCACCTCCAAGGCCTGCCTCGCCTGCCACCAAGTGGACAAGAACTCCGTCGGCCCAGCCTACCTGAGTGTCGCCTTAAAATACCGCGACGATCCCGGTGCACTCGTCCACCTCCAAGCCAAGGTGAAAGCAGGCGGCAGCGGAGTCTGGGGCATCGTCCCCATGCCAGCGCAAGCCACCGTCTCCGACGCGGAGGGAGAACCCATCGTCCGCGCCATCCTCGGACTCGCCGACGGCATGGTAGAAACTCGCGGCACTGATGCCGGGACGCTCGTGCTCGCCCCCAAGACCGCCACCGCACTGCCCGGCGGCGCATGGGAAATTTCCGCTGAAGCACCCGGCCATTCCGCCGCGAGAACACTGATCCCAGCCATGTGACCGCCGCCCGTGGGCAATCAAAAATTTGCTTGCCCAAACCGGTGCTTCCAACGATTTCTCTCTCCCTCCCGAAATGGCAGATTCCCCGCTCCGGGCGCCCAGCTTGTCCATCCGGCGTAAAACCTAAATCATCCGACTCGCACGGATCCACAGCCTCCTAGATCACTCCGATGAAGCTTCTCTACATTCTACCCTTGATCCCCGCCTGCCTTGCAGGGTCGCTGGCGCAGGAAGTCGCGCCCGCTAAATCGGAACCAACCCCCACGCAATCCAAGGCAGAACCCATGAAACCGTCCGTCACCAAGCTTGACGACGCCCGCTATCAAATCGGCGAGGTCATCCTCAACCGCATGAATCGGGAAATTCGCTTTCCGGCCAAGGTAAACATGACTGAGGGCCAAATCGAATACGCCGTGATCCTCCAGAAAGGTAATGTGCACGAAGCCTTCCTCGTCACCAAAAGTTCTCCGACCCATCTCAATCTTGCTTTCACCCTTCTTCGTTACACCCCCTCGCCAGAGTTGAATTCCGAAATAGATGACACCGGCCACCCGACCGGAATTTATCCAGAAATCTCGCTCCCCGTCAAAGCCTCAGCACGCGTCGCAGTGGAGGTGGAGTGGACCGTCGCTGGCACGACACACCGCGTCCCCATCAATGAATGGTTCCAGCTAGGATCCACTCAAGAACCCATGGCACCCGGTCCATGGCTTTACAGCGGATCTGACGTTTCCGAAGGGGTCTATATCCCTGAACTCACCGGGAATTTGATTTCCGTAAGGCTCGACAGAAACGCCATGCTCAACTATCCCGGTGCCGATAATACGGATGACCCCTCTTGGTTTCCCCGCCCGAAACAAGTCCCAGCAGTGGGAACTGACGTCACCGTGATCATCAGCCCTTTCTACAAACGCAAACCTCTCCCAACCCCTTAATTTTCCAAGTAACTAATATGAGCATCCAATGGAAGGGCGTCATGCCCGCAACACTGACCCAATTCAACGCAGACCTCACCATCGACCACGGCCTCCTCGCCGAGCATGGAAAATGGCTGATCGACAGCGGCTGCACCGCCATCATTTGCCACGGCTCGCTGGGCGAAGGCGCGACGCTCTCGTTTGAAGAAAAACTCGCACTGCAGAAGACCTACGTCGCTGCCCTGCCGAACACGCCGATCATCCCCGGCGTCGCCGCGCTTTCCACCAAGGAATCCGTGGACATCGCCAAGGCCGCCAAGGACAACGGCTGCCGTGGCCTGATGGTCCTCCCGCCCTACCTCTACGCCTCCGACTGGCGGGAAATGAAGGCACACATGGCCGCCGTCATCACCGCCACCGACCTGCCTTGCATCATTTATAACAACCCAGTCGCCTACAAAACCGACTTCACGCCCGCCCACATCAAGGAACTCGCGGACGAATTCTCGAACGTCGAGTCCGTCAAGGAATCCTCCACCGATGCCCGCCGCATCGCCGGAATCCGCGAGCTTTGCGGCGACCGCCTGACCCTCGGCGTCGGCGTGGATGACTGCGCGCTTGAAGGTGCCGCGATGGGCGCGAAATTCTGGATCACCGGCGTGGGCGGTGCATTCCCGAAGCACAACGTGAAGCTTTGGGATCTCGCCACCACCGGGAAAATCGAAGAAGCGATGCCGATCTACCACTGGATGCTCCCCATGCTGCGGATGGACACGGTCGTGAAATTCGTCCAGCTCATCAAGCTCCAGCAGACCCTCGCCAGCCGTGGGAAAATGGGCAACAACCTCGTCCGCCCACCGCGCCTCGAACTCGCTGGAGCCGAGCTTGCCGAAGCCACCGCCGTCATCGAGCTTGCGCTCGCGACTTGCCCACTCGTCTGAAACCATCGCTGTTCCCCCACCGCCTCGACTCCGTAATTTCCATCACATGATCCATCCACTTCTAGGCACCTCCTTCATCGGCTTTTCCCGCTCCACCGGCACCGAACCCTGCGGCACCGCCGTCCAGCCCGGCACCGGCACTGTGCTGGAACCCGCCTACATGACTGCCACACCTTCAGAAGTGGAACATGCGATGGCCATCGCCGCAGCCGCGTTTCCCGTTTACTCGACCCTCAGCGGAAAAACCCGTGCTGCATTCCTACGGGCCATCGCCGTGGAAATCGAAGCCGTCGTCGGCGACATCGTCGAGCGCGGAATGTTGGAAACCGCCCTCCCCGAGCCTCGCCTCCGAGGGGAAACCGGTCGCACGACGGGCCAACTCCGGATGTTTGCGGATTTGATCGAAGAAGGCTCATGGGTGGATGCCCGCATCGACCGCGCCCAGCCAGACCGCGTGCCGATTCCAAAAGTGGACCTCCGCACCATGCTGCGCCCACTCGGCCCAGTCGCTGTCTTCTGCGCGAGTAATTTCCCGCTCGCATTCTCCGTGGCCGGTGGTGACACCGCTGCCGCCCTTGCCGCCGGATGCCCGGTCGTCGTCATCGCCCATGCCTCGCATCCCGGAGTGGCAGAAATCGTCGCCAACGCCGTCATCCGCGCCGCCCAATCCACCGGAATGCCAGAGGGAGTTTTCTCAGTCCTCTACGGCGGCGGTCGCAAAGTCGGCCAAGTCGTCGTCAAGCACCCCGTCACTCAAGCCGTCGGCTTCACCGGCTCCCGTAGCGGTGGCACCGCCTTGATGGAATCCGCCGCAGCCCGCAAGCAACCCATCCCGGTTTACGCAGAGATGAGCTCGGTGAACCCAGTGGTCATTCTTCCCGGTGCCCTTGCTCGCGGCGAAGAAGCCCTAGCCCAAGCCTTCGCCGGATCACTCACCCTTGGCGTGGGCCAGTTCTGCACCAACCCAGGCTTAGTGTTCATGCCAGCAGACCAAGGGGATTTATTCCTCGCCACGCTGAAATCCGCCATCGAGGCCAGCGCTCCCGGCATGATGCTCAACGCCTCCATCTGCCAAGCTTACCAAGATTCTACCGCCACCTTCGCCGCCGCCACGGGCGTGGAAACCCTCGCTCGTGCAGCCACTTCAGCCCTTCCCGGTCAAGCTACTCCTACCGTTTTTGTAGTCTCGATCGCAGACTTCTTGAAAAACGAAACTCTCCAAGGAGAGATGTTCGGTCCCGCGACCTTGATCGTCCGTGGCTCACTAGAAGAAATTGAAGCTGCCATTCCCCACCTCGAAGGCCAACTCACCGCCAGCCTTCACGGCACACTGGAGGAAATCACCGCTCACTCCCGTCTTGTCCACGCCCTCGAACAACGTGCCGGTCGGATCATTTTCAACGGCTTCCCCACTGGTGTCGAAGTCTGCGGCAGCATGGTCCACGGTGGCCCCTTCCCTGCCACCTCGGACGGCCGCAGCACCTCAGTCGGCACCATGGCGATTTTCCGCTTCTGCCGCGCCATTGCTTGGCAGAGCTTCCCAGACACACTCCTCCCCGCCGAGCTCCAAGACGCGAACCCATTGAACATCAAGCGCGCCGAGTGACCCAACGGGCTGGAAACGACAAGTTTCAGCTCCACCATTCGACGAGCCACTGTATCCTATCGGCCTAAAGCCTTGGGAAAAAGTGGCATGCAATGATGGTGTTTTAGACTCCAAAGATTTCAGAAATAGCCACTCAAGCGTGTCCCTTCTGGAGATCCCTCATACTCCATAGGATCCCGTTCGCCGCCGCGCCTGCGCCTCGCATCTTCCGCGCGCCGTCCTTGCGTTTT
>JAYUHS010000020.1:0-2629 GCA_043766715.1 Luteolibacter sp.
CGAGTTGCACATTCGCGGCCTTGACCATGGCGTCACTGGCTTCCACCAGGCCCACGTAGCCGCGAGTTTCGATTAGTCCGATTGCTTCGCTCATTTGGTTTTGTTGTTGGTTTGTTGGGTTGAAATGCGCCGCGGGTTTCGCGGGTTATTGGGTTTTGAAAAGTTCGACCTTGGTCGCGCGTTCGAGGTCGCAGGCGTTGGCTTCGTCGGTGTCCATGTGGACTTCGAGTTTGAAACTCGGATCGACGCGCGCAATCAGGTCGTCGAAGCGTGTGTTGCAATAGGGCGAGGTCACTTTCAGGGTGATTCGGTCGAGATGCTTGACCCCGTAAAAAGCGGCGTCCGACGGGGACATGTGGACGTGGCGGGCGGCGCGGATGAGTCCGTCGGGCATCTCCAGCATGCCTTTCGGCCCCATCACATAGCCGCCCGGCGTCCCCTTGATGTCACCGGACATGCGCACCGGGAGATCCACGCCGAGTTGGATGGCGTCGGTGATGGCAAGTTCGATCTGCGTCAGGTTCCGGCACGGGCCGAGGATGCGGAGGTTCGGAATGACCCGGCGGCGCGGCCCGATGAGCGTGACGGTCTGCTCCGCCGCGAACTGCCCTTCCTGATAGAGCCACTTGTGAACCGTCAGCTTGGCCCCCGCACCGAAGAGCGTTTCCAGATTCTCCGGCGAAATGTGCATGTGCCGCGCCGAACTGTTCACCACGAGCGTCGGAGCGGGAGCCGCCGGAGCCGCGTGCCCAAGCTGCCGGAAGAGCGACGAGCGCACGAGCGCTTCGACGGTGGGGCGGCTGGGGGTTTGGGTGAGACTCATGGCGCGGTCAGAAAGTTATATGACTGGATACGATCATATAAGTTACCCCCCATCGGTCAATGAAAAATTTCACTTTTCTTAAGACCGACATCGATCATAAAAAGTGAACCGGCAAATCCGGCTCGTCGGAGACATCCACCGGTTCACGGGACTCGGGAGAAACCGTCCTGACGGTGGCCTTGGCGGTGGCCTTGGCGGTCGCCTGAGTGCGTCGGCTTTCATCGAGGGCAATCCCCGCTCGAACGAGCTTTTCATTCGGAACGTCGGTCAGGAGTACATCCACCTGCCCCCACGGGAGCAGAAAGTACGGAGCGCGCCGTTTCAGCTTCGAGCCATCGAGGCAAAAAACACTCCGCAAGGCCCGGCGGAGCACCACTTTCTGCTGCTCGACGATGGCTGCCTGTGAATTCCAAAGTCCCTCGGCGTCCATGCCCTCTGCGGAGAGAAACGCGAGGTCGAAGTTCCAAAACTCGAGGCTTTTCTGCGCGGTCTCGCCGAGCAGGGTGGATTGGAGATGGAGAAGCTGTCCGGCGAGTTGGAAGACCTGCACGCCGGGAATGGAGGCGAGCATTTCCCCGACGGGGAGGTTTGAGGTGACGATGGTCACGGGCGTGACCGGGTGGTCGCGGAAGGCCTCAGCCAGGGCGAAGATCGTGGTGCCTGAGTCGAAGAAATAAGTCCGGTTTGGTTCGAGGAAGGCGAGCGCCGCCTTCGCGATTTTTGCCTTGGCCTTGGAGCCGTCGCTTTGCCTTTCCCGGAATGACGGGAACCGGTCATTAAACTCATGGAGCGCTCCGCCGTAGGTGCGGGTGATTTTTTTCTCCCCGACCAAAGCGGCGAGGTCGCGCCGGGCCGTGGCCTCGGAGACGCCGAGACGGCGGCAAAGCTCCTGCACCGGGAGGTAGCGGTGCTGTTCGAGCAGTTGGGCCAGCCGCTCGCGACGGGCCAGAACCACATGCATGGGGACTTTCACGCCCCCAGAGTGCCGTTTTTATGAGCGGAGTCAATTATATCCATTCAGAGGATCTCGGCCCCGAGTCGCAGCCGGTCTTTCATCTGAGAACAGCAGAAGTTTTGCCGTAAACTTCAGGATTCTTCGGCGAGACGAAATTAAAGAATGACATTCCGTTTGCCACATGAAGGTCGCTCGCTACCTTCCCAGACCCCCTCTCCCACGGAACACTTCTGGCTCCAAAAATAAGTGCGAGCACCGTCTTGTTCCGAACCTCCGCAATACCATGAGCTACAACTGTCTTTCCACTCCATGCTGGATGCGCCGCCTGCATCTGCTTTCCGCATCGCTCATCGCCCTGGCTCTGCTCGGCGCACAGGAGCCAGCGCAAGCCCAGATCGATGCCAATATCAACCGCTCGGTCTGGAAGCAAAAATTCAAGGTGCTCGACACGCAGCTCAACGAGCAGGCTCCCTACGCGGGCTGGCTCTCGAAGGATGACGATGGTGACGGCGTGACGAATGGCGACGAACTCGCTGCCGGAACGAATCCCTTTGTCAAAGGCGCGGCGGATGTCCACTTCAAGCTCACGACCCTGGCGGCCAATCCGACCCAGATGCTCCTCACCTTTCCCACCGTGGGCGGAAAGGTTTACCAGGCGGAAAGCAAGGCCACCCTCACGGACGCCTCCTGGTCCGTAGGCGCGCTGCCCAGTGTCGTGGGCGACGGGACACCCAAGACGCTGACGGTGCCCAAAAGTGCCGGCGCTTTTTTCCATGTGAAAGTGCTCGACCAATCGAGTCAGGGCGACGGGGTCAGCGACTGGGCCAAGCAGATTCTCGGTTTTGGCCTGG
>JAYUHS010000021.1:0-18355 GCA_043766715.1 Luteolibacter sp.
CTTGGCTTTATCACTGCCAGCCCGGTGAAATAACGATGCGGATCGCCTGCTTCACCCTCCTTCCGATGCTCGCCGCCGCCATCCTTGTGATGGTGGGCGGCGAGCGCATGGCACGGCGCGAGGTGGAGTCCCGCACTCCGGCGGATCGCACCCGGTTACTGGATTTCGATGAAGCTTTCCGTGCCGAACTCACCCGGCTAGACGCACTTTATTTAAGCCATCTCGCGGAACTGGCGACTGCCGCACTGCGGGAACCAGTCGCCACCGTCGCCGCAGAGGCATCTCAGCTCTCGGGAGTCCGCCTCGTCCGTATTTTTCGCAAAGAAAGCGAACCCAGCAGCGTCTTGTCAGACAGGAAAATTCAGATCCTCCCAGAAATTGAGCTCAGCACTGGCAAGCGGCCGCTGAATCCGCAAACCGGGTTCGTCCTGGAGGCTTCGATGTTCGAACGCCCGCTTGCGGCGAAGGGCAAGTGGTTTGCCAACGGCGATGCGACTTACTCGGTGCATTGCAGCCAGCCCGAGCCGGGTGTGCTCGTGGCCGTGCTGATCGAGCGAGCCACCGTGAGTGAGCGCACCGTGCGCCACCTCCTGTCATGGTTAGAAATTCCACTGACGCCACTGCGAGAGGCCGGTGCTCGGCTGCACATCGAGAAACCCGATGGCGAGCCACTCGTCGCGCTGGGTCCCCAATCCCACGGTCCTGCCGCCTCCATTATCCCAATCCGTAGCCATCTCGGCGACTGGCAAATCCGGTCGTGGGACGGACTCGTAATCACCCATTCACACGATCCGGCGACGCTGGCAGTTGCCACGACTGCGGCGATACTCCTTGCCGCCTCAGGCATCGTGCTTTTCCAGCAACAGCAGCGCGCACTCCGGCTCGCCGCCGAGCGAGTTTCCTTCGTCAACCGCGTCTCGCATGAACTCGGCACGCCGCTCACGAATCTCTCGCTCAATCTCGACCTCGCCACCGATTCGCTCGACCACCGCCCGCTCGAAGCCCGCCGCCGCCTTGGCCTCGTCGCCGAGGAAATCGAGCGGCTCTCACGGTTGGTTGCGAACGTCCTGACCTTTTCGCAACGCGAGCGAGACACCCTTCAGCTCAAGCCAGTCCGCTGCTTGCCCACCGAAATCGTCCGCCAAACGCTCGAAAATTTCCGCCCTGCGCTGGAACGTCGTGGCATCCAGATCGATGCCAATTTCTCCGCCGACGCAGCCGTAATGCTCGACCCAGACGCCCTCAGCCAGATCACCGGCAACTTGCTTTCCAACGTCGAGAAATACGCCGCCGCCGGCAAATGGCTCGGGCTGGACTGCACGATGGATGAAAATTTCCTGATCCTCGAAGTCCGGGATCGTGGCGAGGGCATCCCCACCGCCGCCCGCCAACGGATTTTCGCCCCCTTCGAGCGGGTGCTTCAGACGACCAACGAAGGGGCCAGCGGCACTGGCCTCGGACTCTCCATCGGTCGCGACCTCGCCCGGCGTATGGGTGGCGAGCTTGAATTATTAGAAAGCGAGGTCGGCGCGACCTTCCGCCTCCACATCCCCACCCAACGCTGTGAAAATTGAATCAGAAATCCCCTCTTCATCTGCGTCGATCTGAGTCTATCTGCGGTTAAAAAAATCTTCATCCACCATGACCATTCTCATCGCCGAAGACGATCCACTCACCCTCGAAGCACTCGCCGCTTGTGTGGAAAGCGAGGGCTTCACCACTCTCCGCGCCGCAGATGGACGGCAGGCGGTGGAACTTTGGCGCAGTGGCAAGCCGGATTTACTCTGCCTCGACATCATGATGCCCATCCTCGACGGCTACGAAGTTTGCCGCCGGGTGAGAGCCAGTGATCGCTCGCTGCCGATCTTATTTCTCTCCGCAAAGAACCAAGAAATCGACGTTGTCGTCGGGCTGGACCTCGGTGCGGACGACTTCATCCGCAAGCCGTTCACCCGCAGCGAAGTGATGGCCCGCATCCGCGCAGCCCTGCGCCGCAGCGCCCCGAGGGATGCGACGGATCACGTCATCCTCGGCGATCTCACCGTGCATCCACGCTCACTGATCGCCGAGCGCGGCGGTAAAAGTATCGACCTCACGCCACGGGAAATCTCCATGCTGCGGTTGCTCCACGACCACCGCGGCGAGGCGGTCTCCCGCGACGTTTTCCTCGATACCTGCTGGGGAATCGACTACTTCCCAGACTCCCGCACCCTCGACCAACACATCTTGCTGCTGCGAAAAAAAATCGAACTCGACCCGGCGAATCCCGCCATTATCCAGACCGTCCGCGCCATCGGCTACCGGCTGGGTTCATGCTAATTCCCCGCCTGCTTCATCAAGCGAGCGGCTAATTCCTTGAGATCCTCCACCGGGATCGCGAAACTTTCTGCCCGGTTCGCCCGGGCGATGTTCATCCCGAGGCAGCGGCCGTCGAGATCCAGCAAGGGACCGCCCTGCACCGTCCGGTTTCCGAGGATGTCATGCTGAAGCACCCGTGGGAATCCACTGCGGCGCGGGGAAAAATCGCCGCTCATCTGGTCGTTGCGGTTCATCTGGTCCGTAAACATTTCACCGCGTGCCGCCAGCCGGACGTCCACGGTGGCCTCCACTTCCTTGCGGCGGTAGGTCAGTTTCACCGTGCTGCCAGCCTTGCGGTCCTTGAGTGCCTCGGCGATGTCGGCGATCTTTTTCACCTTTTTTCCTTCGATAGAAACGATCACATCCCCTTTCGCCAGACCCGCCTCTTTCGCGCCACTTTTCTCATTCACGTCATCGATCTGTGGCGCAGTCGATTTCGCGTTGAGAATCACCCCCAAAGCCGCGCCACCGGATGCAGGAATTTCCCGGATTTTGGCACTCACGATCCCAGCGAGCAATCGCCTCGCCGTGCGAGTCGTCGCGCCATTTGCCACCACCCAAGTTCCCTGCGGCACGGCGCTCGTCGGCGCATAAACGACTGGAAATAGACCACTTGCTTCGATTTTTAATAACGCCACGTCCCACGTCGGGTCGATGGACACCACCTTGACAGCACGGTAATTCGTCTGGTCCACCGTCACGGCGAGTGCTGCGGCGGAGGTCACTTCGCTGGCCTTGGTGAGGATGTAGCCGTCGCTAGAAATCACCACGCCGTAGCCAATTTCTCGGCGGCCATCCAAGATCACCGCGCTGGAGGATTGCAGGACTTGGCGCTCGGTTTCAAATGCCGCGACTACCTCAGTGCCCGTGGTGCGGTAGGCGGAATCGAGGCTTTGCTGGGCGGTGGCGGAAACCAGCAAGCCTGCGGAAACGATGGCGAGGATGGAGTTAGCGTTCACCGAGTTCGAAAGTGAAGGTTTTCGGTTTGCTGGCGCGCTCGGTTTCTAAAACCAGCTCATCGCCGGCGGACATTTGCTTGAGTAAATCCTGCATCTGTTCGCGAGTGATGAGGTCCGTGCCGTTAAGTTTCAGGAGAGTGTCGCCTTCTTTGATTCCTGCCATTTCCGCCGGACTCTTGGCACCCACTTTGGTCACCCGTAAGCCGCCAGCTTTGCGGGGTTCGGTGGCGAGACCGAGGAAACCGTCGCCTTTTTTCGGTTTCTGGGCGTAGGGCCCCTCGCCGATGAACTCGGATTTCATCATGCCATCCCAGTTCGCGATGAACTCAGTCATCGGCACGTGCATGTTCACTTGGAGCTGCTGGCCGACTCGCGAGTGGATGCCAATCAATTTCCCATTCAGATCAAACAACGGCCCACCCGAATCGCCACCGATGAGCATGCAGTCGGACTGAAATGTCGAGTTCGCGATGCGCACCAAGCGCCCCAACCGCACCACCGATCCCCGCTCTTTATCAAATCCTCCCGAATGCCCCAGCGCGAACACCCAGTCACCCAGCCGTGTGGTTTCGCTACGATCCATTTCAACAAACGGATAGCTGCCGGGTTCGGTGATTTTGATCATCGCCGCGTCCTTTCCCGCCACCAGTCCGAGCGTTTCGGCCTTCAGCTTGGTTCCGTCCTCCAGCACGACGGTTACTTTTTTCTTCACTCCAGACGCCACGTGCGCAGCGGTCAGGACGAGGCCATCTGAGGAAATGATCACGCCGCTGCCCGAGCCTTCCTTGATCTCGATGCACACCGTCGCCGCACGCGCTTTGGGCAGCGCCTCCGCCAAGGATTTCTGGATGGCCTCCAAGTCCTTGCGACTCGCAGGAGCCTTTAACTCATTCACATAGAGGCGACTCTCGGCAGAGAACGCACTCCATGGCAGCAAGGCCAGTGTCAGGAAAATCGGGAAAAATCTCATCGCGTCTCGTGGTTGCCAGCCTAGAGAACGATCGCCGAGGCCGCAACTCATGGCTGTGCCTTCCTGCGAAAAATCGCGATCCATTCCCGCTCCTCACGGCCGGGATAGGCGCGGGAAGGCACCCAGCCATCCTCCCGCTCGAACCATGGGTGAAACCACGCATCCAGCTCCGCCACCGTCGTGCCGAATGGCGGCCCCTCTCGCTCCTCGCCCGGATCGAAGGGATTGATGAAAAACACCCCCACCAGCAGGCCGCCCACCGGCAGACAACTCGCCATCACCTCGGCGTAGCGGCCCCGGTCCGCCGGATCGATCGCACAGAAGCAAGTGTGTTCCCAAACGGCGGAAAATTGTCGCCCGTTGAGCCAAGCAGGCTGCAAGACATCGGCGAGTTCGTAGTTCTCATCGCCCACTTTCGGGAAATCCCGCGCCCGAGCCACCGCCGTGGGCGAGAGATCCACTCCCAGCACCGGAATCCCGAGGGCAGCCAAGGCCCGCACGTCGTGGCCGTAGCCGCAACCCGGCACCAGAATCGGACCTCTGCCCCAGTCCACCGGCTCCGGCTCTGCCAGCAACTCCATCAAGGGCGGCGCGGCTTGACCTTTTTCCCACGGAGTTTCGCCCGCTTGGTAACGATTTTCCCATTCCGGCATGACGCGAACCTTCATCGGTTTTTGGCCAAGCTGCAAGTCCTCGTATCCATGGCTCCCGCACCAACGAAATTTCAGTAAAACTTTTCTAAGAAACCACCCACACCATGCGTTTTTGATAAACTATGTCTAAAAACTCACCTTTTATCCTCCTTGGTGCGGCCACGCTGCTCTCGGCGGGCATCGCGCACTCCCAAAATTCCGCTGCACCGCCCGTCGTCGGTAATGTCATGGTCAGCGGCTCGGAACTCTCCGGACTCGCCGAAGACGCTCCTACCGGGGCCGCCGGTGAACCATCATGGACTCATGACCGCCGCTTCAGCACGACTCGGATTTTCATTCAGAAAGATCCTTGGGAAATCGGATTGGAACAGTGGTATCGCGTCCGCACCTTCGACGATGGCAAGGTCACTCAGCGCTCACAGACCGAGTTCGAAATAGGGCTGCCTTACCGGATGCAGTTCGACCTTTATGAAAAGGTCATTCACGATAATTCCAACGGCAAGGGTTGGCAGCAGGACGAGGTTTCCGCTGAGTTGCGCTACGCATTCGCTGACTGGGGAGTATTGCCTTTGAATCCCACGGTCTATTTCGAATATGCATTCGCCCATGAAGGCGCGGACGGAATCGAGCCGAAACTCCTCATCGGCGACGACTTCGGCAGTGGCTGGCACTGGGGCACGAACTTCATCCACGAACGCCGTGTCTGGGGCGAGTCCAAGGCCGAGTGGGGCATCGCCGGTGGTATTTCGAAAACCATCGTCGATAGCTGCTTCTCCGTCGGCATCGAAGGCAAGTGGACCCATCCAGAAGGCGGCCCGGACGAAGGGATCGTCGGACCCACCATCCAGTGGCTACCCACCGCCAACACCCACCTCGACCTCGTCGCGATGGCCGGCGTGAACGATTCCTCGCCAAATACCGAGTGTTGGCTCATCTTCGGCTATGACTTCGGCTCGGGTGCCAGAAAGCAACAAGGTTACAAGCCGACCTCCGTCGCCGGAAACTGAGTTTCCGCAGATGAATCTCGGTCCGCAGAAACCGCGCATCCTCCGACCTCCGGCGCTCTCGCGTCCGACGGATGCCGTTTCTGCGGAAACACCGACCGCCCCAGTAGCCCCCGTTACCCAAGCCGCTCCGGCCAGCAAGCTGGGGCTGTGGATTTCCCTCGGATTTCACGCCTGTCTCATCGCCGCTGCGTGCACCGTGACATTGATGAGTCCCGGGGAAAAAGGGAAAGGCGACGACGACACTGCCGGGGATCGCGGGGAGTTCGAAATGCGGATTTCCAACCGCGAACCGCAAGCAAGCGAGCCCGAGTCCCCGACCGCACCTGAATCGCTGCCCACCCCTCAGGTCCCGGCACCGCAAGCGTCACTCTTCGCCCTCGAAGACCTACCAGCGCTCCGACCACAATCCTTGTTCGAGCCGATGACTTCGGTGATCGCTACAAAGCCTTCTCCACCGTCAGCATCGCCAACTGCGGGTCGCTCGACCGAGAAATCACCCGGCCCAGCCAAGACCCAAACCGGGAAATCCGGAGGTAAAAAAGGAAGTGGCGAGGGCAAGCGAGCCAAGCGGCCCCCACCAGCCAGCCCACCTCAACTTCTCAGCTCGCCGCCGCCACGCTACCCGGCCGCAGTCCGCGCCGCGAAAAAAACCGGCAAGGTCGGCGTGCTCATCCAAGTCCGGGCAAATGGCTCCGCCGCCTCCACCAGCGTCTATCGCAGCAGCGGAAATCCCCAGCTCGACCAAGCCGCAGTGGCAGCCGCCCGCTCATGGAAATTTTCCCAGTCGCCGTCGCTGGAGGCCGGGGCGACCATCGCCGTCGTCGTTCAGGTCACTTTCGCGCTTTAAACAGCCACCGTGTTTCCCGTTTCGTCCGCAGGGCGCAACTCCGTTTGAGGTCTTACTTGAAAATTCGCTCAACAAGCTTCAGACCTCCACCCGATGCATTTCGATTTCGACACACCCATCCACCGTCGCGGCACCGGCTGTATCAAATACGACCGCCGACCCGAGCTCGATCCATTCTGGGTCGCGGACATGGACTTCCTTTCCGCACCGGTGATTCGGAAGGCCCTGCATGACCGCATCGATCACGGAGTTTTTGGCTATCCTCAAGCCCATGAGGGGCTGAACCGCGCACTCGTCAGCTATTTGCACGACCGTCGAGGAGCCACCGTTCCCCTCGATCACATCGTCCACCTCGGCGGACTCGTCCCCGCGCTTTCGCTTTCAGCCCGGGCTTTTTGTGAACCCGGCGAGGCAATCATGACCTGCACTCCCGTTTACCCGCCGTTTATCAGCGTCCATCACGATGCCCACGCGGTCCTGATCACCGTGGATCATGTGCAAATCGACGGCATTTGGACCTTTGATTGGGCCGCCATGGAAGCTGCTGTCACCCCCGCGACCCGAGTATTTCTCCTTTGTAATCCGCAAAACCCGCTAGGCCGCGTCTTCACCGCCGCAGAAATCACCCGCCTCGCTACCTTCTGCGAGACCCACGACCTCGTGCTCGTCTCGGATGAAATCCACTGCGACCTTATTTTTGACGAGACCGCCACCCCTCACTTTTCCGCGCTGAATCTCCCCGGAAATCTCGCCAAGCGCACCATCACCCTGCTTTCCCCCAGCAAGACGTGGAACATCGCCGGCCTTGGTTACGCCTTCGCCGTGATCCCAGACTCCACCATCCGCCGGAAATTTTCCGCCAGCCGCGGCCATACGCTCAGCGAAATCAACGCCCTTGCCTACTACGCCGCCGAATCTGCCTACCGAGATGGAGAGCCGTGGCGACAGCAATTGATGGTTTATTTGACCGGTAATCGGGATGCCCTCGTCGAGTTCATCCACACCCGCTGCCCCGGAATGTCCGTGGCTCCCGCAGAAGCAACCTACCTCGCATGGATCGACGCCCGCGGCCTAGACGTCGGAAATCCTGCCCAGTTTTTTGAAAAAAACGCCGGATTATTCCTCTCCGACGGCGCCTACTTCGGCTGGCCCGGCTGGTTCCGCTTCAACTTCGGTTGCCCACGCGCGGTGATGCTGGCAGGCCTCGAAAAAATCGCCGCTGCACTTTAAGCACCAAGCCAAATCCCTCGTGCTACGAAAAAATTCGTGCAGCTGAGGTAACTTTCACGCTAGAAACTGCAAACCCGTCTCGTTCTACCTCCATGCCTCGCGTCACGATCACCGTCCCTGAGAAAAATGCCCAGCCGTACCGCTTCCCACTGGACCGCGAGGTGGTCACGCTCGGCCGCGGAAGTGAGAATGATATCGCCATCGACTCCGGCTCCGTTTCCGTCAACCACGCAGAAATGCGCCGCATCAAGGGCGGCTACGAACTGGCGGATGTGGGTTCCACTAACGGCATCAAGCTCGACGGAGAACGCAAACAAGTCGTCCCCTTGCGCAACGGCATGACCGTGAAAATCGGCGATGTTTCTTTCGGCTTCGTCCTCAGCGATGAAGAACTCGAAGAAATAAGCCGCGAAAAATCACCCGAACTACCCGCCGCACGCCGCGAGCCAGAGGTGCCTCCCGTTACCGAAAAATCCGCTCCACGGGTTCCATCCTACGTCCCGTTGGCACCTCGCGACAGTGGCTTCGGCCCCACCTTGATGTTCCTGATTCTCGCGGCAGCCGCATTTTTCGCCGGGCTTTATTTCCGCTACCAAAAGGAAACCGGTGGCGACCTCATCCAAGCGATCAAGGTCCACAACGTAGCAAAGCCAGCTCCCCCAGCGCCGTCGCGCGAACCGTGATGGGCAGTATTTCATTCCCAAACAGTAAGCCGGCGGCGAAACGTATGGACTGGAAATGAGCTGGTTTTTTGGCAACTTGACACTTGCACCCCCAAATCATAACAGCTTTCAAACTGTTTAGAACTTCACCCGATGAATATTTCCAACCTAGCCGCTGTGGCGGTGCTATTGCTCACTGGAAACTTGGCAACGGCAGCCAAATCAAAAACCACCACGCCGGTCAAAATTCGTCCCAGCCAGCTCTCCGAAGAGCCGTTTCGTTACAACGGAGTGGTGCTCACCAGCCTGGGCAACGGGAGTGGATTTTGCGCATGGAGTAGCCGGACTTTCTTCTCCGCCGCTCATGTCGTCTATCAAGGCGGCCAATGGGGAGCGCCGCCGATCTGGTATCCCAGCGCCAACTCCGCCGTGCTCAACGAGAAAACAGCCATTCCCAGCCGCGGATATTATCGCTGGGCGGACTACGCCACCCTTTCCAATCTCAACGGAGCCGCGCAAACCGAATTCGGCCGAGATGTGATCCTCGCCTTCGCATTTGAAAAACTCATCAAGGGTAAATCTGCGACTCTCAATCTCAACGGCATCGATGATCTCCAGAAAACTAGAAAAACCCTTATCACAGGTTACCCAGCCGACAATTTATACCTCGACAGTAAGATAGAGGGCTATTTCCTCCACAAAACCGGTCCGGTCGTTACTACCTACGAGCGGTTTGCAGGGAATGCTCTAGCCACCACCCTAGTAACCACCGGCCATGGTAACAGTGGAGGACCGATCTGGACTAAAAACGCTGATTCTAATTGGAGCGCTGCGGGAGTGCTGGTAGGAGGCCGCCCTTCCGAATCGATCGTTTACGCATTTTCGAAAGATACGAACTCTCTACTACAAGCCGTCGCTCCCGTCATCAAGCCCGACATTGGAGAGCCAGTTAAGGTAGGGAAAGTGAGTTCCTACTCGACGTTTTTTCCTTACAATCAACGCACCAAAATCCCGGATGGACTCAAACAGTGGACCAGCTTTCGCATCCCAGTAAGTACTTTCCAACGGGGATCCACGGTCAAATCTGTGTCGCTTTCATTAACTATCCGCACGCCTCACCGCGGTGATCTTTTCATCATTCTCGAAGGGCCGCAGGGCTTACAAATGACCGTCCCCTACACGATCATCCACAATGAAGAAGGAGCTGGAGCGAACAACTTAGTGATCACCAGTGAAGATGTCAGTGGCGCCTTCACCGGTATTAACCCGAAAGGAAATTGGTATCTCCGTGTCCAAGATCGTCTTGCCGGTGACATCGCCACGCTGAAGTCGATCACGTTAGAAATCGCTACTAACGACGTTCTCACGCCGCCGACCCCATGACCCAAGCCCAGAAGGTCGCGCTGGGCGCGGCCCTTCTCTTGCTCGCACTTTGGGTCGCATCTCAGCAACTGCCAAAAAACAGCTCGGCTGATGCTCTAGAAAAAAATCACCGCCGCCCGCACGCTGTCCAGTCCGCCAAACCGACTGAAGAAGACGAGCCCATCGACTCGCTCAGCGAACCTAAGCCGTCTGTCCAAGACGATTGGGCATCACTTCTCAAGTGGCTGACCTCGTCTCCAAGGCCCACCACGGAAGAAATTCGTTCCCGATTATTAGCGATCCGCCTCTTGTGGACGCAAATGGACCCGCAAGAACGGGCAGCGTCCATTGCGGAACTACTAGCATCAGGGGTCGATGCCACCACCGGCCTCGATTTTCAAGTGGGTCCCCACGGCGCACTCGTCGGTTGGCCGACCTTGCGGGTTTTCTTGCTCGACATCCTCGCCACCTCCGATCCCGAAATGGCAAGCGCCACCGCGAATCAACTGCTCGATACCACGGCCTCGGCTGACGAATTTGCTACCGCTCTAAAATCACTCACCCGGGAAGGGATGAGTCGGGCCGACGACGGCGAACTCCTTGTCAGATTTGATCAAATGCTCGGTCACCCGGATTGGCGAACGTCGCGCGGATTTGCCGAGGCCTTCGATCTTGCCCGTTACATCGGCACTCCCGAGGCCGCACTCCGGCTTGCCGCGTGGGAAGGAAACCCGCAACTCAAGTCGATGGCGATGGATGAATTCGCTGCGGAACATCCAGAAGCGATGATGGAGATTTTAGACTCCCAATCCACCGTGTCCGCCTCACAGCGTGCCAGCATCATGGCCCGCGCAGACCTCTCAAACTCAACACAGCTCGACTCCGTGGACGGCTATCTCCGTGGCCCAGACCTCTCGCCCGTAGAAGCCGCCACATTCTTAAAATCCTTCCCACTCCGCAGCGCCACCACCGGCTACCGGCTCTACGGTAAGACCCCATCTCCCTACACCTACGAACAGATCAAAGCCGGAGACCTCGCCGCCTCCCGACTCGTAGAAGAGTGGGCAGCGGACTCGGCGTTAGAAAAATTTCGCCCAGAGCTTCTGGAATTGCAGACGCGGCTCACGAAATGGGTCGAGCAAGCGAAATGACATCAGCGCACCTCGCAAGTCACTCGTCATCCACTTAGGAATTCAAATTTTAAACTCATTGAGCATCTTCGTCGCCTCGTCGAATTGGTGCATAAACGCGACGATCGAAACATAGCAGAGCCAAGAAATGCCGAAGATCGCCAGCGTGATCACGATTTTCCAGATCCAGTGCAGTTTCGGATGCATCCACACCGAAGGCAGCGCGAACGGCGGAAGCGTCACGAAAGTCAGGACAATGAACGATGTCTTGAAATAGAACGGCAAAGGACTCGCGCTGCTTACCGGTAACGCCGGTGGAAAAGGCCGTTTCGAAAGGTCAAGGAACTCACTGCAGTGCTTGCACTTGATCGCCTCGTCTTGGATTTCCTCCGCGCAGTAAGGGCATTTTTTCATGGTAAGAGTGGATCCCATTTCTAGGAGGTGGCACGAGGCTACCTACCGCGCGATTTCCCTACAACCCCGCATTCGAGAGTCGGCCTCCTGCGGATGATACGCCCCGGCAAGCCAGCACAGCCGCCCGCCCCGCCGCCTCACCTGTCGCGAAACAAGTCCCCATCACCCGGATCGACGCTTGGGCTGCGTGGTCTGTGGAAATGCAGCGTCCTGCCACCCACAAGCGGTCGATTCCCTCCGGTTTCAAACAGCGCAACGGAATCCCCGCCGGACGATTTTCGTGGGGAAACCGCAACTTGGGGCCTCGCGGGTTCTCGCGGAACTCCATTGGCCATGTCGCCAAGGCAATTTCGTCCGTGAACCGCGTTCCGGCTAACAAATCATCCCCCGTCAGCACATATTCGCCGATCCAGCGACGGCTCTCGCGCACTCCTGCCCGCACCGGCCAATGGCTGATGTAGGCTCCAGCCCACGCAGCAGATCGCCGTGCCAGCCATGAAATCACCTTCACCGCGGTGGCTCGCCCTTGAATTTCTAATCCCGTCAAACACGCACTATCAAGCGGATCGTAATCCGTAAGCACCTCACCGCCAGCGAGATCCAGCGTTCCGAAAATTTCCCCCGGCCTTCCAGATGCACGGAAGGAAATCCCCATGGCGCTTTCCGAAAGCTCCCCAGCACGGATGCCCTCGACGATCAACCCCGCTGTGAGTAACCGCCAAGCATCGTCCGCCAAGACCGTGTGATGCACGCCGAAAACATAGGCCGGACGTTGCAGCCGAGGCGACTCTACCATCGCCGAGCCACCGCCTAACTGCATGGCGACCACCGCATCTCCAGACGCATCCACCAAGCACTCGGCATCGACCGACCGCTCCCCCGCCCGATCCACCAGCCGGATCTTCCAATTTTCCTCCCGAGAAACTGCGGAAACTTCCGTGTGCAACATCAATTGGATCAACGGCTCCGAGGATACCAGCTCGTCTGCGATCCGGACGAACTCCACCGGGTGCTGCGGCAGCACATCCACGCGCCCCATCCGCACCGGCCCAAGTCCCGTCGCCGCGATCATGCGTTCCGCCATTTCCGTGGCAAACCCTTGATTCGCCAACACCGCCTCCACTTCCTCGCGCAGGAGATACAGCCCGCAAAACGTGTGGACCAGCGACGCCGTGCCCATGCCACCCAGATAGCCATGACGCTCGATCAAAAGCGTCCGCGCTCCTTCCCGAGCTGCTGTTACCGCAGCGGCCAAGCCCGCGCTTCCTCCCCCGATCACCGCGACGTCGAAGGTGTCGCGCGGCAGCTTCATGCAATCTTCGCCGCGATCAGTGCCGCCAAAGTCGTCGGAGTCGCTAGATTTTCCTTAGTCAGATCTTCTGGGCCGAGTTCGACTTCATAGCGGTCTTCAACCGCCACCACCAGTTGCATTACCGCCATCGAGTCCAGTCCCGCTGCGATAAGATCCCCATCTTCTGGGAAGTCCCAGTCCAGTTCCATGACTCCTTCATCGTTTAACCAGTCGATTAATTCTACCGGGGTCGGTGAGTTGTTTTTCTTCGAAACTTCCATGTGGAAAAAAACTGCGATGCCGCTTTCACCGCTTCAAGCGGAAAGGTTGGCAAAATTCGATTCACCAGCCGCGAGAATTCTATGGATTGAAAACGTCCCAGCAGAGCCGGTCTCGCTGAGAAGGATGTCGCAGTAGGCAGCAGCTAAAAAGTCGCACTGATCTCTGGAAAAAATTGTTAAGGAATCCGTAAGACTTGCCCGCAACTACCGGAAGACTGGGGATTTCTGCTTACCCGAGGCATGGCAGTTTTGTCTTGCATCCTGATTACCAAGTCCTTACGAGGCCCCCGCCCCAGAGGGGACTCAATACGATGAACATGACCCGGAACCTAAACTCCGTGGCCCTGGCAATCGCCGGCGTCATCCTTATTCCCAGTTGCGCGTCAACTGGGAATGCAAGAACCAAACCTCAAACCAACGAACCCAAATTCGCGGTGGAATCCGTCCAACATGGCAAAGCCTCTTGGTATTCCATCGGCACCAACTTCGGAACCCGCACGGCCAGCGGCCAGCGTCTCAAGAACGACGCAGCCACTGCGGCTCACAAGACTCTTCCCATGGGCACTCAAGTGCGCGTGGTCAACGAGTCGAATGGTAAATCCGAAGTCGTCACCATCACCGACCGCGGACCTTATGTGAAAGGCCGGATTATCGACGTCACCATCGGCATCGCCCAGCGTCTCGGCTTCGCCAGTCGTGGCATCACGGCGGTCCGCGTCGAAGTGCTCGGGAAAATCAAAACCACAGGCGAATAATCCCACATTTGCCGCATGAAGAACCCTGCCCGCCGACTCTCGGTGGGCGGGGTTTTTCATTTCACCAGCCTTTGCTCGATGTCGGCGAGCACCCGGTTTGAGGTCAGCATCATGGGGTGCAGGATGACGGGGTATTCGAGATTTTCCGCGCGGTCCCAGATCGAGCTGGAGGGCGGGAGGATAATGAGATCTAGCGGCGTGCGGTAGGAAGTCACGGGCATTTTCCCGAGATTTCCCTGAGTTTGGTAAAGATTCGCGAGAAACGGGCTGCCGGGTCGCATTTCCGCCGCTCCCTGCGAGGGGTAGCACCAAGCGGCTTGCGTCCCATGGTGAGGCGAGGAAACGGTGATCAGATTCTCGCAACGTGCGGCACCGCCTTGGTTTTGCAAATACTGCCGACTGACGAGGCCGCCCATGCTGAAGGCGACGATGCTGATGGTGGCGGTAGGTCCGAATTTCGCGTCGATGTCTCGCTTGAGATGCGTTGCGAGGAAGTCCAAGCCACCACGGCCGTCGGTGTGCTTTAAGCGCGGCACGAAGACTTCCACACCGCGTTTTTCGAGGCGTTTTTGGAGCGGCTTGAAGGTGGAGCCGGTTTCAAGGAAACCGTGAACCAGCACCACCTTTTGTCCGGTTGGCACGGGCGCCACTTTCTGTGCCGTGGTGCAAGCGGGAATGGCGAAGCACAACATGCCGAGCGCACAGGAAATTTTGCATTTCATGCGAGTGGAAATTTTTAACCGGGTGGCCACATCATTTGGCGTCCACCTAGCAGATGGATGTGCAAATGGGGCACCGCCTCGCCGCCGTCGGGGCCGTTATTGATGACGAGCCGATACCCGGTCGCCGCCACCCCTTCGCTTTGCGCCACCTTCGCGGCGGTGAGTAACAAGTGGCCAAGCAGCGCATCGTCCCCCTCTTCTGCCAGCCCGATCCTAGGGACCGGCTTGCGAGGAATTATCAAAATATGCAGCGGGGCCTGCGGCGAAATATCCCGGAATACGACGCACCGCTCATCCTCGAAGACGACCGTCGCGGGGATTTCCTTATCACAGATTTTTTCAAAAAGCGTCTTATCTGGCATCGGAGCAGAGAGTGCCACGGCGGGCGGCACTGGCAAGGGGGATCTGGTGGCGATTCCGGGATTGGAAAAGTTCATTTCTGGTGCAAAGATGCCTCATGGAATTTGCCGACGTCACCTGCCCGACCTGCTTCGAAGTCTTTGAAGTCGCTGTGCCCCACCCGGATGAGATGCCGACGGAGGTGGACTACGATTGCGAAATTTGCTGCCGCCCGATGATGATCGTCTTCACTCGCCAAGAGGTTTACGCAAAGGGACTTGGGGAGTAAAATTCAGCGGTCAATCCCTGCGCGTCAGCTCGACAAACACATCTTCCAGTGTGGCGACATGACGGAAAAGCGAGCGGAGCGGCCAGCCGTATTGCGAGCAAAGTTGGGCGATGCGCTCTCGCGAGTCCGTGCCGGAATCCACCCAGACGGTGAAACGGGTCCAGTCACCATCAAGGGCTTCTGGGGTGACTTTTTTCACTTGGCTGAGGCGATTGAGCGCACCGGCTACGACGGCAGGATCCGCTTGGATTTCCACTTGGATGCGACCGGCTGCCCGCATCTGCTCGACGAGATTTGCGGGGGTATCTGCGGCTTTGATCTTGCCGCCGTCGATGATGATGACGCGGTTACAAATCATTTCCACCTCCGACAAGATGTGGGTGGAGACGAGGACGGTGTGAGTCTGTGCGAGCTGGCGGATGAGTTCGCGGATCTGGCGGATTTGGTTCGGGTCGAGGCCGTTAGTGGGCTCGTCCAGAATGAGGAGTTCGGGATCGTGAACAAGGGCATCCGCGAGACCGACCCGCTGGCGGTAGCCTTTCGAGAGCGTCTTAATCATCTTCCGCTTCACGCCCTCGAGGCCGCAGGTGTCGATGACATCCCCGACGCGGCGGCGAGCGTCACTGCCGCTGAGCCCCTTGAGCTGGGCACGGAATTTTAAATATTCGCGGACTCGCATGTCTTCGTAGAGCGGGACGTTTTCCGGCATGTAGCCGATTTTCCTGCGCGCTTCGATGGAGTGGCGGAAAATGTCGTGGCCGGCGATGGTCGCCGTGCCGGAGGTCGGCGGCAGGTAGCCGGTGAGCATCCGGAGCGTGGTCGTCTTGCCGGCGCCATTCGGCCCGAGGAAGCCGACGACCTCGCCCTGAGCGACGGAAAAGCTGATCCCGCGGACCGCTTCGTGGCGGGCATATCGCTTCGTGAGTTGGTTCACTTCAATCATGATTTCGGGTCGGGTATTTGCAGTGGAAATCGCGCTTGTACGGTTGACGCGGAGGTGCGTGCCCCTTAATGAATGTCCGCGCGTGGCGGGCCAAGCCGGAAATTTGCAGGCTCGCCACATCATTTTATCCATTTCTCATGAACTCCTCGGTTTCGCCGCGCCAGAACGCAGATTTATTGGAAGCAAAATACAGTCAATGGTGCGAGGACCCGAAGTCCGTCGATGCGACATGGGCGGCCTTTTACGAAGGATTTGAACTGGGATCAGCCCAAGTTAAAACAAAGGAGGATGCGGCGGCCGCTGGTGGCACACCAGTAGCAACAGCCGCAGTTTCTGATGGAGATTTGGCATTCCACGGTCGAGTCACCAGCCTCGTTTATAACTTCCGCACGCTCGGCCACACCCAGGCCGCCATCAATCCGCTCGATCTTCCCGAGGGAAATCCCCGGCTGCGGCTCGACCAATTCGGCCTGACTGAGGCGGATTTGGAGCGCGAGGTGGCGAGTTCCTTTTTCCGCCATGGCGACCGGATGAAACTGCGCGAAATGGTGGCCGCGTTGGAAGCGACCTACTCGAATAAAATCGGCTTCGAGTTCATGCACATCCACAACACGACCGTCCGCCACTGGGTGCGCGAACGGATCGAGCTGCACGCGGTGCGCACTGAGGCCACTCCAGAAAAAAAGCTGAACTCACTGCGCTGGGTGCTCGAAGCCGAAGCATTTGAAAATTTCCTCGGCAAGCGTTTCCTCGGTGAAAAACGCTTCTCCAACGAAGGCGGCGAAGGGGCGATGATATTGCTCAATGCCCTGCTCGAAGCCTGCCCATCTCAAGGCGTGAAGGAGATCGAAATGGGCATGTCCCACCGCGGGCGTCTGAATATCCTCGCGAATTTCGTCCGGAAATCTCTCACCACGCTGCTCTACGAATTCACTCCCACCTACGAGCCAGACACCATCGCTGGCGATGGCGATGTGAAATACCACCTCGGCTACGAGAGCATCCGCGAGCTGGCCGATGGCAAAGTCCGCGTCAGCCTCGCGGCAAATCCCAGTCATTTAGAAGCCGTCAACTCCGTCGTCGAGGGCAAGGCTCGCGCCCGCCAACGCGTCCTCACCGACCTTCACGGCGGTGAAATCGATCGCGGCCAAGTGCTGCCGATTCTGCTTCATGGAGACGCTGCTTTCGCTGGCCAAGGCTCGGTCGCGGAAGTGCTGAATCTCTCGCAGCTCAAGGGCTACCGCACCGGCGGCACCATTCATCTCATCATCAACAACCAGATCGGCTTCACCACCGCCCCGGCAGACGCCCGCTCGTCTGCCTACGCCACCGATGTGGCGAAAATGGTCGAGGCGCCGATCCTCCACATCAACGGCGAGGAACCGATGGAGCTCTACTGGGCCGCCCTTTTCGCCCTCGAATTCCGCCAGAAATTCGGCCGCGACATCGTGCTGGACATGTATTGCTACCGCCGCCAAGGCCACAACGAAAACGACCAAGCCGCGTTTACTCAGCCGATCATCGCCAAGAAAATTGCCGAGCGCCCAACCTTCGGAAATACTTATAAGCAACAGCTTCTCGCCGAAGGAGTCATTTCCCAGCCTGACTTGGAAGAGTTAGAAACCGCAATCTGGGAGCGGTTCGAGGCGGGCTACCAGAAGATGCTCCAGCTCCAAGAAGTCGGCGACCGCACCGCCTTCAGTGGTTCGACAGGAGTCGATCAGCCGCCCTACACCCACGCCCCAGTCCCGACGGGAATCAGCCACGACACGCTGCAAAAAATCGGTGGCGTGCTCACGACCGTTCCGAGTGATTTCAACCTGAATCCGACGTTAGAGAAACGCTTCATCCCAAGGCGGGTCGAGGCTTTAGCAGGTGGCGGCCTGATCGATTGGGCCCTCGCTGAGTCACTCGCGTTCGGTGCCCTACTGCTCGAGGGCACCCCGGTCCGGCTGTCAGGCCAAGACTGTCGCCGCGGCACATTTTCCCAGCGCCACGCAGTTTTCTACGATTACGAAACCCGCGATCGCCACATCCCGCTCGAACATCTCGATCCGTCGCAGGCGAAATTCTGCGTGCATAACTCGTTTCTATCCGAGTTCGCCGTGCTCGGCTTCGACTACGGTTACTCGCTTTCCTACCC
>JAYUHS010000022.1:0-18034 GCA_043766715.1 Luteolibacter sp.
GTGGTATTCTGCCACAATGTCGGCCTCGCCTACGTTTCTTGCTCGCCTTACCGCGTGCCAGTCGCCCGCCTCGCCGCTGCCCAAGCCGCGATCATGGAGAAGCGTGCTGCGAAGAAAAAGTAATCTGTAGCGTCGGTCTGTGACCGTCGTTTGCCCAATCAAGGGCCGTCCCGGGAAACTGGGGCGGCTCTTTTTGTCGGCTGGAGATGCGGGAGAAGAGTTCACCGCAGACGTGGAAGCGCCGCGAAGGGCTGGGGGTGGAGCGAGAAACTACGACAGGCCACGAAAAATCTCTGTCGAAGTCTCAATTCACTCCAGCGGAGCCTTAATTTTCTTCATCGGACCCCCGACTTTCTTCAGCGGACCCTCGTTTTTTGCAGCGGAACCCCATAAAAGCACAACTTTCCCCTCATTTTCTTCAACGGAGCCATCGAATTTATGGTAGAAGCGACATTTTTCCACTACGAGCGAATCAAATTCTTCTACGTTCCCTGCAAATCGATTGTTTTCCATCCGTTTTCTCACCGCAGAGCCTTAACTTTCGACAACAAAGCCAATTTCCAGTCAAAAATCCCCTTATTCCATCTGTGACACCTGATCGTCACACTCGAATTATCGTGCAAGACACGTCCCACTACGCTAGCAGCTAACTCGTCATTTTAAACACACATCATGGAAACTACACCTGCCCCTGTCACTCCCCCGCCAGCCGAAGCTCCCCGCCCACGCAGCTACTTCCACCAAGGCCAGCTCGAGGACATCACCCTCGCCGAATCCGTCCTCACTGCTGCCAACGCCAACTCAGAAGACGTCGCCGACCGTGACATCGACGCCGCATTCCTCGCCAGCTTTTCCGGAATCATCGCCGAGGCCCGCAGCCGCTCCAGCCGGACCATGGAAGACGCCGCAGACTCCGAGCAGGCCACCCTCGAAAGCAGCAAGGCCGCCGCAGAACTCCACACCGCCCTCCAAGGAATCCAAAGCGCCGCCAAGCAAAAACACAAAATGCTCGCCACCGATGGCGATCCAGAAACCAACTTCTCCACCTACGGCTACCTCATCGGCACCCGCCTCAATAGCAGCCGAGCCATCCTCCTCCAAAGCGCGGATTCCCTCATCACCCGCGCCAAGGCCGACAACCTCCCCGGCTACAAAAAGCCCGAGCAAATCGCCACCCTTGACACACTCCTCGCCCAATACCGCGACGACAAAAGCGCCCAACAAGAATCCACCCGCACCAAGGAACTCGCCCGCCTCACCCGCGACGACCTCATGAGCACCCTCAACACCCGCCGCAGCGTCATCCAACACGCTGCCGATGCCATCTGGCCATGGTCCATCGAGGCGAACCGCCCCACCCGCAAAACCTTCGCCCTGCCACTCACTCGCTCCATGGGCCTCTAAGTAAGCTACCGATCCTGCCACTGCGACTCATCGAATTTTGCGATCTCCCAGCGGACCGGTAAATATACTAACATTTAGCAATCATACTCAGCCAAAAAGAATACCTATAATTATGAATACAAAACGAAATCCTGTTGGTTGGTTCGAAATCTATGTTTCTGACATGGAGCGAGCCAAGTCATTCTACGAAGCAATGCTCGATGTAAAGTTAGTCGATCTACCTTCTCCTGACTCCGCGATCCAAATGAAAGCATTTCCCATGACGGCATCTGATGATTGTGCCGGTGAACTCCCGGGTGCCTGCGGAGCACTCGCCAAGATGGATGGCTGCAAACCCGGCGGAAGTGGCACTTTAGTTTACTTTTCCTGCGTAGATTGTGCCGACGACGAAGCACGAGTGGCTCCGGCTGGCGGTCAAGTCATGAAGCCGAAATTTTCTATCGGAGAGTTTGGTTTTATTTCTCTAGTGATCGATACCGAGGGCAACGTGATCGGTCTTCATTCGGTCAAATAGGTTCTACCACTCGATCAAATTCCTGTGATGCCGGCTGCTTTTAAGGTGGCTTGGAGTTTTAATTTGCCCCCTGTGCGGATTGGGACGCCATGACCCACGATGATCCGATCAAAATCCCATGCTAAAATTTCTTGAATCGAGCGAGTAAATGCTAACTCGTCTTCAATTGCATTTTTGAATGGTCGGGTCATTCCGGGATCGCACGTTCCACCCACGGTTGCCACTTTAATGAACACCTTCGTTAGTAAGTCCTGCTTGCCTTCAAAATTGAATAGCAGATCACCTACGACGAGGGTGCGCGTCGCGCGGTGCAGCATCACAATTTCGCTAAATGTCGGCGCTCCATCAACGGGTAAGACCTCGATTTCTCCTTGCCACTCCGTTGGCGGCGGAAGGAGTGAATCGATCAGAACCTCGGCTTCAAATCCCCTAGGTGCTAAATACGTCGCTTGTGGGAAAGCAGCGCAGCCTTGAGCAGAGAATGTATCGTGCCTAAGAAGCACATCTACCAGCCACCGGGGCCGCCCGAGGTGATGAATCATCTCAACATCTGCCGGAGTGAATGGGGCTGTCGAGTGCACCACTAAATCTCCAGAAGATAGCCTCATGATGGTGACGTTACGCTGAAGATCCACACCCAGCGTCGTGAGGGGAAATGTCATCATCCAGAGGTTAGGAGCAATGGTCTTAAGCTTGAGCGCAATTTTCATCAGGAATTCATTCCCCAAATTCCACTACATTTCCAATTTTTTATACACTTACTTCATGCTTTTCATCCCTCGTCTCACCTATCACACATTTCAGAATATTTACGGAACGATGATGGCGAGATTCATGACTCTTGGTGAAGCGACGGCACGCCTGTTTCTCATCAGTTGTTTGCTGACAAAGCGTCTTGCCGCTTCGCTGCGGGTGCCTTAGTCATAGGCATAAGCCGCTTATGCCTTCCTCCTCTATGAAACTCGTCTCCCTTGCTCACCTTTCTATTTTGACTCTCACTGCCGCAAGCATTTGCAGTTGCGGGGTCGATCCCGTCACCAGCCGCACTGCACCCACGAAGTTTTTGAAATCTACGGGCACCGACGTCGGGCAACGTGTGCAGCGCCTACCGTTCGAACACTCGTGGCGTGACCCAAAGGTGGACGTCACAAAATACAAAAATATCGTCGTCCGACCTGTGACGACGTCATTCCTCCAGACCGGGAAATGGGAAGAAAGTAAAAGCGCGTTCATTCCTAACAAGAGGACGTACTTAAGACGCTGTGCGGCACTTACCCGCTATTGGAACAAGTCACTTAATAAGGCCTTCGCGTCGCCGCTTTGTATGTTTTACAAAACCACCGATCCCGGCCAAGCCAACACGCTGATTCTTGAAATCGCTTTGACGGAGGTTCGCTTTGACCGGGCACTTCCCATGGGAGAAGGGCAGTCGCCGATTCCTGCCGGAAGCCTAACTAGCATTGTCACGGGAGTGCCGGTCTGTGCCTTCGAGGCTCGTGTCAGGGACGCCGCGACTGGCAGGCTGATCTCCACCGCCGCCGACCGCCGGGGTCCAGAGTTCACCGTCATTGATTCCGACAAAAAAAGCTTCACCAAGCCGAATGAAAAAATCTGTGATGAGTGGTCGGACCAACTCATGAAATCGTCAAACATCGAACTTTTTCCAAAGGTCCACCGCAGTTGGTTTAGTTTCCTGTGAGTGCCATTCCATCTCCTAAGCACCCGATGAAGAAGCTCGATTTTTTAACGAACGGCGCTGCCATACTTTTGGCCACAAGCTTCTCCACCTCGTGTTACACTTTACAACTTCCGCCAACGGAGAAAGCGAAAGTGGAACTTCGTGGCGGTGGCCTTGCAACTGCTGAACTATTACTCAAACGAAGCAGACGATTCGCACAAGACGAGAACGCCACCTGCGTCTATCAACTCCGTGCCGCTGAACTTGCATGGGCAGAACTCGACACCGACGGTGGAAGTATCAAGGACGTAAAAGCCCTTAGTGAAATCCAACGCCATGCCTTACAAATCATCTCCGCTGCGACTGAAGGCGTCGCGGTGAATTTCATCGGCGCTAAGTACCGGCCAGAAAAACAATTTTCTTACGCCGGTTTCACCTACCGAGTCAGCGCTGGCCTAGACCAGAAAGCGGGTATCTATCCACTCGCTGGTATTGAGTCCGCGAAACCCGCCTACAAGGTCAAGCACCAGCTCTGTGCAAACTGGCACACCGAGGACGGGGTGGGCTTACCAGTCGCTCCCAAATGGAAGCGACCGACCGATGCGAAGATGCAGCGCTTCGTCACCAGTCGTGGATACCTCGAACCCATCACCGCCGTGCTCACCTTCGAGCCGCCGGTCAAAAACGGTCACACCCGCGAGGTTTCCATCACCGGCTACGATCCGACTTACCTTTCCCGCGTCAAACTCGGTGCCACCGATTATCCGTTAGCAGCCGATTTCACCGCGCCCATTGTCGAGCAGACTTATGACATCAATGAAGTCACGGTCGCCCTTGGTGGCTTACTTCATCCTGGAGTGATGAACTCCAAGCTCATCCTATTAGAACCTTACGATCCACAACGGATCCCTGTCCTTCTAGTGCATGGGCTCAACTCCCATCCCCGGATGTGGAAAGATATCATTAACGATCTGCGGGCCGATCCGAAGCTACGCGGACGCTATCAGTTCATGCTCTTTTACTACCCCACAGGCTGGCCTATTGGCTATTCTGCACTGCGCCTGCGCGAAGAACTGGCCGCGTTAGAATCCGTCACGGGTAAGCATAAGAAAATGGTCATCGTCGGCCACAGCATGGGCGGGCTTCTTGCTAGAATGCAGGTCATCAATCCTGATCGGAAAATATGGGATGCTAAACTCGGTGAAAATGCAAGATCACTGGATGCGAAGCTCCCTGCCGATCACCTGTTAAAACGGACGTTAATTTTTTCCGCGAATCCAAAAATCGAACGGGAAATTTATATCTGCACCCCACACCGTGGCAGCGGGCTGGCGGATTTATCGGTGACGGGGTGGTTCATCAAGCTCCTCAAACTCCCCTCAGCGATCACCAGCGCATTCATTGATCTGCCGGCAAATCTCATTGATCGCGGCCAGCTCACCAGTGTCGCCGGACTTTCGCCCCGTAATCCGCTCTACACGGCACTGGACCAACTTCCCATCGCGGTGCCGCACCACTCGATCATCGGCGACCGCGGGCGAGGCGATACGCCAAATAGCAGTGACGGTGTCGTCCCTTACTGGAGTTCGCATCTGAACAGCGCCCAGTCCGAAGTCGTCGTTCCGGATGGTCATGGGGCGTTTAAGGATCCTCGCGCGATTCGAGAAATGCGCCGAATCCTACTGCTGAATGCAGGGATCAAAGACTGATGCTGACCGGCGAACCCTCTTGAAATGAGCCAATCCCCTTGCCCGTGGTGAGGACTCCCGCTTAGTGTTTTTCATGCCGCCATTTCCTGATCCCATCAAACAAGAGGTCGTGGCGACTTTATGCTCTGATTCGAAAGTACTCGGTGGCCGGTAGCGAAATCGGACTCTCGATCGCCGCACGCCGTTTCGGAAATCCTCCGTCGGCCCATCTGTTATTCCGCATTTCAACACTCTTTTCTTACATGGACTATTCTTCTCTCATCTCCAAACGCCGCGACCGCTTCTCTGAGCTGGAGGAGGCCGTGGGTGACCCCGAACTTTTCTCGGACCCCAAGCGCGCCACCGAGATCCTCCGCGAACATGGGAAATTAAAACAAACTCTCGCACTTTGGGACCAACTCGAAGCCGCCAAGCGCCATCTCGCCGACAACCAAGAACTCGCGAAATCCGATGACCCTGATTTCTCAGCGATGGCCGCCGAGGAAATCCCCGGACTCCAGACGGAAATCGAGCACCTCGCGAACGATCTCCAATACGCACTGCTTCCTGCCGACCCGAGCGAGGACCGCGACGCATTGATCGAAATTCGCGCCGGGGCAGGGGGCGACGAGGCCTCGCTTTTCGCCGCCGAACTGATGCGGATGTATCAACGCTACGCCGATCTCCGGGGTTGGAAATCGGAACATTTGGAAAGCTCACCTTCTGAGGTCGGCGGCTTCAAGGAGGTCATTTTAAAAATCACCGGGCAGGAGGTTTTCCGTTATTTGAAATACGAATCCGGCGTCCATCGCGTCCAGCGCGTGCCCGCCACTGAGACTCAAGGCCGGGTCCATACCTCGACCGTCACCGTCGCCGTGCTGCCGGAAGCGGAGGAGGTCGATGTCGAACTGAGACAAGAAGATCTCCGCATCGAAGTCTGCCGCGCGGGTGGAGCCGGTGGCCAGCACGTGAACCGGACTGAGTCTGCGGTGCAGATTTTCCACCTTCCCACCGGACTGTATGTCCGCTGCGAGGACGGTCGTTCACAGATTAAGAACAAGGAAATGGCGATGCAGATTCTGCGCTCGAAGCTCTATGAGCAAAAGCTCCACGAGCAGCAGCAGGCCTACTCCAGCCACCGCCGTTCACTCATCGGCTCGGGCGATCGGTCGGAAAAAATCCGCACCTATAATTTCCCGCAAAGCCGCATCACCGATCACCGCATCGGCTTCACCTCGCACAATCTCACCGGAGTCATCGCCGGCGATCTCACCGAATTCACCGCCGAGCTCCAGAAGACTGAGATGGATGAACGGCTCGCAGAAGCCGGACTGTGACGTGAGATCTTTTTAAAATGCGGATGCCCGGCGTTTCCATCCCCGCCAAGCGTGGATCAAGAAAGCGGCGGCGAAGGCGAACATGAAAAACGAGAAAAACTGTCCCTTCGAAAAGGCACCGACCATGGCGGCGTCTGGCTGGCGGAAATGCTCGCCGAAGATCCGGAAAATCGCGTAGAGCGCGAAAAACAAGCCGGTGAGTAGGCCATCTGGCGCATTTTTAAATTTCACTCGAACGCTGTAGAGAATGATGAAAAGCAGAAGCCCTTCAAGCGCACCTTCGTAGAGTTGGGAAGGGTGGCGAGGCTCAAGGTAGGGCGCGATGGCTTGGGTGACTTTTTCTGAGTGCCGGTTCGCCGCGAGTAGGGTTTCAAAATAAGCGGATCTCGCGTAGGGGTAGTCCGCATTCGACGCGGTTTCCATGGCTTGATATGCGGCAGCCAGTTTCGGCTCCAGCGGTGCTGCAGCGGCTGCGACGACGTCGAAACGCATGAATTCTGGCGCATTTCCATCCATCAGAGTCAGCGGGAATTTCATCGCCCAGCCGATTCCTTGAGTGACACGACCATAGAGTTCGCCGTTGACGAAGTTCGCCATCCTCCCGAAAAACAAGCCCAGGGGAGCCACCACGCAGAGGCCATCGCCAAGTCCGCACCAACTGACTTTTTCCTTCCGGGCGTAGAACCAAGTGAAAATCACCAGCCCGAGGATACCGCCGTGGCTGGCCATCCCACCCTCCCAGACGCGGAAGACGAGCAAGGGATCATCAACGAGACTTTGCCAACCCTTCGCCGGGATATGATAAAAAAGAACGTAGCCGAGCCGCCCGCCCATGAAGACCCCGAACAAGGCGGCGGCGGCGATGAAATCTGCGGTTTTCTCCGGCTTGAGCACCCACAACCCACGCCGGGCAAGGCCTCTCAGTAACAGAAATCCACAAACAAAACCCAACAAGTAAGCCAGCCCATACCACCTCAGCGCCAAGCCTTTGTAAATCGGCAGCGCGATGGGATCCAGATTATGCACGTAAGTCGCAAACACGCGCGGAGCAGACATGATCCGCAGACCGCTAGCAAGCAGAGTCAGATTTTCCTGATTCTTGATGATGGGAATTTGGAAATCCCTGCATAGAGTTTTCCCATGCCGAGTAAGAAGGAACTCCTTGATCTCCAATTCATCGATGCACGCCACAAGCTCATCGACATCGCCGCATTTCTCGACCGGATCGACCGTCACGCTGGCGAGGACGACTATCGCTTCACCGCCATGAAAAACGCGCTGCCCATTCTGCTCACCGAGCGTCCAGACCGCGCCCGCGCCTTGCTGGAATCATTTTCGGATCACACCACGGAAATTACCGAAAGCGCGCCATTCCAAGGAGCCTTCGGTGCCGCGCTTCCTGAAAACTGAACTCTAAGCACCTTCTTCTTTTTTCATGAAATACATCGAGCCACACGGCCACATGGTCAGCCGAACGACTGACGATTACGAAAAACTCGCCCTATCCGGCTGTGAGGCGATTTGTGAACCCGCATTCTGGGCCGGCTTTGACCGCTCGTCTGCGGCCGGATTCTACGACTATTTCCGCCAGCTCACCGAGTATGAGCCGAGACGCGCCGCGAAATATGGGATCAAGCACTATTCGTGGCTCTGCATCAATCCGAAGGAAGCTGATGATCCGGGATTCGCTCGTGAGGTGATGAGCATCATCCCGCAGTTTCTCGATTGCCCCACGGTGTTAGGCATCGGTGAAATCGGCCTCAACAAGAACACTCGCAATGAGCTCCAGATCTTCGAGGCCCATGTCCAGCTCGCACTGGATCGCGATTTACCCATCCTCATCCACACGCCGCACCTTGAGGACAAGCTCAAGGGCACTAAGCTCATCCTCGATTCCCTCGCCTCGTTTTCCAAGTTAGACCACGGGAAAGTCATCATCGACCACGTCGAGGAACACACCATTTCCCATGTCCTCGACGCCGGCTACTGGGCTGGCATGACGCTCTACCCAGAGAGTAAATGCTCGCCGAGCCGCGCCATCGACATGCTCGAACTCTACGGCTCAGACCGCCTCTGGATGAATTCTGCCTGCGATTGGGGCCACTCAGATCCTCTCTCCGTCCCTAAGTGCGCGCTGGAAATGAAACGCCGCAAGCACACGGCGGAAGACGTTGAAAAAATCATCTATCATAATCCCCGCAGGTTCCTCAGCCAATCGCCCAGATTCATCTAGAACGCATTTCCGAAGTCCGCTCGCAGCGGTGGTAGTGAGAGGATCGCTCAGGGTGGTTCTCGTGATCCTGCTTGCGGCATTTTTCTTGAGGGAAAAAATGACTTTGCAACATCTGCTGGGTGGGCTTTTGATCGTGACTGGAGCGGTGATTTTGGCATGGAAGAGCGGCAAGGCATGAGGCTTGGAGCTGGAATTTCCGCCAAGCTGAGCGCGGGCGCTCATCAAACTCTAATTTTACATCTATACTCATTCCCAATTTCCACATGCTCATTTCCGAACCGCCCTCACTACTCCGTGCTCAAATGCCCACTTCCGTCGCTTCATGGGGCAGGGACTTGGCGATCCTCGCGGTCTTGGCCGGATTTTGGTTCTGCGCACTGCTTGGAATGAGGCCACTGAGCAACCCGGACGAGGGCCGCTACACGGAAATCCCAAGGGAAATGGCGGTGACCGGCGATTTCGTGACCCCTCGGCTGAATGGGGTGAAATACTTCGAAAAGCCGCCGTTAGTTTATTGGCTCTCTGCGCTGACCCTCCGCGAATTCGGCGTGAGTGAGTTCACGGCTCGGGTGTGGGGCGGGATTTTTTCGACGATCGGGGTGTTGCTCACTTATGCTGCTGGTCGGGTTATTTACGGCCGGGCCACTGGAATTTGCGCCGCGATCGTCCTCTCGACTAACCTGTTCTATTATGTGCTCAGTCAAATCATGCTGCTGGATATGGCGGTGGCGGTAACGATGAGTGGCTGTCTATTTGCCTTCATCCTCGCGATGCGCGAACCACGCGGGACGAGGCGTTTCGGACTGTTTATGGCATTTTATGCCTTCATGGCGCTAGCCACGCTTTCCAAGGGACTGATTGGGATCGCCCTGCCTGGAGCAGTGATTTTTTTCTGGGTGCTACTGCTCAACCGGTGGCGAGCACTGTGGCCGTTCTATCCGATCTGTGGCACGCTGCTCTTATTAGCCATCGCCGCGCCTTGGCACTACTATGCGGCGAAGGCGAATCCGGATTTCCTCAATTTCTACTTCGTCCACGAGCACTGGCTGCGATTCACCACACGGATTCACGGTCGCTATGAGCCTTGGTGGTTTTTCCTGCCGATTTTAGTCGGCGGGCTGTTCCCATGGATTTTCTTCGCGATCCCGGCGTTGCGTAAATCACTCGCTGGCGGCTGGCGGGCGCGGCATGAGCATTCCGAAGCATGGTTTCTGGTGATTTGGACAGTGTTCATCCTGCTGTTTTTCTCAAAGTCTCAGTCCAAGCTGGTGCCGTATATCTTGCCAGTTTTTCCGGCCTTGGCGGTGCTGATCGGCAGGTCGGTTGCCGGGATTTGGGAGCAATCTTCGGCAGAGAAATTTCGCCGTGGTAGCTGGGGATTTATCGTCACCGCCTTGATCATCGCGCTCGCTGCCGCCATTGCTCCGCAGTTCTCAGCCGTCACGGCTTTGCTGAAAAATCAGCCGGAAATCGTCGAGTATCTACCTATTTTGCGGATCACGCTCGGTGGCTCAATACTTCTCGGGGCGATCGCGGCATGGGTCGGGCTGCGCCGAAATTCACCGCAGTGGGTGTTTAGTGCGATCGCCATTTTCACCTCACTTTTCCTCGTGGCGGCAGCAGTTGGCGGCGGCTCGTTTGACAAGGCTTCGACTAAGAAATTCGCGATGATCCTCAAACCTGTCCTCAAGGCAGAGGACCGTGTCTATAGCGTGGGAATTTATACCCAAGATCTGCCCGTGTATCTTGAGCGACTGATCAGCGTGGTGGACTACCGTGGTGAGCTGGGCTTCGGCATCGATGCGGAGCCGGAAATGACCTCGAAGCGTTTTCTCGAACGCGAAAAATTCGCCGCCGACTGGCTCAAGCCGGGGACGGCCTACGCGGTGATCCGTGAATCGGCCTATAAAAAATGGTTTTCCACCTTGGGAATTCCCCACAAGGTGCTCGCGCAGACCAGCCGGTTCATTCTCATCGCCAAAGACGCAGCCTTACCTTCGTCCTGACCATTTTCATTTCGCTATGCTGCCATTTTTGCCACTGACCCGACCGACCATCGATGAAGAAACCATCGCCGGAGTGGCCGATGTTTTGCGGTCCGGCTGGATCACCTCTGGGCCTAACGTGAGAGAGTTCGAGGCGAAATTATCTCACTATTTCGGCGGGCGTCCGGTTAGGGCATTCAACTCTGGCACTGCGACCCTAGAGATCGCCCTGCGGCTGGCGGGCATCGGGCCGGGCGACGAGGTGATCACCACGCCGTTGTCTTGGGTGGCGACCAGCAATGTCATTCTCACTGTCGGTGCGAAGCCGGTTTTCGTCGATATCGACCCTGTGACCCGCAACATCGACCTGGACCTGATAGAGGCTGCGATCACTCCAGCGACTCGGGCGATCATGCCGGTGGATCTCGCGGGACTGCCGGTGGACCGCGACCGACTTTATGAAATCGCGAATCGCCATTCGCTGCGGGTCATCGAGGATGCCGCGCAATCGCTCGGCAGTTCTTGGAAAGGAAAACTCATCGGCTCCATCGGCGACCTTGTTTCCTTCAGCTTCCATCCTAACAAAAACCTGACATCGATTGAAGGCGGCTGTCTGGTGATGACTGAGGAAAGCGACGCGATGCTTGCCGAGCAATACCGGCTGCAAGGCGTCGTCCGCAGCGGGGCAGATGGCATGGAGGTCGAAATCCTCGGTGGGAAATCGAATCTCACCGACGTCGCGGCTCGGGTAGGACTCGGCCAACTTCCGCACCTCGTGGAATTTACCCGGCTCCGTCGCGAACTTGTGCGCGAGTATTTTCATCAATTTGAAGCACAGCTGCCGAAGCTAGGATTGGGACTGCCGGTCGCGGATTTCGAGCAAAGCAACTGGCACATGTTCCAAGTGGTTTTGCCAGATTCCACCGTCCGTGCGGAGATCATGGGGAAACTAACCGAGCTCGGTATCGGCACGGGAGTCCACTATCCGGCGATCCATCTCTTCAAGCTCTACCGCGCCCTCGGCTGGAAAGAAGGAGATTTTCCACGAGCTGAAAACGTCTGCCGAAACATCCTCACGCTGCCGCTTTTTCCGACCATGACCCCTAGCGACGTCAGCCGAGTCGTTGCGGGTCTCGCCACCGTCCTTCAAGCATGAGTTCCGAAAAATCAGTCGAGGTGTCGGTGGTAATTCCCGTTTACAACGAGGAGGGAAATCTACCCACGCTCTTTACGCGACTCTATCCGGTGCTCGATGCGCTTGGTCGCCATTACGAAATTATTTTTACTAACGACGGTAGTGCTGACCGTTCTTATGACTTGTTAGTCGCGCAGCACGCCGCCCGGCCAGACGTCACCAAGGTCATCGATTTCAAGGCAAACTCCGGCCAACACATGGCGATCATGGCTGCCTTCGAGCGCGTCCGTGGCAGAGTGATTGTCACTCTGGATGCCGACTTGCAGAACCCGCCGGAGGAAATTCCCAAGCTCTTGCAGCAAACGGATGCCGGCTTCGACTGCGTCGGTGGAGTGCGCCAAGACCGCCAAGATAGCTTGTTCCGCCGCTATGTTTCTAAACTCATCAACTGGGTCCGCCGCCACTCGACGAACATTGAGATGACTGACCAAGGCTGCATGTTGCGGGCTTACTCGAGTGAAGTGGTCGCGGGCATCGTCAGCAGTGGTGCCGTGAATACCTTCATCCCAGCGCTGGCCTACAGTCTGGCACAGCGACCGACTGAGATCCCCGTCGCCCACGAAGAGCGCCATGCTGGGACTTCTAACTACTCACTCTATGCGCTGATCCGGCTGAACTTCGACTTGATCACCTATTTCACCACGGCGCCGCTGCAGCTCTTCACGATCTTCGCGATGTTTTGTTCCGCCTGCTCGTTCTTGCTGGTGATCGTGCTCGGCGCCCGGCGGCTCTATTTCGGCCCGGAAGAAGGTGGACTCTTCACTCTGTTCGGCGTGCTTTTTTTCCTGATCAGCGTCTGCATGGTCGGCATCGGCCTCATCGGTGAATACATGGGCCGGACCTATCAGGTCGTCAGGCAACGTGCCCGCTATCAGATCCGCCACATTTTGGAAACGAACGCATGAGCAAGCCACGTATCCTATTTTTCGGCTATAGCGAAGTCGGCTACACTTGCCTTGATTTGCTGATCGCTCGTGGTGACAACGTCGTGGGATTGATCACTCACGAAGATCACCCGGACGAAAAAATTTGGTTTAAAACGCCAGCCATCGCTGCGAGTGAGCACGGGATTCCTGTGTTCACACCGGAGTCGGTCAACACGCCGGAATGGCTCGAGAAAATCGCGGCGATGAAGCCAGACCTGATTCTATCCGTTTACTATCGGCATATGATCGGCCAGCGGATTCTCGATATCCCACCACTCGGAGCCTTCAACTTGCATGGCTCACTCCTGCCGAAATACCGCGGTCGGGCACCGATCAACTGGGCGGTGCTCTATGGCGAGTCTCGCATCGGCATGACCCTGCACCGGATGGTGAAACGCGCAGATGCCGGTGCGGTGGTGGACCAAGAGGGTGTCGAAATTTCCGCGCAAGACACCGCGGAACAAGCCTTCCGCAAAGTCATGCCCTGCGCCCGCACTGTGCTGGCCCGGCAGATCGATGCTCTACTAGCAGGCACTGCGACGGAAACCCCACAAGACGAGGCTGCAGCCACTTACTTCGGCGGGCGAAAACCCGAGGATGGCCGGATCGACTGGACTCGCTCGTCCGTAGAAATTTTCAACCTGATTCGTGCCGTCACCGACCCGTATCCCGGCGCTTTCACAGAATCTCGCAGTGGTCGGCTCATGGTCTGGTGGGCGGAACCGGCAGCCGACCGATTCGGCAAGGCTGGAGAAATTCTCTCTATTGATCCACTCATCGTCGCCACCGGCGACGGGGCACTCCACCTCACTCGCACCGAATGGCGCGGCAATCCCGACTCGGCTCTCGCCGTAGGTTCTCTCATTTAACGAACAAATTCCATGTCATCCACTCCACTCAAAGTCCTCATCCTCGGAGCTAACGGCTTCATCGGCAGCAGCCTCATCGATACGATCCTCAGCCAAAAGGACTGGGAAGTCTTCGGCATGGATGTGGGCGACCACAAACTTTCACACTTGCTAGACCACAAGCGATTCACCTTCGTCGAGGGCGATATCACGATCAATCGCGAGTGGATCGAGTATCACATTAAGAAATGTGATGTGGTGATCCCACTCGTTGCCATTGCGAATCCAGCGCAATATGTGAAGCGGCCGCTTGATGTCTTCGAGCTGGATTTCGAGGCGAATTTAGAAATTGCCCGCCAGTGTGTGAAATACAAAAAGCGCCTCGTATTTCCCTCGACCTCGGAAGTTTATGGCATGTCGCCGGATGAGGTGCTCGATGAAGCAACTAGCCCGTTAGTTTATGGGCCGATCGATAAACAACGCTGGATCTACGCCACTTCCAAGCAACTGCTCGACCGCGTGATCTATGCTTACGGTGTCCGCGATAACCTCGATTACACCTTGTTCCGGCCCTTCAACTGGATCGGGCCTAAGCTCGATAATGTGCTCGAACCCAAGGAAGGAAGCTCACGGCTTTTCACCCAGTTCATCAGCAATGTAATCTTCCGTAAGCCGATCCAACTGGTGGATGGCGGATCGCAAAGCCGCTCATTTACGTTCATTGAGGACGGGGTGGATTGCCTACTTCGCATCATCGAGAACAAGGACGGCGCTGCGTCGCAGAAAATTTTCAACGTCGGAAATCCAGCAAACAATGTCTCCGTCGCCGACCTCGCCAAGATCATCATTGAGGCATTTAAAGAATACCCCGAGTATGTCGATCATGCGGAAACCGCACAGGTGGTGAGCGTTTCCTCGATGGAATATTTCGGTAAATATTACCAAGACATCCACACTCGCGTGCCGTCGATCGACGCTGCTAGAAAAGCGCTTGGCTGGGAACCCAAGGTGGACTTGAAGACCGCCATCCGCCACACGCTCGACTATCATCTCCGCCAGACGGAACACGATCTCGGTGGCGAGTGATGATCGTCGCCCTTAAAGTCGATGTCGATACCGAGCGTGGGACACGAGATGGCGTGCCCGCGCTTCAAGCCTTGCTGGAGGAGTTCAGGGCACCGGCGAGTTTCTTGTTTTCGCTCGGACCGGATAACACGGGCAAGGCGATCCGCCGGGTGTTTCGCCCTGGGTTTTTCCAAAAAGTCAGCCGGACCAGCGTGGTGCAAATGTATGGTGTTAGGACTCTGTTAAATGGGACCTTGCTACCCGCGCCGCACATCGGAAAACGCCACGCGGACGTGATGCGGCGGGTGAGAGATGCGGGGTTCGAGACTGGCATCCACTGCCACGATCATTTCCGCTGGCAGGATTATTTATCGAAGATGACGCTCGACCAGACGCGTACCGAGTTCGGCCATGCTCTAGCCGAATATCAGCGGATCTTCGGCACAGCGGCGCTCACGGCGGGTGCTCCCGGTTGGCAAGCGACGGCTGCTAGCCGCCAAGTTTACGACGAGGCGGGATTCCTCTACGCCAGCGACACTCGTGGGAAATCGCCGTTTTTTCCGAGTATCGGGGGCCATATTTTTAAAACGCTAGAAATCCCTAGCACGCTGCCCACCTTCGACGAGCTGCTAGGCCGCCCGGAATTTCCCGATGTGGAAATCCCGGCGCATTACGTGAGCTTGCTGCAAGAGGACTCGCCGAATGTCCTCACCATCCACGCGGAAATCGAGGGCATGATGAAGCGGCCACTGTTCCGGCAATTGCTGGTCGCCTTCCGGGAAAAAGGGGTACGCTTCGTCCGCATGGATGACCTCGCACGGGAAATTCTGGTGCGGCGGGACGAGGTGCCTGTGCTGCCGCTGGTGATGGCAGAGATCGATGGCCGCTCCGGATTGGTGGCGACGCAAGGCTTGCCGTCGATTTAAAATCCGCTCACCGTGCGGACATGATTCGCTTGATCGCACTCCTCCTGTCCTTAGGCATCGCCACTGGTGCGTCTGGCCAATCCTATGCGCCGCTGAACGAACGGCCACCGGAACTGGCCCGTGAATTCCGCGCCACATGGATCGCCAGTGTTTACAATCTCGACTGGCCGAGTTCGCCCGGTCTGAGTGCAGGCAGCCAGCAAGCCGAGCTGCGCGGCATGCTTGATAAGGTCGCGGCGCTGAAAATGAATGCGGTGGTTTTCCAAGTGCGCCCGCAGTGCGACGCCGTTTACTCCTCCTCCATCGAGCCGTGGAGTTCCTCACTAACTGGGACCATGGGCCGCTCGCCGGGCTACGACCCACTCGCCTATTGTATCCAGCAAGCTCATGCCCGCGGCATCGAGGTGCATGCTTGGTTTAATCCATTTCGTGCACTCACTAACAATTCCCAACAGGTCGCAGGAAATCATGTTTCAAAAACCATGCCCGGCATCACCAAGCGCTTCGGCACCATGACTTGGTGCGATCCTGCGAGTGAACAGACTCGCTCCCGTGCCCTCCAAGTTATCCTCGATGTGGTCCGCCGCTACGACGTGGATGGCGTTCATTTGGACGATTATTTCTACCCATATCCCTCCGGTAACCTGCGTTTTCCCGATGGCAAAAGTCCTGCCGAACGCCGTGCCTACGTCGATGGCTTTGTCAGCAATCTCTACTCGGCAGTGAAGCGGCAGAAGCCATGGGTCCGCGTCGGGATCAGTCCATTTGGCATCTGGCGGCCCGGCGTGCCAGCCGGGATCGAGGCGGGCATCGATAGCTACGAGCAGCTTTCTGGCGACTCGCGCAAGTGGCTGAAAAATGGCTGGGTGGACTACCTCGCACCGCAGCTCTACTGGCGGATTTCCCCGCAGAAACAGAGTTTTCCGCTGCTGCTCAGTTGGTGGCGGCAGCAAGGCTCGCGGCCAGTCTGGCCCGGTATCGCCACCGAGCGCATCGGTGGTGCTGACGGTCGTGGGGCCTCAGAAATCACCAGCCAGATCGACCTGAGTCGCAAGATAGGGAAAAACTGGAACGGTCACATCCACTGGAGTGCGAAAAGCCTCGTGAGAAACCAAGGCGGCATCGCCACCAAGCTCGCGGCCACTTACACCCAGCCCGCCGCCGTCCCGCCGATGCCATGGGTCAGCAGCAAGGCACCCGCAGCACCGGGAATCAGCGCCACCGTCGAGGGTGGCAAGACGCTGGTCCGCTGGCAACTGGCGGGAAATACCGCGAAAATCGCCGTGCAAGCGAAGATCGGCGGCGTGTGGCGGACGGTTCAAATTTCCCCAATCACAACACAATCCGTTAGTCTCCCGCGTGCCGAGGCAGTGGCGGTCACAGCGCTCGACCGTTTCGGAAATGCCAGCGCGCCGAAAGTCCTAGGAATCCGTTGATTTCACGCGAGTCCACCGTCCGCCTTTTCGATTCTCCGCCCTTGCCATGGGCCGGTTGTCTGCATTGACTTCCTGCCACTCTAATTTTTCCCACCTGTGAAAGCGCACGAACTCTACACCGCCGTTGACCCCGCCATCGTCACCCAGCTCCTTGACTGGTTCCGCGCCAATGACCGGAATGTCTATCGCTCCGCCCTCTCCACACTCGCTGCGAACCGCAAACTCCGGCCGGTTTTCGTCGAGAAAAAATCGATGGTCGAGCAATACGCATGGATTCACAAGACGCTGAAACTGAAGCCTTGCGAGACGATCGGTGAGCACCTGCTGCAAGCCTACCTGATGTCTGCTCAACAATCGCTGCTCGGCATGTTTTGCGACGGCATGGGCATCCCTCACGATGGCAAGGGCTCGGTCGTCGGTGATCTGCCTAAAAAACTCGATCCCGCTCGATTGGACACCACCATCGACCGGCTCGTCGATATTTTCGACCCCAAGCTCTTCACCGTTTACCTCCATTGCTTCAACATGCAGGTCCCCGGTGGCTGGCCCGAACTCACCGCCAAGATCGAGTCCGACGAGCGGCTGGTGCTGGCGTGAGGGAAGTTGATGGTTGAGAGTTGATGGTTGAAAGTCAGAGAAGACGTTGATCGCCATCTATCCTTCTTCACCATCAACAATCAACAACCCACCATCAACTTTTTCATGCCTAAAGTTTACGTAAAAACCTACGGCTGCCAGATGAATGAGCGCGACTCCGAGCAAGTCGCGAAGATGTTCAGCGAGGGCGGCTACACCGTCA
>JAYUHS010000023.1:0-2561 GCA_043766715.1 Luteolibacter sp.
ATCGCCACGGGCCATGACGTGATACACCGCTCCCGAATACTGGAATCTCAACGACCGTGCCATGCCAGCTTCTCTACCACTTCCACCACCGCGTCAATCGATTTGTGGTGATGCGCGGACTGACCCCAAGCGAACGCGAGCCACTTATGGCCCGTCTTGCGCGAGATCCCAAACTGCCCGCAAAGCTCCGTCACCGTAAAATGACCACTTCCCGCCATACTCACAAATTGTTGTTTCTATTCCATCGATGACACATTTTTCCAAGGCATCCGCCCAGTTAGATGTGTAACCCATGTCCCCGGTCAACCTGTAACCCATGTCCTCGGTTCATACCCCAGACCCCAAGCGAAGCGACGCATCGAAATTAAAAATAACACTGAGTATGATATTGATTCTCATGAAATCCCCCGCAGGATATGCACGTGACCTTTGAGGAAGACCCCGATTTCACTGAGAAAGCCCTCCGGCTGATCGGCGAGGATGGGATCTTCGCGATCCAGATGTATTTGATGGAGCAGCCTGACGCCGGAGATATCATTCCCGGCTCGGGTGGCTGCCGCAAACTCCGCTGGGCTGCCGAGGGCCAAGAGCCACGGGAAGCGGGGCGGCGCACGCGTCATTTACTACTGGATCACTGAAGACCACCGAATCCTAATTCTCGACCTCTACACCAAGAATGAATCGGAAAATCTCAGCCAAGCTCAACTGAAGGAACTCAAACGCAGGAAACCATGAAAGCCACCCAAGCCGCCACCAAGACCGCAGCACTCAAGGCAAAGAAAGACGCCCTGGAGCGAGGCGAGCGCACACCTGCCAGAGTATTCAGCATCGAGAAGAAGCCCGATGGCACATTCTCCCGCATCGCGGTGGATCCCGAGACCCAACGCCGCAAGTCCGCCAAGGCATGGGAAGCCAAGAGCGAAGTCGCCAAGGTCCGCCAGTCTCTCGGCCTCACGCAAGAAGCCTTCGCCGACCTACTCGGGATCGGCCTCAGCACCCTCCGCAGTTGGGAACAGAAAAAGCGCGAACCTTCTGGCGCAGCTCGGATGTTGATCGCCATCGCCCTGAAACATCCCGAAGTGCTGCAAGAGGCAGTGGCTTGATGTTCAAACCGACTTTCGCAGAAGTGGTAGCCATCACCTCACGAAAAAGATCGCATGAAACAGCCAACGGCTAAAACCGCCGAACACCAAACGCCAGTCACGCTTGGTGATGTCGTCTTATCGGTCAAAACGAAGCCGCCAGCGGAGAAGCGGAAATACCCTACTGATGAAATGGATAGCCCGTTCGGAGGGATCATTACGGATTGCGCCGGTGAAGGACAGGCGGGGGCGGGCAGATGGTTTGTGATGAGCAAGGAGTAGGCGTATTATTGAAGCCGGAGTTCGCTTGGAGTCCGGCAGAGGCGGGTGCGGGAATCCACACTGGCACTCGTCACACGACAGGGGCTGGTGCGGAAATTTGCACTGGCACTTGCCACGCGACAGGGGCTGGTGCGGAAATTTGCACTGACACTTGTCACGCGACGGGGGCTGGTGTGGGTTTTTCCACCCTCGTTCCAAAGAATGGGACGTCCCAAATCCCTTCGAAACTGGTGGAAACGCTCTCGGTGATTTCCCAACGGTCATTCAGTGAATCTGTCTTCGTGTTCTTGGGGCACCAGCAGATATAAAGGATTAAAATCGGTTCTTGAGCTGAGTTCTTTACCTGTATCCATGCTCGTTCACTCGCGGTCGCTCTTGGATCAAAAAATTTAAACCGCGAATCGGTTGGATGGGTCCGGTGGAGGATTCCTTCCGGCCCGAGGCGCGTTGGGGGCGCGGATGGCAGCGGTCAATCCTTCACAGGATCGAGCCCGGACCGTAAGCGGCGGCTTGCGGGCTGGCCGCTTCGAGTTTCCGCACGGCGGTGGCGAAGGCGGAGATCTGGGCCTTGGCCGCTCCGGATTCGCTGTCGCCTCTGGCGAGGATGGCGTCGAGAGCGGCGCGAGTCAGGCCGAGTCGCGGGTCGCCGGCGAGGCGCTCGACGAGGTTGTTGCGGTCGATTTTCCCGACGCGTAAATCTTGCACCGTGGCGACGGCGTGCTCTTTGATCGCATGGTGGGCTGTCTCGCGGCCGACGCCGGATTTCACGGCTTCCATCATGATAGTGGTGGTCATGAGAAACGGCAGATAGTGGGCGGTCTCGGCATTGATCACGGCTTCGTAGGCGTCCATTTGGTCGAGCACGGTTAGAAACGTTTCGAACATGCCGTCGAGGGTGTAGAACGAATCCGGCAGCATGATGCGGCGGACGACGGAGCAGGAAACATCGCCTTCGTTCCACTGGTCGCCGGCGAGTCCGGCAGCCATCGCGAGGTAGCCTTTGAGAATGACGTGGAAGCCATTTACGCGTTCGCAGGAGCGGGAATTCATCTTGTGCGGCATGGCGCTGGAGCCGGTCTGGCCTGGGGCGAAACCTTCACTGGCGGTTTCATTTCCGGCCATCAGCCGCAGGGTTTTGCAAAAGGAAGACGGGCCGCTGGCGAGGTCAGTTAGAGCGGCGACGACCCGGAAGTCGAG
>JAYUHS010000024.1:0-17934 GCA_043766715.1 Luteolibacter sp.
GCGGTAAGCGGACTCATAAATTCGCCGGGCGAAGGAGAACGTCAGCGGGGTGGTGACGCCGCCGTAACTTTCCGCGATGTTACTATTATCCCAGACCCGCAGCGTATCATCCGGGTCCGGCGTCAGGCCGAGCGTGGTCACCGGCCGGGACTGGAGCAGCCAGAGCTTCCCGGCAGAATCGATGGCCCACTCGATGTCCTGCGGCCGTCCGCACGCCATTTCACAATCCCGAGCGAGGCCGGAAATTGCGATGACATCCGCCTCGGTAAGTAGCTGGGTGTCAGGACGGCTTTCGATTTCGTTAGGCCGACGGATGCGCCACGTTTCTCCATCCACTTCGCCGGAAACCAGTTTTTCACCCGTCCCGGAAACGGCGGAGACCACGGCCACTCCCCGTTTCCCCGACACTGGATCCGCGCTGAAGGCCACACCGGCACAGCGCGGAGCGATCATCCGCTGCACCAACACCGTCGGTGCGGAAGGTGCGGGCAAACCGTGCTCACGGCAGTAAGTCTGGATCGACGCACTGTTCGCAGAGGCACGGACTTCCGAAATTTTCCCGACCACATCCTGCGCCGCCACTTCGAGGTGACTCTCGAATTGCCCGGCGAAGGAGTGGCCCGCGCCGTCTTCCATCGTACCAGAAGACCGCACTGCGAAGGGGCCACTGCCGAGCTGGGCGATGGCATTTTCTAACTCATCTTCACTCCACACCGCATCCGGCGGCACCGCGAACCATCGTGGAACTTCGAAACCCAGTTCGCCCAGCCGGGCGAGAGCTGCGCCTTTTCCGCCAAGGCGGGAGTGATCCGTGGCCTCTGGATCGATGAATGGAGTGATGCTCATCGGTGAAAAAAAAGTGGAACGAGACCCAGCGTTAGATAGAGCACCAGCGTCCACAACGCGGCGACGGCTTCGACCTTTTTACCGGAAAGTGAGCCTCGGAGAAATGAGAATACCGCCGCCGCCGCGAGCATCAGTATCACGGATAGTGAGACGACCACCGGCTCCACGAAACCAATCACCCGCGCCGCCATCACCGCGCAGACACCGGTCGCTAACAGCGCCACCACCCACACTGCCGCACCACCGGTTTTCCCCCAAAGCTGGCTGTAAGTTTCCACGCCCTCTTCCTCATCACCCGGCTGGCGCAGCTTGCGACCGATCTCGATGACGATGCCGTTAAAAAAACTCGCTGTCAGAAACCACCCCAGCCCAGCGGATGCTGTGGAGCCGCGTGGCAGCCATTCGCAGGCTGTGCCAAAGAAATCTACCAGCGGCATAATGCCCATGTGAGTGAGCAGATAGAGGATCGGGCGCTTTTTCAACCAACTGCGGCAGAAGAATTCCACGCTCATCAGCGCGAGGTAACTCCAAGCGATTCCTAACACGACCATCAGCCTCACATCCAGCGCGAGGACAAATCCGGTCTGCACCAGCGCCGCGAGGACAAAAAGCAGCCGTAGCTCTCCCAGAGTGACAAGCCCGCGCGGCACCGGGCGGTAAGGCCGCCACCGTGCATCGTCATCAGCATCCTTGAATTCATCCGCAATCCGGAGCTGCAAAAACATCAGTAAACAAACTCCGAATGCCGTGGCAAACATCTGCCAACTCGGCACTGCAGCGCCCCGGAGTAGTGAGGAAAACGCAACCGCACACCCGCTGAAGGCCGCGATTAGTGGGCCGTGGGCGAGCAAAGGGAAACGCTCTTTTTGATAGATCCACCAGCGGTTCATGGTGCCTTACGGGTGCGAGCAAGCTTGCGATGGGCACGGGAAAAATGACCCGCACTGAGCGCGGCAATGATCGAGAGTTCACCTGCTAACAAAAGCCCAGCACAGACCTCCGCCAGCGCCCGAGCTTTTCCCGAACCAGCCAGCCCCATCAACTCCAGACACGCCTTCTGCGTCGGTAAACCCGTGCCACCACCTACCGTGCCGACCATGATCCCCGGTAAAGTCACCGAAGCGTAGAGTTCGCCACACGGCGCAACTTCGAAGCGCGTCACCCCGGTCGCGGATTCTGCGACACAAGCCGCGTCCTGCCCCGTCGCCAGATAGAGTGCCGCCAGTCCATTTGCGAAATGACCCTGAATACCGAGCGTGCCGCTGAGCACTCCACCGATCGCGGACATGCGCCAATAGTCCGCCATCGCCGCCGGCGTGGTGTGCAGATGCTTGGAAATAAGCTCCGCCGAAAGCTTGACCTCGGCAGTGACCTTCTTCCCACGAGCCGAGGTGAAGGCGCGGGCGCTTGCCTTCTTATCACCGGATAGATTCGACTCGACGTAGTAGCGCAGCGGCGCGATGGGCGAGGTGGCTAGGATTTCATCACACACCGCTTGGGTTGCTAGAGTCACCATATTTTGGCCGGACGCATCGCCAGTGGTGAACTCGAAATTTAGATAGACATGATTTCCCTCAACCGTGCAGCCGACATCGATGAGCTTACCATGCGAAGTCGTCGCCGCCGCCGTGCCTTGGAAGTCTTCAAATTTTGAAATTGCCCATACCACGAATTGTCCAGCCTCAGAGGCTGTTTCAAAGACAAAGGCCGGAGCACGGCTGAGACTTTCGTAGAGCACCATCGCCGAGCAGCCACCCGCAGCCGTGATGACCCGACAGCCGCGATGATAGCTCGCCACCAGCGCCGCCTCAGTCGTCGCGAGTGGAATCCAGTAGTCCCCGCTAGCCGCCAGCCCGTTGACTCGCAGCGGCCCCGCCAAACCAAGCGGCATCCGTAAAAGGCCGATGAAATTCTCGATATTCCCCTGATAGAGGGCCAACTCATCCGAGGTTCCCTCCAGCAGGATTTCACGCAGCGCGGGGTCGCCATTGATTTCCTGCCACAGATCCAAAGCACGCTCACGGCTGACCTTGGCACTCCCCGCAGGCGATTTAGGGAGATTTTCCAGATTCGGCGTCATCCGCGAGGCCGCAGTTTCAAGGCTGAGTGCGCCGAGCATCCGGGCAGCATGGTCGTGGGTGAGTCCGCGCTTTCCGGTCATGCGTGGACGATTGCCGGGCGTCCCTACGGCGTCAACGGATTTGGGAGATCGGGCATTCTCCAGCGTGCGGTGTGAAACAGCCCCGTTTTATCGAAAAACGGTGTCGTTTGGTCATTTTGCGCCGTAGGAGGGGTTCCGACATCCGTAGGACCACCGCCGGTTCTCGAATGAGCCACTCCTAACCGTGTCGAGTTCTACCCGGCGCATGAAAATGGAAGGCACGAGAACTAGAACCCAGCGATTCTTCTCTTTTCTTCCGTTCAAAGTTCAATGTCCTAGGGTTTTCTACTAGTCCGCCAAGCGACTCAGTAGGGCTGAGTCTAACTTTACAATAAGTATTGCTCGACTCTAGCTCATCACTCAAATCCTTGAGTGGTTTCACGAAACCAAAACAACATGATTACTTCATACACAAAAATCGCCATAAAATTAGCTTCTTGGTGTCTTGTTGCCACCCCATTGGCACACGGTGTTACTACCCTTATTGGTAACGGCGTCCACGGAGGAGATTTGGAGTCAAGCACTACCAGCAACTGGGATCCTGGATTCAGATCCCCCCCGCTCGGAGGCACCCCAGATACGATCGAATACCGGCCAGGCCCTGGCTTAGTCGCTACCGCTGGGGTTGAGTGGATCGACTCGGCATCCGCCGACCAAACTCAAAATATCGTCAACACCAACCCTTTCGATATCGCGGCTGGCACCCTAGCGACGTTCCAAATCGATTTTAGCACTTGGTCTTTTGGTTCGACGACACGGCCGGAAGCAATCGTTAATTTCTACTTGGGTAGCACCCTGCTTGGCACGATTGATTTCGACATGGATACCAACGGCTCAGGCTTATGGACCACTTACACGGTGTCTGACATCCCCTTGGCCGAAGGAGCGGGTCAAGTGTTCCGGATGGAGACCGTGACGGCACCTGGCAAACCCCTCACTCCCGGAAATACGCTGGGGTTCGCCTTGGATAACCTGAGTATCACCACGGTGCCAGAACCCAGTTCGTCACTTTTGGGGTTGGCCACGCTCGGCCTCGTCATCGGACGTCGTCGCCGCGCTTGATTGGATTATTTGTTAAATCTTATTGATTGCGACTCATGGCGTTCTGGATTTTTCCAGAACGCTTTTTCATTTCTGCCAGTTGCAGAAATGATCAGAAGGACAGGAATTTCGCGATGTCGATTCGTCGCTGCTTTAGTGACCTGCATCATGGAAGTCCCATCCTGTGATTTTTATCGTCTTCAAAAAGGTTCGCCAGATTTGCGGCGATAGGCCTACGTTTCTCGCTGAAAATCATTTCTTGCCATCCATGATTCGGAGCGATAAAGGCATAGCGTTCATTTTGCAAATTGGCAATTGAGCGCACTTCGTCCGGTCTCTTACGCCATGGTCTCGGGAAGTGTTGAATGTGATGGCGTGATACGAATAGACAAAAATGGACATTTACGTGGGCAACCTGCCCTACACCGCTACAGAAGAAGACGTTTCAGGCCTCTTCGCCGCTTATGGACCCGTCGAACGGGTGAAAATCATCAATGACCGTGAGACGGGCCGATCCAAGGGATTTGCTTTCGTCACGCTCGGCGACCAGAGCCAACTGAATGCTTCGATCGAGGCTCTCAACGGCTACGATTACCAAGGTCGCGCGCTTCGCGTGAATGCCTCTGAGCCTAAGGAAACCAAGCCCGGCGGCTTCCGCCCAAGTGGTGGCGGTGGTGGTGGCGGCGGCTACGGCGGTGAGCGCCGTGGTGGTGGTGGTGGCGGCTACGGTGGCGGCGGTGGCGGAGATCGTCGCGGCGGTGGTGGCGGAGATCGTCGCGGTGGCGGCGGCGGCTACAAAGGCGGCGGTGGTGGTGGCGGCGGCTACAAAGGTGGCGGCGGCGGCGGATGGGATTGATCCTTCGTCTTTACCCTGATTTTTTCAAAAGCACCCGGTTTCCCCCAGCGGAAATCGGGTGTTTCTTTTGATAGGCTGCATGGCAAAACGGCGGGTGAGGAAGTGACAGCAGCAGGTCGCCTGTGTGTTAGCCTCGCTTACTCTTCGGCAGTGACGCGGCGACTAGGTCGTAGGAATGATCGATGAGTTCCTGCACCACTTTTCCCGGTAATGAGCCGTCGAGCACCAGAGTGTTCCAGTGGCGCTTGTTCATGTGGAAGCCGGGCAGGATCGAGTCGTATTCGTCGCGCAGCATCGCCGCGCGTTCGGGATCGCACTTCAGATTGATGCGGGACGGAAACTCAGCAGGAGAGGTCAGCGCAAACATTTTCCCGCCGACTTTGTAAACCAAGACGTCTGGTCCGAATGGGGTGGTTTCCTCCGCCTGCGGTTTCGATAGAAAATACGAGATGACATCTGGGAGATCCATGGTGTCACCGGGTGAAAATGAGCTGACCGTCCTTCAGATCGGCTTGGATGATGTCGCCATCGCTGAATTTCCCGTCGAGGACATCCAGCGAAAGTGGATCTAGCAACAGGTGTTGGATCACCCGCTTCAGTGGCCGAGCACCGTAGATGGGATCGTAGCCCTGAGTGCCGATGTGTTCCTTGGCCGCTTCCGTCAGCGCCAGACCGAGGCCCTGCTTGGCGAGGCGCATGCGGACGCGGGCGAGCTGGAGATCGACGATGGTCGTGAGTTCCCCACGCTGGAGTCGGTCGAAGATGATGATTTCATCAATGCGATTGAGGAACTCCGGGCGGAAATGGGCACGCAGGGCTTCGGTGACTTTTGCTTCGCGCTGCTCGGCGTTTTCCTCATGCAGTATATATTGTGAGCCGATGTTCGAGGTCATGATCAGCACGGTGTTTCTAAAATCCACGGTGCGGCCTCGGCCATCGGTGATGCGTCCGTCGTCAAGAACTTGGAGCAGGACGTTGAAGACATCCGGGTGGGCCTTCTCGATCTCGTCAAACAGCACGACCGAGTAGGGTTTCCGCCTGACGCGTTCGCTGAGTTGGCCACCTTCCTCGTAGCCGACGTAGCCGGGAGGTGCGCCGATCAGCCGCGCGACGCTGTGTTTTTCCATGTATTCTGACATATCGATGCGGATCATGGCGGCTTCGTCGTCGAACAAGAATTCAGCTAACGCTTTGGAGAGTTCAGTTTTACCCACGCCAGTGGGGCCGAGAAAAATAAACGAGCCGATGGGTCGGTTCTCATCTTGGAATCCAGCCCGCGCGCGGCGGACGGCGTTAGACACCGCTTTGATTGCCTTTTTCTGGCCGATGACCCGCTCGCCGAGGCGCTGCTCCATCTGGACGAGCTTTTGTTTCTCACCTTCCTGCAACCGATTCACAGGAATGCCGGTCCATGAGGAAACGATACGGGCGATGTCGTCCTCGGTGACTTCTTCTTTCAGAATCGCTCCTTGGTTCTGGCGGGCGGAGAGTTGCTCCTTGGCGGCCTCTAACTCGCGGTGAGCCTCGGGCAGATCGCCGTAGGTAATTTGCGAAGCTCGCGTCAAATCGCCGATGCGTTGGGCACGCTCCGTGTCGTTCTTCAGGTGCTCGATCTTCTCCTGCGCCGCGCGGACAAGGTCGATGATCGCCTTTTCATTTCGCCACTGCGCCATCTTCCCGGAAGATTTCTCGCGGAGATTCGCCTGCTCTTCACGGACTTTCTCTAAGCGGACGACAGAAGCCTTGTCGGTTTCCTTTTCTAGCGCCTTCTTTTCCATCTCTAATTGGAGAATCTGCCGCTCTAGCACATCAATCTCCGTCGGCATGGAATCCAGCTCGATCTTGAGCCGTGCTGCAGCCTCATCAATGAGATCCACCGCTTTGTCAGGCAGGAAACGTCCAGAAATATATCGATCGGATAGAACAGCAGCGGCAACCAGTGCACCATCTTGAATTCTCACTCCATGATGGACTTCGTAGCGCTCCTTGAGCCCCCGCAGGATGGCAATTGAGTCTTCCACCGAAGGCTCACCGACCATGACTGGCTGGAAACGCCGCTCGAGCGCCGCATCTTTTTCGATGTATTTGCGGTATTCATCGAGAGTCGTCGCGCCGATGGTCCGCAGCTCGCCACGGGCAAGCTGGGGCTTGAGGAGGTTCGAGGCATCCACCGCGCCTTCACTAGCACCGGCGCCGACGATGGTGTGCAGCTCATCGATGAATAGGATGATTTTCCCCTCGGAATCCGTGACTTCTTTGAGAAATGCCTTTAATCGCTCCTCGAATTCTCCACGGTATTTCGCTCCGGCTAACATCCCACCGAGGTCGAGCGTGATGATGCGTTTATTTTTCATCGAGTCCGGCACATCGCCAGAAACGATCCGGCGGGCGAGTCCCTCGACGATGGCGGTCTTGCCCACGCCGGGCTCGCCGATGAGGACGGGATTATTTTTCGTCCGACGGGAAAGCACTTGCAGCACGCGGCGGATTTCCTCATCGCGACCGATGACGGGGTCGATCTTTCCTTCACTGGCACGGGCGGTGAGGTCGGTGCCATATTTTTCTAACGTCTGATACTTCCCCTCGGGATTTTCATCGGTCACCCGTTGCGAACCACGAACGCTGGTGACAGCCTCACGGGCTTTTTTCTCATCCAGCCCAGCGTCCTTGAGCAGCTTACCGGCAGGAGAATCGCCCTTCAATGAGCCGAGGATGAAGTGCTCGACGCTCAAGTAGTCGTCGCCCAGCGATTCGCGGGCGGCGTCCGCCGCATCGAGCGTCGCCCGCAAGCCGATGCTGATTTGCGGCTGAGTCGAGGCACCTTGCACGCTGGGTTCACGGGAAAGCGCGGCCGCCACCGAGGCCTTGAGGAGTGAAATATCCACGCCCGCTTTCTGGAGAATCGGCGTGGTGATGCCGCCTTCCTGTTGGATCAGGGCGAGTAACACATGCAGGCTTTTCAATTCTGCATGGGCAGATTTCGAGGCGATGCTCTGCGCTGACTGGAGGGCTTCTTGGAGCTTCTGAGTGATTTTTTCGAGTCCCATAACTTTGATTTCAGGTAACCTAGTTGCGATGGAAATCCGTTGCAACGCATCGCGGGTAGTTTTTTGCCGCGCTGTCAAAAAGCTCTGGACAGGCGTTGCGGCGGGGCTCCTACATTCCGATAGCGATCTTGACGCATAAAAAATTTACCGTAGCTTCGCACTCGATTCCGAATTTGAAAAAAAGTGATGTCCGTCGCCGAAAAACTTAAAACAGAAGGTCGAGTCGAAGGACTTAAGATCGGCAAAATTCAAATTCTTGAGGAATTTCTAGATTTACCCATGAGCTCAGGGGATGCGCTTAAAATCTTCTCCCTTAGCAAACTTAAAACCGTGCAGGCGCAGTTCCATTTGGATTACGAGTTGCGCTTCAGTTGCCATTGATCCGATCGTGGAAGCCGCAGACCCGAGCCACCGAAGACTTCGACTGCGGATAGATGTGTTGAGTTTCATTTCAGCGCCTTCGTTCAGAATTTGAAACTCAACCTTTAGCGCCCTCTCCGCCGTGCTCTATCATTCCACCGCCACACCGAGCCACCGCGTCGGCCTCAAGGAAGCGATCCTCCGCTCGCTCCCCCCTGACAACGGGCTTTACATGCCGGACTCACTTCCGGCGTTAGATCCGACGTTCTGGGAGATCTGGCGTGAACTGACCTTCCCGGAAATAGGCATCGCCGTGGCGGATGCGTTCTTTGGTAAAGATCTCCCACCACAGGTGTTAGTGGATATCATCAACAGCACCATTTCGTTCGACGCGCCACTCGTCACCCTTGGGCCCGGCGATCACATTCTCGAGCTTTTCCACGGCCCGACTCTTGCCTTCAAGGACTTCGGCGCGCGGTTCATGGCTCGCTTGATGGCCTGGCTCACTCGCGGCGAAGATCGCGAACTCACGGTGCTCGTTGCGACTTCCGGCGACACTGGCGGTGCTGTGGCCTCCGCGTTTCACCAAGTTGCCGGCACTCGCGTCGTCATTCTTTATCCTCAAGGTAAGGTTTCTGGACTGCAAGAAAAGCAGCTCACTGCCCTTGGCGGGAACATCACAGCGTTAGAAATCCAAGGCTCGTTCGACGATTGCCAAGCACTGGTCAAATCCGCGTTCCTCGACCGCGAGCTTTCCGAGCGGCTCAACCTCACCTCTGCGAACTCCATCAACCTCGCCCGCCTCGTCCCGCAGAGTTTCTACTACATCCACGCTGCAAGCCAACTTCCAGAAGGCGTGAAGCCGACCTTCGTTGTCCCATCCGGGAATTTTGGTAACATTACCGCTGGCCTGCTCGCCATGCGACTCGGGCTCCCTGTCGATCACTTCGTCGCTGCCACTAACTGTAATGACGTCGTCCCGGAATTCCTGCGCTCTGGTCACTACACACCGCGACCCAGCATCCCGACGATTTCAAATGCCATGGACGTGGGCGCTCCCTCCAATTTCGTCCGGATGCAGGCACTCTTCGGTGGCTCTTGGGAAGCCATGAAAAACCACATTTCGGGTATGTCCTTCACGGATGATCAGACCCGCGCTGCGATCCGCACCGTCAAGGCACTCTATCAATACGAAATCGATCCACACGGTGCCATTGGCTGGCTGGCCGCACAAAAATGGCGTTCTACCCACCGGACGAGTGCCACTATCACGCTCGAAACCGCTCACCCCGCTAAATTTCCCGAAGTGATGGAAGCCGAGCTCGGCGCAAACTGCATCGAGATTCCCGAGCGCCTCGCCATCCTCGCCCAACGTGAAAAAGTCGCCACCTTGCTGCCAGCCGACTCAGCGATCTTTCGCGACTGGCTCATCGCCTCCTGCTAAATGTGGAGGAATCGACCGTTTCACTATTTGACAAGTCGAGCGGCGGGCGTTTGGTAACGATCTCGCCGGGGAAAATCACCGGCGGGCTAACATACATTACAAAAAACACCTTATTACCATGAGCACCGCCAAAGATCTCAGTAAAGAAGCACCCACCAGCCCACGCACTCGCACCGGCGGTTACGCTATCCTCGCCCGCATGACGGACAAAGGCCGCGCAGACCTTGCTGGCACTCTCGGAGAATTCCACTTCGACTGCCCGCTCGATAACTTCCTTTTTGGATTCAAGGGCGTGAAAGCCGAGGACGTCAAAAAGCAGTTGGAAGCCGGAGCCTCAGACGAGGAAATCGCCGCTTGGCTCGATGCCAATGGCGAACCGAAAACAGAGGCAGAAAAGACTGCTTGGTCTGACGGCGTCGAAGCCGCCCGCCCGTATGACAACCCAGAAAAGAAGGATTGGTTCGTCGGCGTCTGTGCCGAGGCCGGTTGTGATCCTGCCACTAGCACCCTCTTCGATTTCCTCGAAGCCGACGACAAGACGAGCTTCGCGAAGTGATCGCTCTAAGCAGCTTCTGCGATCGCGAGCACCTCAGAAAAAGGTAAATCCGCCAGAAGCGCAAAAGCATGGTTCCGGGTCAGTCTCGCTCTAACGACGGCGGGACTGGCCATTCCACAAAGAAATTTGGCTAACTGCCGGGGAGTGTTGAGCGCCGCGTGCTTTTCATCGACGAGGGTCCTCACCGCCGCGATTTCTTCATCCATTACCCGGCGGATTTTGGGACGCTTGATCGTCCTCGCGGGTATGCCACGGCAGCGGTCGCAATGGCCGCAGGGCTGAGGCAGAGTTTCGCCGAAGTGTTTCGTGAGATAGCCAGTGAGGCAGCCGCGGTGGGCGGATAAATTTAGAACCTGCCGGAGTCGAGCAAGGTCGGATTGCTCACGCACCTGGAATTTCTCCACGAGGGCTGCGGTGAGTTGCTTGAGATCGCCGGGATCCTTCTTCAGTTTATAGCCGTTCCGGACACCCCAAACGCTGAGGATGATATCGCCCGCAGTTTGTAATCCATTGATAGCCGCGACGATTTTCTCACGCGTGCAGTTCAATTTTTCCGCTAATGATGTCGGTTGAAAATAAAGCCACCAGCGTTTCATTTCTCCGGCGGCGAGGATTTGTTGCACGAATTTTTTTTCAGCGGCCGAGCGGCCTGCGAGGATTTTCTCCTGTTTATTGAGTAACTTGACGCGGTAAGTCGCATAAAAGGTGCCTGTGGCTTCGAGGATCCCGTCGATCTCGAGATAAGTCATGACCGTGGATACCACGCCGGGGCGGATGTCGCAGATGGTAGAAAGTTCGTAGGGGGACACGTCGAAAACTGGACCCAGCCGGAGCACTCGATCCACGAGATTTGCGAGCGCACGCGGTGATGGAGCATCGGAGTGGATGAAATTCTCAAGGACGGTCAGATCATCACCGCAAGCGAGCATTTCACATATCGCGGGTAGTCCATCGCGACCGGCACGACCGATTTCCTGGGTGTAGTTTTCGAGGCTTTTGGGGAGATTATAGTGAAAAACGGAGCGGATGTTAGCCTTATCGATCCCCATGCCGAAGGCGATGGTCGCGACGATGATGCGCGTCTCACCGGCCATGAACGAGTTCTGGGCATCTGCCCGGAAATCCGCCGGCAGCCCTGCATGGTAAGCACGCGATGATAGGCCACTTTTCGCCAAGAAGGTGGAGACCTCCTCTGCGGTTTCTTGGCGGGTGACATAAACGACGGCCGCACCATCCGTGGCAGTTAGTTTTTCTAGCAGCAGATTTTTTCGCTCGGCGGCAGTGCAGGGAGTGACGCGTAGATCCAGATTAGGCCGATGGAAACTGAGCTGCACATGATCCGCAGCAGTGATGCGAAACTCCTTTCGGATGTCGCGCGCGACCTTCGGGGTAGCGGTAGCGGTGAGACAAAGGACGCGCGGGATTTTCAGGCGGCGGCAGATTTTCGCGAGCTTGAGGTAGTCCGGGCGGAAATTATGGCCCCACTCGGAGATGCAGTGCGCCTCGTCGATGGCGATGAGCTGGATCGGCAGCCGCTTGAGGCGCTGGCGGAAGGCTTCATTTGCGAAGCGCTCTGGGGCGATGTAGAGGAGCTTCAGCGAGTGGGCTTCGAGCCGTTCGTAAACGTCACGCACTTGCTCCGCATCGAGCGTAGAATCGAGCCGGGCAGCGGAAATCCCCTTGGCTGTTAGCGCATCGACTTGGTCACGCATCAGGGCGATCAGTGGCGAGACCACCAGCGTGAGACCATCCAGCAGCAGCGCGGGAAGCTGATAGCACAGGGATTTTCCGCCACCGGTGGGGAAGACCGCGAGAGCAGAGCGGCCAGCGAGCAGCGCCCGGATCACCGGCTCCTGCCCACCACGGAAGGCGTCGTGGCCGAAATGTTTGCGGAGCGTAGGAAGCACGCCATGATTTTCAGTTTACCGACCTGAGAGGCAAGCGGGAAGCACGGGGCTTTTTCCCACGGTTGAAGCTTGGCAACGAGGTATCCAGACGCGAAATTCCTGCATGTTCAGCGCCAGCAGTCTCACTCCAGAACAAAAAAACGCCCTCACTCAGTGGGCCGCCGAGGGAGCCACCATGTCGGATCTCCAACGTCACCTAAAGGACGATTTCGGCCACACTCTGACCTACATGGACACCCGTTTTCTCATTCTCGACCTCGGGATCGAGCTGATCGAGGAGCCGAAGATCGTGAAGAAGGAGGTGGAAAAGCCCGCACCGATTCCGACCGGATTCGTCACCACCACCATGGACAGCCTCACTCTGCCCGGCGCGATCGTCAGCGGAAAGGTCACTTTCAGCGACGGGGAAACCGGCGTCTGGATGCTTGATAAGACCGGTCGCCCCGGCCTGGATCCAGACACCGAGGGCTACCGCCCAACCGCTGAGGACATCAAGGAATTCCAAGTCCAACTGCGCGACCTGATCCAGAAGAGCGGGCTTTGATCGCAGGAGTTACAGACACGAAACTCCGCCAGCGGCGTTGACTCCGAGGAACATGCTCGGGTCCGTCCATCGCTCATTCACGGCACGGCATCGGCGTCGGGCGGCGTTTTTTGCCGCCGTGCTGGCACTTGGCGCTTCCATTCCCGCTTGCAAGCCGCAGGGAAGGACGGTGGGTAAAGCTCCACCTACCGCCACCGTCTATGATGACCTCGCCTCGGAGCTCGCTGCCGCAAGGATCGATGGAGCGAAGATGAAGCTCGAACAAAAGCGCCCAGCCGAGTCACTCGCCTTGATGGTGTCCGCTCTCAAAGCCAATCCAGCTTCGCAAGAAGCACGCTCGATGGTAGAAACGAGCTTCACCGAAACGGTTTGGAATCTACCCCAGCTTTCGGCCGACCATCAATTACCGATCGAGCAAATCAGTGTGGACGGCCCGGATTCGCTCTGGGTCAGCCTCGGCGGGGAGGCCAGCACCACCGTCCGCTGGAATCTTGAAACGCCGCAAATCGAGAGCGTCCTTTTCCCCGCAGACGAATCCAAAACCCGCAGCCTGATTTTCGATGCTCGCCACCAGTGGGCGGTCATCGAGCGCGGGTCCGTCACGCTACTCTGCGATGCGAAAACCCTGAAACCCATCTGCGATCTGGGCACCCTTCCGCCCACTCTCACGCCCTCGTCCGTTATCGTTTTTTCCTCAGACGGGTTGCTCATGGCGCACCCGGGATACGTTTCCGAGCAGGATCGCTCGGTCATCTGGCGGCTGCGGGACTCAGCAACTGGGCAGATCATCCGGACGTCCGACCCCATCGCAGCGGATGCCTCCCAACCACTCGCTGCCACCCTAGATCGTAAGCGACTGCGGGTATTGCATACGGACGGAAGTTCATTAGAAATTCCCATTTCACCCGTGGAGGAGATCCGGAAATTCCCAGCACCTCAGCCGGTGAAGCTACTCCAAGCACAATTTTCCATCAATGGAAACTCCGTGCTAACACTTCAGGAGGAGCGCCCACACGAGCCACTGGTGCAGTCAGTCATTTCTTACCAGAGCGCGGAAGACGGCTCACTGGAAGGACTCGCCTTGGCCCAGCGCTTCCCGTGGAGTCGCCAGCCTAACATCTGGACAGGATTGATGAACGACCCGCAGCACGCACCATTCTGGGTCGAGGGGAATCTCGTTAAAATCCTGACAGACTCACACGCGCCGATCGAGACCACATCGCCCATCACCGCAGTTGCTTTCAGCCCCGGGAAGGTCATCACCGGCGAGGAAAGTGGCCGCCTCACGATTCACCAGCTCCTACCGCTACCCACAAGAATTCAGGAGGAAACGCAGCCACGTTCTTTAGACAAGGCCGAGCTAACATCGCTAGAATACCTCAGCGAAGCACTGTCTGGAATCCGCTACCACGAAAAGGAAAGAACCTTCAGCCGCCTCACCACCGAGGACCGCACCACGGCATTCAGAGCCTGTGATTTCGATAAGATCCGCGCAACTTTACCAAAGCTCGATTTCGCTCCGGTCATCCATTCATTCGTAGCGAGCACTCAGCGCGTCGCCATGCCTGCCGCATTTTTACCGCTGTGGGAGCGATTGGCACAGGCCGATATCACCGGTAAATCGTCGCCCAAGCTGCTCAAGCTTTCTGGTGATCTAGCAGGTGTACCATCGCTTGCCCCCGCAAAGATGGAGGAAATTTTCAGGGCAGGGGACTCATCCGCGATTCTAGCAGCCATCCAGTCCGCCGGAGGAAAAGGTCCCGCTGCCGCCGTTGCACTGGCCCTTGCTTTAAAATCTGATCACCACGAATGGATCACGGCCATTCTAACACAAGCGGAAGATCTTCCCCCACTGCTCCGCCAGATTTCACTGTCGCGCATCGCGTGGCTTCAGGGTCGTAAGGCGCAAGCGCTATCCGTCTGGCCCGAGGTGATTCCAGAGCTGGCCGCAGTCCGACTGCGCGAAGATTGGCAAGGCTGGGAGCTGGCAGATTTCCAACCGGCGCTCGATGACATCCGCCGATGCGTGAGTGGAGAGCTCGCAGCCATCGAGGTCCCAGAAAGCGCGACCCCCGAGCAGCGCAAGGCCGTCGCTGAGCGATTGAATGATCCGGCCACCGTGGAAATCGTGGGCGAGCGCCGTTTCGCCGATGCCTGTTTGAAGGCGGCACTCGCATTTTCAACTCACAAGGAGGAGACCGAAATGACCTTCCAACTGGCCAATCTCGCTCGCAAAATGGGTGCCCCACCCGAACCCTGCCTGCGGGCAGAAGCACTCGCCCTCACTGCCTTGGGAGACTATCAGAAAGCCCACCCACGCTGGATCGAGCTCATCACCGAGCATCCGATAGAAACCACCCTCCCCAGCGACTATGCGGAAGCCGCCTACACCGCATTCGAAAATGCCGACCCCCAACAAGCCATGGAAATCCTCACCACCGGGATGCACCGTTTCCCACAAGATGGGAATTTCGCACTCCGCGCCGGCTGGGTCGCTCTGCTGACCAACAACCCAGAACGCGCCTACCAGTTCTTACAAAACGGCAAACGAATCGGCTTCCCCACCGAAAAGTTAGAAAATGCCACCGCACTCCTCACCATCGCCGCCGCCCAAAGCGGAGCGCAGGACGACGCTACGGTTTATTTCCAAGAACTCCTCAAGATCGACCCCGCATGGGCGGATGCTACGACACTCGACACACTCGACTGGCCGGAGGAACTCAAGGCGACCCTAGCCCAGTTCTCTCATTAGAGCCTCACGCCAGATCTTTCACCTGCACCTGCGCCCACCACGCCTTAAAACTGTCGAGAAATACCATGTGGTCTGGATCAACCTGATAGGCATCGTGCTGCTCGATGGTGTCGAACTTCATCGTAATCGCATAGTCCCACGATTGGTCGATGACCGGACGCACCACGACCTTCGCCGGCACCGACCAGCGACCGCCAGCCACCAGATCAATCTTAAAAAGTGACGCCAGACCTTGCTCGAAAAGCACGCGGTCTGCCTCGTTCTTGTGTTCATCCTTCAACCAGAAATAGACATGATGATCCATGCCGGAAGGACATAAAGCTCACGCCCATCCTCCGCAAGCAGGATTCCGACAGCGCGCAGACGCATCCCATCCGGTCAGAATTCTCTCGGGGTAGGGGCTTGTCCTAGCCCACCGACTTCACCCGCACCTCTGTCGAGTCGATGCGCTGTCCTGTCGAGCGGGTCCATGTCCCTGCCGCTCGCGTGGGAGCCCTTGTCGAGCGTGTTAGCCCGCTTGCTTCTGCTGCCTCCTGACCTGTCGAGCAGTCCCGGCGAGCCGTCGGCCATGGAAACTTCGCTGTCGAGCCAATCAGCACGGTCGTCGGGTGACAGCGGCCACTTGCCGATCAACCCACGCCCCTTGTCGAGCGTGTCAGCCGGGTTGTCGAGCGTGTGAGCCGGGTTGTCGAGCGTGTCAGCCGAGCCGTCACCCATGCAAACCCCGCTTTCCGCCGTGTGCAGCCGCCAGGCTACGCTAGAAATCCATGAATGATGGGGGTTTCCCGCCTCTTCCTCGTTGCGCGTCCTAAGGAAATCGTGGTGACAAGATCGCCACCCAGTGAGGGTTTTCATCGTCTTCCTCCCTGCATCACGGTTTCGATCAACGTGCGGCAAAAATTTCCCCGCACGGCTGAACCCCATGAACCGCCGCCAACAAAACCAAGCCCAAGCATTTCTCCGCTCCAGCGAATTTGCCGCTACCCTCCTCGCCGATTTCACCCACCAGCCGCCGACTAAGGTCGACGCGAAATTCGCCTCCGCCCGCGCTCGTCTCATCGCGGCCATCGATGTCCTTGGTGGGAAACAAGCCATCCAAGCCGGCGGCAGCTTCAGTGAGGAGACTGAAAAACAACGCCAGCTCCGCGAGGAACTCGAAGACGAATTGGAGGACATCAACGCCTCCGCCGATTCCATTGCCGCAGAAACCGGGAATCCCTCGCTCATGGAGCGGTTCCGCATGCCAGACGGAAATAGCGATAGCCGCCTCATCGCCAAGGCGCGTGCCTTCGCCACCGCCATCCGCGAGCTTGCGCTCAATGACGAGTTCGAGGCCCACGGACACACCGCAGACACCGCCGCCCATCTCGAACAAATGGCCGCCACCCTCGAAGGCAGCGAAGGCGAGCAAGGCACCGCCCTCGGTAAGCGCGTCGGCGCCACCGCCAGCATCCCGGACACCATCCGCACTGGCACTGCCGCCATCAAGACCCTCCACGCCATCGTCCGCCGCGTTTACAAGAGAGACCCCGAGGTCCTCGCCGCATGGGAAACCGCCCACCACGTCCAGCGCAACCCACGCACCGCCCCCCTCGAAAATCCCGCCACCACCCCTCGAATGTAGGGCTTACCCCCGCGTCAGTGATGGATAGCCGAAATTCAATCGGCGATGCTCCTGCGCCTCACGATTGTTGATCCTGCCAGCGAACAAGAGGCGACCTCACGGTCGCCTCTTCTGTTCAACCGCCACGAAGAAAGGGACAATAAATCTCCGTCTCCAAGTCCCACCCATCGTTATGCGCGGTCAGCATCCACATTTCCATCTTGCCACCTCGGAGGATTTACCGCTCTCTCCCTCAGTCCACCTCGGTGGACGAGGACTTAACAATCCAAACACAGAGCGGTCGGCAATGACCGCAAACATTGCCGCCAAACCGACTGAAAGGCCGGGGGGGCGGCGGCGCATGTCCAAGCCTACTCTTCGGGGAAAGCCAAAGGCCGTTGCGGCTGACTCTTGCCAGCTTTTGAACTCCCCGTCCACCAGGAAGGATATCAACCTTACCCTTCCTCATGAAAACCACCTCCCGCCTGCTCTTCGCCGTCCTCGTGACCGCGACCTCGCCACCGCTCTTCGCCGAAACCCCGGCCACCATCGGAACCGCCCGCATCCTCGGCGGTATCCCGGACGGCACCCCGCCACCACCCGAAGCACCCAAACCCGGCTTCATCGTCAAGGCTGCCAACGTCCTCTCCTCGAAAACCCAGCAACAAGGCGGACGCACCATCACCTTCGGCGAAATCAAACCCATCGCTCTCCCCGCACCGCTCAAGCCCAACCCGCCTTCGCCCACCGATTCCGCCGTGCAAGAGCGTTTCAAAGCGCTGCGGCAAATCCACCAAGAAACCAGCCTGTTGTTAGT
>JAYUHS010000025.1:0-17921 GCA_043766715.1 Luteolibacter sp.
TGCCGGTGCGAGGATCGGATAGGTTTTGAAATGCTTCCATGCCGGGCGGAAATCCTCCGGCATACTTGTCACTGCGGGTCTGTTTGCGAGCCATTCGGCCCGTTTAATTCAAACGGTCGTTGGGTACAAGTGCGAAGTGATACCAAAGTGAGGTTGCCCTGTCCATTCGCCATCCCCCATCTCCCATTTTTTCAAAGAATTTCCTCAACCGGGATCAATCTATTAGTGGCGACGATGGAGTAGGCGTCTCCGTGGCCGGGGAGTGGGGTGAGCTCGACTTTTCCGCCAGCGGTCTCGACGAGGAGTTGGCCGGCGGCGATGTCCCAGAGCGAGATGCGGGACTCGATGTAGCCGTCGAGCCGACCGCTGGCGAGGTAGGCCATGCCGAGGGCAGCGGAGCCCATCATCCGCATTTTCCGGGCGCGGAGTGAAGCGCGGCGGAAGCGGTCCACGCCGGTGTTGAGGGAATTTGCGTCCTTACCATTTCCGACGTAGAGGATGGATTCGGCGAGGGCGGTGCGCTTGCTGACGTGGATCGGCTGACCGTTCAGCAGGGCGGGGCTGCCTTTTTCGACCGTCCAAGTCTCGCCGACCATCGGATCGTGGATGACGCCGACGACGATCTCACCGGCGATTCGCAGGGCGATGGAAACGCAGAAATGCGGGATGCCGTAGTAGTAGTTCACCGTGCCGTCGATGGGATCGACGATCCATTGACGCTCGGAGGCCTGATTTCCGGCGATCCCTTCCTCGCCGTAGAGTGCATCTCCGTCGCGAGCGCCGAGCAGAATTTGCGTGATGAGTTCTTGGGACTCCTTGTCGAGCGCGAGCTTGATGTCGTGATCGGTTGCTTCATCGACGACGGTGTCGGTGCCGAAATGCTTGCGGAGGAGTTTGCCGGCTTCGAGAGCGGCGTGGGTGGCGAGTGCGAGGTCGGTCATAGGGAAGTTGATGGTTGATGGTGGATAGTTGATGGCAAGAAGAGGGGTAGAAAAGTTGATTTAAAAAGGAAGAGGCGAATGAGAGAGGCCAGTTCTGGCTCTTCTCGATCAACCATCAACTCTCAACCATCAACCTCTTCAGCTCGACGACGGCATCGACGAGTTGGAGGGAAATCGCGTGCTTCGAGGCGAGGGGGATGGCTTCGGTGCGGTCGGGATAGACGAGGAGGACTTGGTTTTGGTCCGAGTCGAAGCCGATGCCGGGTTGGGAAACGTCGTTGGCGATGATGAGGTCGCAGTGCTTGCGGATGAGTTTTTCGCGGGCGTTGGCTTCGAGGTTTTCGGTCTCTGCGGCGAAGCCGACGAGGATGCCGGTGAAGCCGAATTTCTCCCGGGCGGAGCCGAGGATGTCGGCGGTGCGGACGAGTTCCAGGGTGAGGGTGGAGCCGGATTTTTTGATTTTCTGCGGCGCGATCTGGGCCGGGGTGTAATCCGCGACGGCGGCGGCAAAGACGGCGGCATCCATTTTCCCGATGTAGCGCTCGACGGCGGCGTGCATCTCGGCGGCGGTCTCGACTGGGATGAAATCCACGCCCTCCGGCACATCCAGTGCGGTGGGGCCGGAAATGAGGAGCACCGAGTGGCCCTCGTGAAGGAAGGCTCCAGCGAGAGTGTAGCCCATTTTCCCGGATGAGCGATTCGTCAGGAACCGCACCGGATCGAGCGGTTCACGGGTCGGGCCGGCGGTGACGAGGACTTTCAAAAGGCGGAGTGAAATTACCGGGCGGCGACGAGGTCGTAGCCGCGCCAGTCGCCGATGGTGATGTCTGCAAACGCGCCGACGGGGATGGCCTCGTCCACGATGACGGAGCCGTCGATTTCTGGGGCATCCCACTGAGTGCGAGCGACTCCGGGCTGCTCGACGAGGACACGGACGGCCTTACCGACTTGGGCTTGGTTGGTCTCACCGGCGATTTTCTGGAGCTCTGCCATGGCGCGCGACCAGCGGCTCTTGCGGGTGGCATGGTGGAGGTGGCCGTCCATTTTCTCGGCGCGGGTGCCTTCTTCCTTCGAGTAGGAAAACACTCCGGCGCGCTCGAAGCGGAACTCGCGGATGAATTCCAGTAGCTCGGCGAAATCTTCCTCAGTCTCGCCGGGGAAGCCGACGATGAAGGTGGTGCGGATGCCGAGGCCGGGGATGCCAGCTCGCATCCGGCGGAGTAAATCGCGGATGTAGTCGCCGCTGGTGACGCGCTTCATGGCGGTGAGCATGCGGTCGGAAATGTGTTGGAGCGGAATGTCCACGTATTTCGCGACCTTGTCGCACTCGGCGATGGTGGTGATGAGTTCGTCTGACCAATGGGCGGGGTGGGTGTAGAGCAGGCGGACCCAGAAATCGCCTTCGATTTTGTTGATTTCCCGCAGCAGGGTGGAGAGTGATTCGCCGCGGGTGGAATCGACCGGCGAGCTGGGCGTGGGGCGTTTTCCCTCCCACTGATCCATGCCGAAATAGGTGGTGTCTTGGGAAATGAGGTTGATTTCCTTGACCCCGGATTTCACCAGTGCCTCGACCTCCCGGACGACCGAATCTTGGGTCCGCGAGCGGTGAGTGCCACGGATTTTCGGGATGATGCAGAAGGTGCAGGTGTGGTTGCAGCCCTCAGCAATTTTCACATAGGCGAAATGGTCTGGGGTCAGACGGACTCGCGGCGTGGAGTAGTCGGGGACGTATTGCGGCTTGAGGGTGACGAAATCTCGCGGGTCCTCGGTGGCGGATGGGCCTTCGGTTTTCTGGACCTCGGAGTCGTTCTTTTTCCCAAGGAGATTCTCGATGATCGGGGCGACCTTGGTGATTTGGTCGAGGCCGATGAAGGCGTCCACTTCTGGCATGATGCCGGGTAGGTCCTTGGCAAAACGCTGGGAAAGGCAGCCTGCGACGATGATTTTCTGGCGGGCGCGATCAGGATCGGCAGCGCGGTCCTTCACTGCACCGAAGATGGTGTCGATGGATTCCTGCTTCGCCATGTCGATAAACGAGCAGGTGTTGACGATGAGCACATCCGCCAGCTCTGGGTCTGGCGTGAGCGTCATGCCGGCTTGGGCGAGGTGACCGATCATGACTTCTGAGTCGATGAGGTTTTTCGCGCAGCCGAGTGAGATGAGACCGACGGTAGTCATAAAGTAATGTTAGTATTGCGGTGGCAGGATGAGTTCGTCACCGACTTGAGGTTTCACCGGGCCGAAGCCTGGGAGGGGATTCGCGATGGCGCCCTCGGCGGTGACGTCAGAGACCTTGAGCTGGCCGAGGATGCCGGTCTTACGGCGGATGGCGACGATGGTGCCGGCCAGGATTTGTTCGGGCATGAGGACCTCGAAGGTGACGAAGCCGCCCATGTTGGGGTCTTCTACATATTCCTTCACACGGCCCATGAGGAGCGCGTTGCTGATCATGCGGGCACGGCGGAGTTCGGAGTCGGTGCTTTCTAATTTCCGCTGACCGAGGAGGCCTTCCTCGTCTTGGGCGAGTTTCTTGTCGCGGGAGGCTTTTTCATCTTGGAGGCGCTCAATGGCTTCCTTGCCAGCGGCCATTTGGGCCTTCATCGCTTCGATTTCTGCGGCGTTTGAAACTGGGGCGACGGCGGGCTCACTGCGGAGCTGGATCATTTGCTTTTCGAGCTGGAGCTTATCCTGCTCGGCGCGGAGTTCCTTGACCTGCTTTTCGAGCCGGGCGAGTTCATCTGCTGGGGCGTTTTTCACGCCGAAATTCATGCCCTGCCATGAGACTGCGAGCGCCCCGAGAAGGAGTGCGCTGGTGGCGCCAAGGAGTAATTTCATTGTGTCCATGGCGGGACGTTGGCTGGGAGCGGAGTGGATGTCAACGCGGCGCGAAGCCAGTCTCAACGGCGATTGATGCGGTCACGGACGGCGTCCGGGATGGGGTGCGAGGCCATCCATGCTTGGGCGGAAGGGGCGTCGTTTTCCAGCCAGTTTCCTAGCATCCGGCGATACATTTGGTTGCGTTGTTGCTCGTCCCCGATGCGGGCGATCTGACTGGCTGCGGTGGCGGGATCACTGCCGGAAGAGTGCCAGACGAAATTCTGGACCATGCGGTCATTCACGTCGTTCGGGTAGCGGTCCATGAGTGACAAGGCGGCCTTGGGGTCGCCACCGGCCACCGTCCTGATGATCCCGCGGAGGGCATTACTCCGGATTTCTCCAGCCGGAAGCTTGCCAAAGGAGGCGAGCGCGGCTTGGCGGTCGCGGTCTGCCCAAGTGCTGTAAACGTCGTCCATCCGGCGCTGAGCTGCCTCGCCGGGATTGGCAAGTAGCCATGACGCGGTGCCGGCCGGGTCGGTGGTGGCCAGTGTCTCTGCGGTCCGCATGATGGCACCGTTGCGCAGGGAATCGTCGGTCAGGGCGGAAATCCATCGGTGGGTGGCATCCGCCCCTTGTCCGAGGAGATGCGGGAGGATGAAATCGAGGCCGTCGCCACGCTCCTTACTGCGGGGCATCCCGGCAAGCAGCTCGGTGGCGCGCGCCGGGTCTGACTGGGCGATGCCACGGATGATGCCAGGGAGGTAGGGATTTGGCTCGTCGCCGGTGTGATTGCTTTTCGCCCAGCGGATGGCGGCTTCAGGATCCGTGGTAGCCCAGGAGGTGAGGATGGTGTCTTGGGCGAATCCGCTGGTGGTATTCTTCTCGGCGTAGGTCAGTGCAGCCAGCGGATCCGCCTGCGCCCAAGCCGTAAGCAGCAGCGCATATTCACCGGTCCGGCTTTCCGTGATGCCGAGGCTGCGGAAATGGGCGACTGCCTCCTCAAAATCGCTCGGACCGAGTGAGTCGAGAAAGGCAAGCAAGGCACGGTTTCGTTCGAGCGGGTTTTCGCCGCGGACGATGGATTCGAGTTTAGTGAGCCGGGCCTTGGCGGTGAGTTTTTCTGGGAGTTCTTTCCTCGAGATTCGGGAAATTTTCCGCGAGCTGGCGTCATCCAAAGCCATGTCTCGGGAAGCACCACGCGATGAGTAAGTCTTCTCGGGAGCATCTTTCGCTGCACCTGAAGCGCCCGGCGAGGAAACGCGGCCAGCCATGAAAGCGCCCACCCCGACGAGAAAAATGGCCGCAAGCGTAGGAGTAGATTTCAGTTTCATGACGTTCAGCGTAATTCCGATGTATAGCACGATAACGTGCCACGCCCATGAATTTTTCTACAAACCTGCCGCTGGCTCAGCCTGCGAATGCGTTTGCGGGCTGCCCCTTGACCCCCAATCCCCGGATCACCAACAAGCGGCCCGCGTGCTCCTCAGCGACCGATTTATGCATGCCCGTCGTCACATAGAAGTCCGCTAAATCTGGCCCACCGAAGGCGCAGGCCGTGGTCTCCAAGCATGGCAGTTCGATGCGCCGCAACTCCGCACCATTTTCCGGGCTGAAGCAAATCACACACGCGCCGTGGCAGAATGCGATCCAGAGATTTCCCTCTGCATCCGCCGCCATCCCGTCCGGCGAGGCTTCGAGATGCGCGGTGGAAATCACGCTCCGTAGGTTCCGCAAGTGGCCCTCCTCGTAGTCGAATGCGAGCACCTCCTTGCGCGGCGTATCGATGTAAAAAACGGTTTTCCCGTCCGTGGACCAGACGATGCCATTCGAATTCGTGACCGGCCCGAACGCCTCGTGGAGCGTGAAATCTGGGTCCAGCCGGTAGAGTTTCGCGCTGCCCGTCTTCTTCATCAGATTGATCGTCCCGGCGAAAAACCGCCCGTCTGGCGAGCATTTCCCGTCGTTGAAACGGTTGTTCGGGAGGTCGTGTTCTGGATCGGCGACGGGGGTCAGCGCGCCAGTTTCCGCGTCCAGCAGGGAAATGCCGCGATCTCCTGCGATGACCAGCCCACCACTCTCGCGCGGGACTACCGTGCCCACACGCTCGCCGACGTCCCATGATTTCTCGCTGCCGTCCGCCGGGTCGTAGCGGTGCACCAAGTGGCCCTCGATATCGACATAATACAGCACCCCCCGCCACCAAACCGGGCCCTCGCCCCACTGACTGCGAAGATTTCCAACAGGCTCGATCTGAATCATAGCAGCACCCTAGAAGCGGGCTAGAACGAGCACCAAGGCAAATTCACCGATTCCCGGGCTTTCATTTCACCTCACGCACTGACAGTTTTCCACCATGCAAGGTGCGGATCTCAGTCAGGTTCTCAAGCGGTGGTTCAGCCGCTCGCTCGACCTGCTCTACCCACCCATCTGCGCGGTGTGTCAGGAAATCCTCACCGAAGGTCGCGCCTTGTGCGACGGCTGCGCTGCGGATTTACCCCGCCTCGTCGAGCCGTTCTGCCAGACCTGCGGCGAGAGTTTCGAGGGCCAAATCGATACCGTCTTCGCCTGTCCGAACTGTAATAAACTGAAATTTTCCTTCGAGTTTGCCCGCCCCGCCACCGTCCGTGACCCCCGGACGCTCGATATGATCCATCGCTTGAAATACAGCCGCGAACTCCACCTCGCCAAGGATCTCGGGCGACTCGCAGTCGACTCATTTTCCGATCCACGCCTCGCCCCAGCCCTCGCCGGGAAATGGCCGCTCGTCCCCGTGCCGCTTCACCGCAAGCGCTTCCAACACCGCCATTTCAACCAAGCCGAGGAGATCTCCCACGAGCTCTCAGCCCTCACCGGCCTCCCCATCCTCAAGGCCCTGCGCCGCACCCGCAAGACCGAGCATCAAACCGCCCTCATTCGCTCCCAGCGGCTGGAAAACCTGCGCGGCGCATTCTCCACTACGCGAGCCGGCCGTCGAGCGATCACGAGAAATCCCGCGGGCGCCGTCCTCGTCGATGACGTCCTCACCACCGGCTCCACCGTGGATGAATGCGCGAAAATCCTCCGCAAAGCCGGTTTTCAAAAAGTCATCGTCGTCACCGTCATGCGCGGCTAGCGGCCCGCCCGCACCGGCTCGAACCACCGGAAAATGAAGTGGCAGATGACCGCCGTGAGGCCCAGCGCCAGCATCGGCACCAGTCCAGAGCGCAACGTTTCACCCACTCCCCACGGGTGCAGCGGATGTCCAGAAACTGGAGCGTAGCGTAGGTTAAAACTCTTGAACGCCATGATCCAGCCCGCGTGCAAGCCCATCGGAAACCACAGCCTACCCGTCCTCAGCCGAGCCTGCGACAAAATCATCCCCACCACAAATAGCGTCGCGAAGTCCGCCACAAAAAACAATGGGTCCGTAAAATGAAGCAAAATTTTCCCCAAAAACTCAAACCCCGCCAGTGCCGACGCCGGGGCGGCGATCTCCACCCCATCCGGGAGCTTCAAGAAATGGATGAATGCGAAAAAAAACGAGGTTCCCACACACGCTGCCAGTGGCTTCGCGAACCGCAGCCATAGCCCTAACAATAATCCTCGGAAAAGCCACTCCTCCACCAGTGAGGCCCCCAGCGCCGCACCAGCGATTTTTCTCGCCACCGCTCCCCAAGCCACCGGGAGCGGCTTCTGGACATAGGCACCAAGCATTTCAAGCAAGATGCCCATACTCCACAAGATCCCGCCCGCCACCACACAACCCACCGCCATCTGCACCACGGCGGAACCCCAAGAAGTGCAGACACCCGGCTCGCCTGTCCCCCCGGCCCACACCCGCGCCACTCCCACTCTACAGAACAAAAATGGCAGCAACCCCAGCGCCGCAATCACTAACGCACGGCTGAAATAACGCCCGAAATCTGCCCTCTCACACGCCGCTCCCAACCACTCAAGCACTCCCGGTAACTCTCTCGCCGCCGCTGCTGCGCCTAAATTTTTACCCCATAAATAGAGCCACGGCACCATCACCGCCGCCAACACAAGGCTTGCTGCGATCCATAACACAGTCGTGCCGACCTCGGATTGCAAAAATCGTTTCAAGCTCGCCCGTTCTGAAGTCTCTCCCTTCGCTTGTCCAGAAACGCCTGCAACAACGGTGAAATTCTGAAACTACTTCCGGTCATCTCCTCGGAAAAAGCCGCCAAGAACTTTACCCGGCGGCTCTCGGAAACACCCGATCTGTAGAAATCACAGCGAGCGCAGCAGCTCCTTGATCGCGCCGAAGTCCGGCATCTCACTCGGCACCTCCAGCACTTCCGCATACCGGACCACGCCTGCCTTATCGATCACGAAGGCCGAGCGCTTCGGCACGCCACCCATGATGAGATTTTTCTTAGGCAAGAACTGCTCGTAAGCCACGCCGTAAGCCGCAGTCACCGCGTGGTCATAATCACTTAAGAGTGAAATAGTGATTCCTTCCTTTTGCGCCCATGCCTCCTGCGCAAATGGATTATCACCAGAAATCCCCAACACCTTCGCATCGAGCGAGTCATAATCGGAAATCCCATTGGAAATCTCACAGAACTCCGCCGTGCAGCCGCCCGTGAACGCCATCGGCACGAAAAGCAGAATGATGTTCGATTTCCCGACCAGCTCACTCAGCGTGACCAACTCCGGGCCGGCAGCGGTTTTGCTTACTAAAGTGAAATCTGGAGCCTGATCGCCGACTTGGATGGACATATTTGTTTGGTAGTTGTTTGGGGTTACGCCGCCACTTTAAAACCCCCGCAGCGAAGATGTCATACGAATTTTCAAATTTCGGGCACCACCTCGGCGGTCTAAATGGTGCGGAGTTGGTTGACATTTCAAACGGTTCGGTGCCGGTGCGAATCTGAAGATCAGGATCGATTTGAAAACCGGTGCGAAGGTTTTCGTGGAAATCATCACAGCTCTAACTTGCAAATCCGAGGCGCTTTGTTTTACGAAAATGATCTGACCTAAATCTGCAGCGACTATCGCCCTGCCTGGCAATCGCGTCTTCAGCCCCGGGGACCGAAATTGTGCGAATCCGTGGAAGCGGATTCTTGGTTCCCTTTGTTGAACTGAATCGACCCACGAATGATGAAGACGTCAGCACCGGGACCGACACGATTATAAAGATCTGCGACATCCATGCTACCCATACGGATGCAACCAAAGGAAGCGGGCGAGCCCAACCGGCGTTCTTCGGGAGTGCCGTGGATGTAAATCGTGCGCCGGAAGGCATTCTGGTTGCGGGATTCCGTCCCGGTCAGCCACATGATCCGAGTGACTACGGGATCGCGACCGGGTGCATTCGGCTTGAGGACCTCGCCTGTGGGCCGGCGGGTTTTAAAAACCGAACCAAGCGGTGCGTTATCGCCGATTTTCTTCGCGACTTGGAGGCGTCCGATGGGCGTGCAATTGCTTCCCGGACGGTCACCGAGTCCAAATTTAGAAGTGGAAATCTTGTAGGATTTGATCGGGCTACCATCGCGGACCAGAAGCATTTTTTGGTCGCGCACGCTGACGATCATTTTATTCCGACTGTCCTGACCGAGGGAGAACGTTTGCGACCCGCAGCCGGTGAAGGAAAGGGTCGCAAGGACACCCAGAGAGGCTAGAGCGAGATTACGCAGAGCGGGAAGTCCGGTCATGGTCAGATCACAGGGATTTACGATTCAGGCTCTCAACAACGGATTGCGGTGAACCTGAAGGCCACATTCTTGCGAGAGAAGATACGGACGTGTAAAAGAATCCGACGGGGAATGGAAGCAAAAGAATGGTGGACGACCAGCGATGATTCATGGCGGCATCCACCACTACGAAGAGGAAGAAAAACCCAAACAGCAGCTCAACGAACGGCGTGAGCGTCTTCATCGCCTTGTAACTGCTCTTTTTCCAATCACTCCGCTTGGACAGGCCGATCCCATACTTTGGTGTGCGGACGAAGGCGCTTTCGTGGTTGAAAAGCGCTTCAAGGACAGCCTTGGCATTGCTGATGGACATTCCAATACCAAGTGCGAGAAGCAGGGGTAAATAAGGAATTTCCTTCCACCACGAACCGGGACGCAGCGCTTTTTGAGAGACCATGTAGAAGACGATCACTGAGACAGAGGAGAAGAAAAAGATCGGGACGTTGATGATGTAATAGGTAAATTTCCCGAAATCTGGCTGTGCTTGTTGGTTCGGGTAAATCAGGAAGCAGAGGATGATCAGCAGCAAGTAGGCGAAATTCGAGGTCAGGTGCGCGGTGGCCTCCATCTTGATGAAAAGCGGTATGTCGGCACGCCAGATGGCTGGCAGGACTTTTTTGCACACTTGGATCGAGCCCTTGGTCCAGCGGTGTTGCTGGCTCTTAAATCCGTCCATGTCCACTGGCAGCTCCGCCGGGGTTTCCACTTCGTTGAGGAAAATGAAGCGCCAGCCTCTCAACTGTGCACGGTAACTGAGATCCATGTCCTCAGTAAGCGTATCGTGCTCCCAGCCTCCGGCGTCGGCGATGCAGGATTTCCGCCAGATGCCTCCGGTGCCGTTGAAGGTAAAGAAGCGCCCCGAACGGTTGCGTGCCGTTTGCTCTAATTCGAGGTGACCGTCGAGAAACATCGCTTGGATGCGGGTCAGCACATTGAAGGTGCGATTGAGGTGACCCCAGCGCGTTTGAATCATGCCGATTTGGTCATCGGAAAAATAATGGATCGTCTTCTGGAGAAGATCGGGGTTGGGGACGAAATCCGCGTCGAGGATCAATAAATACTCGCCCTTGGCGAAACGGGTGCCGTTTTCAAGTGCTCCCGCCTTGTATCCCGTGCGATCGGTGCGGTGAATGTGCTCGGCGTCAAAACCACGCGCCTTGAGTGCCTCAATTCCGGCCCGACAAATCTCGACCGTTTCATCCGTCGAATCATCCAGAAGCTGGATCTGCATTTTATCCTGTGGATAGTCCATCGCAGAAACCGAGGCCAACAGCCGATCCACCACGTGCATTTCATTGAAAACCGGGAGTTGGATCGTCACCAATGGCAACTCCTTGAAAAGCTCTTTAGGCTGCGGATGCTTGCGCGAATGCTTTAGGTAGAGAAAAACGATGGTCAGACGATGAGAGCCGTAGCCAGCGAGGCCGATAAGAACGAGAATGTAAGCGGCATACCAAAGAGGCGAGGTCCAGTCCATGGGAATAAAATCTGAGTGATGAGCGGGTGTTCCGACCTTCTTAAAAAAGCTGGAAACGGTCTGCACGGAAGCTTGGCGACCGGTAAAAAGTTCGCAAACAAACGAATACCGTCGAAAACAAGCAGGCGGCCCACCCACCGTCAAGACCCAAGTCGGAGCCCGTCGGCGACCCGCCAAAAGTGGATTCACTGGCATGAGTCAGGGTGAAGAGTGGTTTCTGAGTTCGATCTTAGTGCATTTTTTCGGGCGTGCGTTGGCTCGGAAGATTGTGCGGCTCTGACTGCGGCTGGGGTGGATTGCAAATCTGGCTCCTTCCCTCCGTTTCCTCGTAAAGGCCGCGCTGGAATGATCGCCTCAGTTACTGTTCGAATAACTCCATTCGAAAAAGGTCATCCAGAAAGATTGAAAATGAGGCGTCATGAGTGATGAATCGGCTTTCGCGATGAAGACTTCCCAATTTCCATTCGGTATCCTGGTGCTTACCTTGGCCCTCACTTTGCCTGCCGCAGCGCTGCAGCTCCGAACTTTAAGCCCTGCGGCGCATGAGAGGATTACGAATTTCCCGAACAATCCCACGCTCAACCTCACCTTCCTCAATCCCGGTGGAAACCTTGCGAACCTACCGGATCTCACTGGCGTCGGCTGGAATACATCGAGCACGGTCCAACAATTCACCTTGGTCTCGCCGCGCCATTTTGTGGGGGCAAATCATTTCCGGCCCAACGTCGGTGCGGTGGTGCGGTTCCTCGCTCGCGACAATACCATCCATGATTACACCATCGCTGCGACCTCTGGCATTCTCAATGACGATGGCACCACCAGCGATGTCTTCCTTGGCGAGCTCACTACCGATGTCGCCGTCACCACTGGCATCCGGCCGCTGCCTTATTTAAATCTCGCGACGGAGGCTGCTTACGTCGGGCAAGCATTGGTCGTGCTCGGCCAGCCCGCGCTGGGAGGGCGTGGAACCATCGCGCAAGTCAGTGATTTCGGTGGCGACCCCATCACCAGTGGGGCCGGTATTAAGACTCGTGCTTTCACCTTCACTTACGGCCCTGCTGGTTCGGCGGATGATGCCAGGGCAGAAGTCGGTGATTCCGGCAGCCCTTCCTTCGCCGTGGTTTCTGGAAAGCCTGCCCTTGTCGGCACTCACACTGCCGTGTTGACCGCATTGGGGACCACCACGACCTACGACACACTAGTTCCCCACTACGCCTCGCGTTTGAATTCCGCGATGGAGTCCCAAGGCTATCACCTGAGGAAATTCACCCCAGATGCCACTTCTTTCACCGCATCTGGGACTGGAGTTAGGCCAGTGATCCGTGCATTGAAACCCTTCATTTTCCGAGTCTCCATCACGAATGGAGCCGCCGCTGCCGACAATGTCGCGGCGAGTTTCACCCTTCCTGCGGGAGCAGTGCTCTCCGGGATCACGTCGCCCGGATGGTTCACTACCGATGCCACTACGATTCGCCGTGGCGGCCTCGCGGCAGGGGAAACTGTCACCGTGGATCTCGCCTTTTCCAAGGCCCCGACCTCGGGAAATTTCCAACTCGGGCTGAACCTCACTTCGGATGGCTCCACGGTGAAAACCTTCAATTTCCCGTTCTCCGTCGCTCCTTCCTACACCGAGTGGTCAGACGGGCTGGCAGATGCTTCGCTCGCTGCGGACGGCGATGGCGACGGCGTAGGAAATCTGCTGGAATACGCATTTGGTGGAAACAATCGCGAGCCGTCCCGGTTCCTCGCCGGAGCATCGCCTGCGGTGGACTTGCTGCCCCAGTTCATGACCGCACCGGGGCGGCTTCGCTTTCTGCGTCGTCAGGATTTCTCGGCACGCGGCTTGCGGCAGATCATCGAGACTTCAGAAAATCTGGAATCATGGACACCGATGATGGACACCGGTTCCACTACCGTTGCGACGCAAGTGGCGGGTTTTGACCTGATCGAGACCCCGCTGGGCGACACCACCGCCGCGAAACGTTTCTTCCGGCTGCGCGTGGAATTAGACGAACCGTAACCCGCCGCAGACGGCCTCAGGCAGTCCCGGCAAGCTGGTGGTTCAGGGCGATCGAGCGGCGGAGGGCGCGCATCACATCGACCAGCCCTTGATTCGCAGAAACCGCCTTGGAACAAGCGGGGTGCTGACCGGCGTGGCGGCTGACAAAACGGCCGATTTCCGCGAAAAGTTGCCGCATCTGGGTGTCGAGCAGGGCGCTTTCTGCCCGGAGCATAGACATTTCCTTGTTCCCGTCGCCGATGACTTGAAATGCCTCTGAGGCATTGATGCGGCGGTCTTTTTTCCTCTCGTTGAGTTGTGAGTCCACGAGGTCCACCTTGGCATCCCCCTTGCCGATTTCCTCACCGATGTCGATTCGCCGCTGCTTCAAGGTGGAAAAACGGGCCTTGAGTTCGGTCAGGCGAGATTTCACCCGTTCGATCTCTTCGCCGTCAGAAGCTTCTTTCGTGAGGACCTCGAGTTTCATCCTCAGGCCTTCGTAGATCCGGCGGACATCGCGGGCCTCAGCCACGATTTCATCCCGGGTCCGAGCCAGTGTTTCGAGCTCGGTGAGCAGGGCGACGCGTTCGTCGAAAAGCTCCTGATGCACCTCCGGCGTGTTATTGAGCACGGCGGAACGTTCTTCGTGGGCTTGGTCGAGCCGTGCTTGGCAGCTCACCAGCTTTTCGCGGATGTTGTCCCGCTCTTTGATGAGTTTCCGCAGATTCCAGTATTCGACCGAGAGCTCTTCGATGCCCTCGACCTTCGCCCAGACCAGCGTCCCGAGCTGTGCTTCTGCCTCACGCAGCAGATGCATTTCACTGGCGGCGTCGGCCATTCGCTGGTTTTTACGAAAATAACCGAAGGCCTGCGCGACGCGGGCCATGTAATAACGGGATGAAGTCATGGAGGGGAGACGGAGTTGGTGATCTTGAGCTGCAGGATTTCGATCACTGAAATATCCTCGAGCGTGGTAATGTTCCCGGAAATCTTGCCGGTACACACGAGTTCCTTCAAGAGCCGTCGCATAATTTTTCCAGAGCGAGTCTTGGGCAGGCCCGGCGCGAAATGCAAGTCATCCGGCTTAGCGATCGCACCGATCACCTTGCCGACGTGATTTCTCAGCTCGATCCGCAACGTTTCGGATTCCTCGAAATTTCCCTTCAACGTGACAAATGCCGCCACCGCTTGGCCCTTCATCTCATCTGGCCGACCGACCACCGCCGCCTCCGCCACGGCAGGGTGCGAGACCAGCGCACTCTCGATTTCCGCCGTGCCGAGGCGGTGACCGGAAACATTCAGCACATCGTCTAGCCGGCCGATGATCCAGAAATTCCCGTCCTTGTCACGGCGTGCACCGTCGCCCGCCGTGTAGATGCCGGGGTAGTCGGACCAGTAAGTTTTCTTGTAGCGGTCCTTGTCGCCGTAAATCGTGCGGATCATTGACGGCCATGGCTTACGGATCACCAGCCGTCCATCCTGCCCCGCTTTGCACTCATTCCCGGCCTCGTCCAGAATTGCCACGTCGATCCCGAAAAACGGCCGAGTCGCCGTGCCCGCCTTGCACGGCGTCGCCCCGGGCAGCGGGGAAATCAAAATCGCGCCCGTCTCAGTCTGCCACCAAGTATCCACGATCGGGCAACGCCCGCCGCCGATGTGCTGGTGGTACCAGTTCCATGCCTCCGGGTTGATCGGCTCGCCCACCGAGCCGAGCAGCCGCAGCGAGGATAAATCGTGTGCCGCCGGGAAATGGTCGCCCGCCTTGATGAACGCACGGATCGCCGTGGGGGCCGTGTAGAAAATCGTGACGCCGTATTCCTCGATCATTTTCCAAAATCGCCCGAAATCTGGCGAGTTCGGCGCACCTTCATACATCACTTGGGTCACACCCATCGCCAAAGGGCCATAGACAATGTAGGAGTGCCCGGTGATCCAGCCGACATCCGCCGTGCACCAGTAAACGTCCTCATCGCGCATGTCGAAGATGTACTTACACGTCGAATACGTCCCGGTCAGGTAGCCGCCAGATGTATGTAGAATTCCTTTCGGTTTACCCGTTGAGCCAGATGTGTAGAGCACGAAAAGCGGATGCTCGGAGTCGAAGGCCTGTGCGGTGTGCTTCGAGGAAACCTCTGCCACCTCGTCATGCCACCACGCGTCGCGGCTGGCATCCATCGCGATTTCATTTCCGCAGCGTTGGTAAACGATCACGCGGCTGACTTTGGTATATTTCACCAGCGCCTCATCCACCACCGGCTTGAGCGCCACGACCTTGCCCCGTCGCCAGCCACCGTCCGCTGTGACGACCAGCGTCGCGCCCGAGTCTTCCAGCCGATCCACAAGGGCTTCCGCTGCAAATCCACCGAAGACCACGTTATGCACCGCGCCGATCCGGGCACAGGCCAGCATCGCGATCGCAGCTTCCGGCACCATCGGCATGTAAATCAGCACCCGGTCGCCGGCTTGGACTCCGTTTTTCTCCAGCACGTTGGCGAAGCGGCAGACGTCTTTATGCAGTTGGCCGTAAGTGATCGCGCGTTTGTCACCCGGCTCGCCCTCCCAGAGGATCGCCACTTTATTCTTCCGTGGCCCAGCGGCGTGGCGATCCACACAATTTTCGCAAACGTTGAGTTTCCCACCCTCGAACCATGTCGCGTCCGGCGCTTTCCACCTCAGCACCTTGTCCCACTTTTTCTGCCACGTCAGCTCCTTCGCCTCGCGTGCCCAGAACTTTTCGGGCTTCTCGATGGATTCCTTGTAAAGCTTCTGGTAGGCCGCCATCGATGGGATCCGCGCCTTCGAGGAAAATTCTTTAGACGGCTTGTGGACAGCGTCGTGATCGTGACTTGGCGTGGATGGATCTGAATTCATGGCTTACTGGAAAATTTCGTGAACACGGGATCAGCGCCCGGCTCGGTCGCAAAAAATAGAAAGTCGCACCGCCCACGGCAAGTCCCGAGAATCGCATAATCGAGTCCCGCCGCCGCCTCGCCAATTTTGACATACCGCAACTTTTTTAAAATAGTTCGAAATTCCTATTGATCTAACAAACATGGGGGGGGTAGCCATGGCATTGTTGCTAGAAAATTTTCCAACTGAGCAAACTAACGAACCGTTATATTGTCTCTCTTGGGTAATTCTTAATCTCGATTTCTTTTTTTGCCCTGCTGTGGGCGGTTTCTTCCACTCACCCGACCCCAAATTTGTTATGATCCCCGCACATTTCTCCCAACTTAGGAAAACTCTGGTTCAGCGGCTATCGATTTTGGCAGGCTTCAGTCTATCGCTGTTCGCGGCAGAAAATCGAGCCACCGCGCAGGGCGTCATCGGCACACAGTGGAGTTGGGTGAATGTCAACATCGACGAAGTATCTCGCAGCGGCGTCACCGGCCCGGTCGGGGGACTCGGCATGACATGGAATGAATGCATCGGCACCGCCGGACTGACGAAAACGGGGTTACTCAATTCAAACGGCACCGCCACCAGCGTCGGCTTCACTTGTAGCGCCTCCAATGTCGGCTCGTGGCTCAACCCTGAGCTGAAAATGCTCACCAGCAGCGCGTTTAACTTCGATGTGAACACCCCGATGACGGCGGTGATCAGTGGGCTGACGCCGGGCAAGAAATACACTCTCTATCTCGCAAGTTATGTGCCGAATGAACAGGGCAGTCGCAATGTTTTCACCACCACCAATGTCACCACCAGCGGCAGCACTCAGTTGATCGACAATGGCGGACCTTATGGGAAATCCGACCGCTGGCTACGCGGGGTGAACTATACTAAGTTTGAAAACATGCAGCCGGATGGGGCCAACCGTATCAATCTCTCGCTGGTCAGTGGCTCCAGCAACCAGCGGGCACATCTCAGTGGTTTCCAGCTCATTGAAAATCCCGCCGTCGCCCCCAGCCCATACGCCGCGTGGCTGGCAGGATTCAGTTTCTCAAGCATCCCCGGTGCAGACTTATCCCTCGACGGCGATCCAGACCGCGACCTTTACACCAACATGGAAGAGTTTCAGTTAGGACTTAACCCCACAGTCGCCAACCGCCGGGCGGGAATGATGCTCAACGATCTCTGGAATGGTATCGCTGGCACCACGGTCGGCCAGTTAGTTTCTGCATCGAGCTTCTACAAAGAACCCGACGCCGTTACTTTCCGCCAACACTCGGAACTCAAGTTTACCAATTCCGATGCTTCCACCCGTTCACGGGCTTATCTCACTCCCACCGTCAGCGGGAATTATACGTTTTGGCTCAGTGCTCGCACCAGTGCGGACCTCTATCTTTCCACCGATCTCACTCGCGGGAAATATGCGAAACGCCGGATCGCCGCGATGGGATCTGACCTCGGCAGTGGCGCGGGCATCGGCTGGAATGAATTGATTCTCTGGGATCGCTTCGCCACCCAGCAAAGCGTGGTGATCCCGCTCGTCGCCGGCCAAGCGTATTATCTCGAAATCAACCATCACGGCGGCTGGAGTGGGAATCGCCCTGACCGCCGCCGTGATGATCAATTTCGAGATAATAAGCCTGACCGGCGACCAGCGGCATTACCACACTCTGCTGACTGGCGAAGCGGTCCCAGAGAATCAATTCATTCCAGCCGATGCCCGCGCCACTGCCGAGGTCGGACCCCATCGCGGCGATCCGGCGTTTGGCATATTTCCCGCGAGTGAGATCGGTCGAAAGATAGAGGTCCGCACTGGTGCGAGCACTGAGCCAAAACGTATAGTTCCCACTGACGGTGGGAGTGAGATAAGCCCGAGAGCGAGTGGCGGCATCGGCATTGGTAAACTTGAGTTCCGAGAGCTGGCGGAAAGTGACGGCGTCGGGTTCCTTGTAAAAGCTCGATGCAGTCACTAACTGGCCGACTGTGGTGCCAGCGATGCCATTCCAGAGATCGTTGAGCATCATTCCCGCCCGGCGGTTGGCCAAGGCAGGATTGAGTCCTAACTGAAACTCTTCCATGTTGGTGTAGAGGTCGCGGTCTGG
>JAYUHS010000026.1:0-40899 GCA_043766715.1 Luteolibacter sp.
ACCCGCCGCCCGTGTCTTCCTCCGACGAGTTTAAGGACCCATTCTCGGAAGACACGGGCGGCGGGTTGTGGGAAATGGAAGGCGGGAAGAACATACAAGCTGCCGAAGACGTTTTTTATCCCCACGCCGGTCGGCAACTACAACCCGGATTGGGCCGATCATTACGGCTCCGGGCGGTGCCAAGCCCTTCGATCTCAGCGGCGAGCGTCTGCTGGAACTTGAAATGAAAGCGGCAAAAGGAGGCCATCGCGAATGAAGCATCTCTGCGATAGCAATGTGTTTGTCGCTCTTGCGGTGGAGCAGCACGTCCATCATCGCTCAGCGGCAACTTGGTTTGAAGCGCTGACCGCAGCGGACACCGCCCTGTTCTGCCGAGCCACTCGGATTTCCTTCCTGCGGCTGCTGACCCAAAAAATCGCGCCGGATTTCGTGCCGCTGACCAACCGCGCAGCACGGGCCGCACTCGACCAATTGATGGCGGACGAGGTCTGGCGACAATTGGCGGTTGGCGATGCGGCTTCTCCGAAGCGGTGGACTGATGCGTATTTGGCGGCATTCGCCATCACAGGAGGATTGCGCATAGTCACCTTGGACAAGGATTTCCTGAATTTCGAATCCCACGGCCTCGACCTGCTCCTGCTTGGCAAATGGACTTTGGCAAGGACCACGGGGGAATCCGTGCAGACGATTGTGGATGGTGTCCGAGGTCAGCCGAAGATCAGTGGTTCGAAGTTATGCCGTCGATCCGAGAACTGGTTCATCGAATGGGCTGATCGCCGAGTGTGGAGCAACCTGCGGAGCTACGAGTGAAATTTTGGCTCTTTGTTTTTGAATGAGTTATGAAAAAAAATTCACGGTGGAAGGGTGGATTTGGTTGAAGTGTTGGCCTTTTTTCCTTGCCGCGTCCTTGTCGTCTGCTTTGGTGCACAGGAATTTGATAAGTTTACGTAGTGGTTTTCGGTCACTGCGGCACGCGAACCGCTTGGCGGTAACGACACCTTCTTTTTTGATTTGATCATGACTTTTTTACCAGCGCTGGGCGCAAATATCACCTCAGATGCCATTTCCATGGACCGCCGCCGCCTGATGAGTGGCTTGGGTTTGACGGGTCTTGGGATGCTGGCCTGCTCCTCCTCTGCCGGTGCTTTCACTTCGGGCGGACCATCGGTGGTGGTTCCCAGCCAGAGTTACAGTCGTCCAGACTTCCAAAGCCAACGCATCGATCTCACGGATCTGCCGCCGGATTGGGCACGGGCGCAGGGCACTTTGTTGCGCGAATACACCGGTTATCTGTGGAAACTGAAGCTGAAAAGTATTTCTCCAGCCCAAGTGATCGAGGCCCATGCCAAGAATAAGGGTTCCATCTGGAATACTCTTCCGCCGAAAACATGGTGGAGCCGGATGGGCTATACGTTGCGGGTGGCAGACCGGATCGCAGCCGAAATGAACGTGACTTGCGTGGAAGTCGTCTCGGCTTACCGCTGTCCGGCTTATAATTCGCACTGCGAGGGAGCGAAATCTGGGTCTTGGCATCAGGCAAATGTCGCGGTGGACGTGAAATTTCCCGGCCCCGCTTCCCAAGTGACTGCCACGGCTCGCAATCTGCGTGACCGAGGACTATTCAAGGGTGGCGTCGGCGGTTATTGGAATTTCACCCACATCGACACTCGGGGCGAGAACATCAATTGGTGACGTCTTTTTTGCGGGAATGCCCGCTTGCGACGGGAGATAATCGCCCTAGTTTGCGGCCGGAAATCACCCGTATATCACCATGAAACTGCCCAGCAAGCTCGTCACCATCCACCCGTATTTCAAAATCCACCCGGGCAAGGAAGCGCTGACGGATGCGGTGATGCAAAAATTCGTCGCCACCACCACGGGTGAGCCGGACTGCTTGTTTTACGAATTCACGGTGCTGGGTGAGGAGGTCTTCTGTCGCGAGGGCTATGAGGGTGCCGCCGGAGTCCTGCATCACTTGGAAAATGTCGGGGCTGTCCTAGCGGAAATGCTGACCCTTTCAGACCTGACCCGCTTGGAATTTCACGGTCCGGCGGAAGAAATCGACCTACTACGCGGGCCGCTGGGGCACTTGAATGCGGCATTCTTCGTAGTGAAATGCGGTGTGCCACGCTGACGGAGATTGCGTCTAGCTACTCGTCCTTGGAGGAAATTTTGAGCGCTTCTTCCAGTGCTTTCACCCGCGCCATCAACTTCGGTAGGCGGCGGACGTTAGCCCGGAGCTTCATTTCCTCACGAAATGGCTTGGCCGGGCGCCCTGAATAAATCTGGCCGCCTGCTAAGTCAGTCGTCACGCCGGTGCGGCCTGTCAGCGTCGCCTTGTCGCCGATGACGACATGGCCCACAGTGCCACCTTGGCCGGCCATCGTGACGTAGTCGCCGAGTCGGGTGCTGCCGGCGATGCCGCAGAGCGCCACGATGAGACAGTGTTTGCCGATCACGACGTTGTGGCCGATTTGGACGAGATTATCAATCTTCGTGCCCTCGCCGATGATCGTCTTACCGAAGCGGGCGCGGTCGATGGAGGTATTCGCCCCGACTTCCACGTCGTTGCCAATTTCCACGATGCCGACTTGATCGATTTTCACATGACGACCTTCGGAGAATTCGTAGCCGAAGCCGTCTGAGCCGATCACAGCACCGGGCTGGAGGATGACCCGGTCACCAAGCACACAGCGTTCGCGAACGTTGGCGTTGGCCATGATTTGGCAGTATCTTCCGATGATGGCATCGTCGGAAATCACGCAGTTCGGCCCTAAATCGGTGCCGTCACCCACGGTGGCACCGGCAAGGACGACTGCTCCAGCCTGCACGCGGACTTTCGTCGAATCGAGCACTGCGGTTGGGTCCACAAACGCATGTGGATGGACTCCGGGGATGAATTTCCGGCTCGCTGCCGCGAAGTGGCGGACCACGATGGCGAACGAGAGTGAAGGATTTTCCACCGCAATGAGCGCGGTGCCCTCCGGACCATCTGTGACGCCGCGCGGGACGATAACGGCGGCAGCCTTCGTCTCAAGGAACTGGCCGTGGTATTTATCATTACCAAGGAAACTGATGTCCTGCGGGCTGGCTGCGTCGAGCGCGGCCATCCCGGTCAGAGACAGATCGAACTCGCCCCGGATGATGTCACCATCGACCCAACGGGCGAGTTCGGAAAGCGTGAGGGCAAATGCCAACTCGGGAAGAAGGTCTGGATTACTTGTCCTCGCCAGCGGCAGGAGTGGCATCTGGAGCTGGGATTTCAGGAGCTGGATCGCCAGCAGCAGGAAGGGAGTCAGCAGGTGCGTCCTTGTTGAGATCCTTGAGGAGGCCGGCGGTGATGTCGGTGGCGTCCTTGGTGTAGAGGAGGAAAGGGACCTGTGAGGTGCTGAGGCCGGACTTGTCGAAGACGTAGTCGTAGTTATCAACCTTGGCCTTTTCTTCCACCAGCTTGCGGATTTCTTCGAGGATGCCTTTCATGCGCTGGACCATTTTCTCGTTGAGCGCTTGGTTCCGGCGTTGGAGGTATTCGCGGCGTTCGCGGTCGAGGGCGATGCCTTCTTGCTCCTGCATCTGCCATTCTTTGAACAGAGTTTGTTTTTTAGAATCGTTGAGGGCGGGATCTTCAAGCTGCTTACGCAGTTTGTCGTGGTTTCCTTGGAGTTCGCGGATGCGGGCGAGGCGCTCGTTGTTTTCCTTTTGAATCCGAGCGCGCTCGACGTTGATCTGCTTCTGCGCGTCATTCGTGCGGTAGTATTGCTTGAAAAGCTCCTGCATATCGACGGTGGCGATGTTGAGCTTACCGTCTTGAGCGACAGCCATGGTGGCGAACGAGGCCGCGAAGGCGAGGGTGAGTAAACGGCGAATGAGAGACATCTGATAAATAAGTTGGGGTTCCAAAAGCGAGCTAGGCGCGGCAGCATGAACAAAATTTTCACCCCGTCAACGCTCATCCGGCACGCTTGGAGCGGAACTCGCAGCAGGGTTTGCCTGAGAAGATTCGAAATGAAGAGAGGGCGGTCGGAGGCTGGAAATCGTCTCGCTCCGGGCGGCGACTGATTTTTTCGTAGGATGGTTCGATCTGTGACAACGGCTGCACTGACGGGCATGACGTCGTCGGATTTCGTGAGTTGACGGGGTGAGCTTACGCGGCTTTGGTCCGGGTTATGAAAATTTCACTCACCTTCATCGTCACGTTATGGTGCATCAGCGGCCTCCAAGCGGCCTTGGTTGAGGAGAACGTCGCTTACCGTGAGGGCGGTGTCGAGATGGAGGGCTTCCATGTCCATGATGACGGGATTGATGGCAAGCGGCCGGCGATTTTGGTCATCCACCAATGGACTGGCCTTACTGAATACGAGAAGCAACGCAGCCGGATGCTGGCGGAGCTCGGATACAATGTTTTCGCCGCTGACATTTACGGAAAAGGCATCCGCCCACTGCCACCGGAAGCGGGCAAGGAGGCCGGGAAATACAAGGGTGACCGAGCGTTGTTCCGGGCCAGGATCATGGCAGCGCTGGAAGTGCTGAGGGCGGACGAGCGCACCGACTCGAAGCGGATCGCCGCACTCGGCTACTGTCTGGGCGGTACCGGGGCGCTGGAGTTGGCACGGTCTGGAGCGGATGTGGCAGGAGTAGTTTCCTTTCATGGAGGGCTTGAGGCAGCGGCGGGCATGGCAGCGGCGGGGGGGGAAATCCCGGCGAAGGTGCTGGTGCTCCACGGTGCGGAGGATCCATTTTCCCCGCTCGCTGAGGTCGTAGGATTGGAAAAGGAAATGGCGAATGCCAAGGCTGACTCGCAAGTGGTCCTGTATGGCGGCGCTGTCCATAGCTTCACCCAGAAGGAAGCCGGCGACGATCCCAGCAAGGGCGCTGCTTACAATCAAACGGCAGACCGCCGCTCGTGGGCAGCGATGCGAGCGTTCTTGACCGATATTTTCAAATAGACGGGCACGGCTCCATGGGTCCTGAAACGAACGAAACATTCGATCTCCTTGATTTCCAAACCGCATTCCGCGTGGCGGCTGAGGAGTCAGGATTCGTCCCCAGCGTGCTCGCGGAGCTGGCTGCCGGGCCGTTAATCGTTTGGGAACGCCCAGGAAATGGCCCGCACATCTATCTTTCCGCTGGCATCCATGGCGATGAACCGGCGGGTCCACTCGCCATCCTTGCGCTACTGGACAGCGGATTTTTCACCTCAGATTTCCACTGGTCACTCTGCCCCGTGCTCAATCCCACAGGCCTCGTCGCTGGCACCCGTGAAAATGGCGACGGGACGGATCTCAACCGCGACTACTGGCTGCGCGAGACTCTGGAAATCACCGCGCACACCCGGTGGCTCGATACGATCGCCACGCCAGATCTCGTCGTTTCACTGCATGAGGATTGGGAAACGACGGGGTTTTACTTCTACGAGATCAATCTGGGTGTGGATGATCCACAGCGTGCCCAGCAGATTTTACAAGCGGTGCGTCCATGGTTTTCGCCAGAGCCGGGACCGGAAATCGATGGTCACGAGGTGCGTGCAGATGGCTGGATCTACCACGCCGCCGAGCCGGATCTACCGGAAGGCTGGCCCGAAGCGATCTACTTGGCGGAAAAGGGCTGCCCGGTTTCCTTCACCTTCGAGACCCCCAGCCGCGCGCCGCTCTGCCAACGCGTCGCCGCACACGCTGCCGCCGTCCGCGCCGCGTGCGCTTCGATATCCCCGTGATGTGGCGTCGAACAAATTTCGCTTGATGGAAATGAATACCTCCATTCCTTCAAGGAAGTCGCCCTTGAAGAGGCAGATGCGCTCTCACCACTCGCCGAGTTTATCACATTCGATCCCGACCCGAGGCGTGTCGCACGGGATAAGCGAACTCGAAAATCCCCTCGTGAAATCCGGCATCTCAGCCTTAACCTGACGCGAATGACACAGAATTCCTTGAAAATACTCTTGCAGCAAGCCGTGAGCGATCCCCAAAAGTTGCAAATCGACGGCAATGGGGCTGATCCCGGACGAATCCGGACTTTCGGGCGTTCAAAACTCGCGGGGCTAAAATTAAACGCCGCGTTGAAAATCGCCCTCGGGATTGCCATGATCATGGGTTGCCTGATGGCCGGGGCCGGGGGGCTGCGGGCAGAGAGTGAGTCGCTGCCTTACCACTTCATTCGTTTTGAGGAAAACGAGGGCTATCAGGTGGGGGCTTTCAAGAGGGCTAGTGGTGGATTGCAATTGCTGCAAGGGGATGCGCGAATCGTCCGCGAGGAGGGGGATGAGGCGGGGGCCGGGCAGTTTTTGGAAACGGTGGCTGGGAATCCTTACGCATCGCTTCATTTCAGCGGCGAGCGGGTTTCCCGGGACCACAAGACGTATTACGAAGTCTGGGTGCGGCCTTCCGTGAGTCCGTTGGCGAAGAGTGAGGAGTTCATGGATCTGGATGGGGCGGTGCTTGGATTTTTTGCCGATCGACCGGATGGGGCCGGGACTTTCCATGCTTACCACGCGCTGCCGGAGCATCAGGGCCATTGGGTTTCCACGGGAGTCTCGGCGGCGGTCGGGCCTTCCGGGATGACGCAGGAGTGGATCCGGATCGGGATTTGTCAGAATCTAGCGACGGGAACGTGGGATCTCGAAATCGGTGGTGAGGTGGTTTTGAAAGAAATCCGCACCACCGAGACTCCGCGTGAAGATGCGATCCAACTGTGGCTCCTAGGCGATGAGACGCGTGCGAACCGCTTCGACGATCTTTTGATTTCCCCGGTGCAGCCGGATTCGTTGCGGCTGGGTGACGCGAAGCACTTGTCGCAAGGCCGGTCTGCTAGGAAAGATCACACCGGAGATATCGACCGCACCGGTGAGCGGAAAGTCGGCCGTAAACAGGCCGATGAGGACCGCAGGCGACACGATGTGGGGATTCCTGCCGGGATGGGGAAAATGGCAGCCAAGAGTCTCCAGGTTGAAATGGACATCGTCGGCGGTGGCAAGCAGCACGGTAAGTTCGATGCGAAGGACTCCGACTCAAAGACCTCGAGTTTCCTGCTCTACTCACCGCAATACGACGATGCCGGCAAGCCACTGCCGCTGAAAGTGAGAATCCAATGTGACACGGAACTCGCCGAAGGGGTGGAGCTTTCTAAAATCCTCTGGGTGGTCACTGAGATCGCTAAAAAGGACGAGGAGGGGCCACGAAAAGTCATCGCCCATGGGACCTTCCAAACCGGATTCACCCAGATCGCCGAGATCCCCTCGGAATGGGCTAACAAGGGGACTTCAATCCGAGTGGGAACGAATCTCGTGGTGAGGAAGTCCCCTTAGCAGCCGCTGACTGGGGTGGTGTGGGAAAAACGACGAGGACAGGAAAACTTATCCGGACTTGATCCACCAAGCGGCGGCGAGTAGTCACTGCGGCCTGATTTCATGCCTGTCTCACCTTATGCCATTCCTTCGCCCGCCTTGCAGCGTGAGGTGAAACGCCGCCGTTCGTTCGCGATTATTTCTCACCCCGATGCTGGCAAGACGACGCTGACGGAAAAATTTCTCCTCTACGGCGGTGCTCTGAATCTAGCCGGTAGCGTCACTGCTCGGAAAAACCAGCGTGCGACGACCTCGGACTGGATGGACCTCGAAAAACAACGCGGTATCTCGGTGAGCTCCACCGTCCTGCAATTCGAATACAAGGACTGCGTCGTCAACATCCTCGACACGCCGGGCCACAAAGATTTCTCCGAGGACACCTACCGCGTGCTCACTGCCGTGGACGCCGCCGTGATGGTGGTGGATGCCGGTAAAGGGATCGAAAGTCAGACTCGGAAACTTTTCGAAGTCTGCCGCCGTCGCGGAGTGCCGATTTTTACCTTCATGAACAAGCTGGACCGCCCGGCTCGGCCATCGATGGACCTACTCGACGAGCTGGAATCCGTCCTCGGCATCCATGCTTATCCGGTGAATTGGCCGCTGGGCGACGGGCCACGGTTCCGCGGGGTGTATGATCGCGAGCAGAAGCAGGTGCATCTTTTCGAACGGACGGTGCATGGGGCTTACCGTGCTCCGGTGAGCGTCAAAGGCATCGGCGACGACAGCGTGAAGGCGGCGATGGAAGAGGCGACTTACTCGCAAGTGTGCGACGAGTTGGAGCTGCTGGAAGGCGCTGGTGCTGAGTTCGATTTAGGAAAAGTCCTCGCCGGTGAGCTGACGCCGGTCTTCTTCGGCAGTGCGGCGAACAACTTCGGGGTGCAGCTTCTGCTGGACCGTTTCCTCGAACTTTCACCGCCACCGACGCCGCGTGAGAGTGGTGAAATGATGATCGACCCTGCGTCCGAGGAGTTTTCCGCCTTCGTCTTTAAGATCCAGGCGAACATGAACCCGAAGCACCGCGACCGGATTGCCTTCGTCCGGATCGTCTCAGGGCAATTCAAGCGCGACATGGATGTGATCAATGGACGCACTGGCGAAAAAGTCAGACTCGCGAATTCGCAGCGCCTCTTCGCCCGCGAGCGGGAAACGGTGGACGACGCCTTCGCGGGGGACGTCGTGGGGCTGGTCGGAAATTACGATTTACTCATCGGCGACACGCTTTCCTCCACGGCGGGCGTTACCTTCGATGAAATCCCGCGTTTCGCGCCGGAATGTTTCTCTTTCCTGCACAATAAGAGCACCGCGAAATACAAGCGCTTCCGCGATGGTTTGCAGCAGCTTCTCAAGGAGGGCGTGGCGAGTGAGTTTATCCTAGTGGATCACGAAGGGCCGCAAATCCCGTTGTTAGGTGCGGTGGGTCCGCTCCAGTTTGAGGTGCTGCAATACCGGCTCGAAGGCGAATACGCGGCGGAAACGCGGATCGAGCAGGTGAGTTGGTCGCTCGCCCGCTGGCTGAAACCCAAAGAAGGCGATCCGTTTGCGCCCGAGGCGAGGCCAGCGCTGTCACTCGGCGCGGCACTGGCGCGCGACTCGAATGGCTGGCTCGTCGTCCTGCTTCCCAGCGAGTGGGCTTTAAAAACATTCTCCGATAAAAACGAGGACTGGATCATTTCCGAACAACCACTCCCGCCGCTTGCGGTGGTCAAGTGACTCACAGCCCGCGGAACTCGCTGGCGAGCTTCTTGGCGGTGGCGACGGTATTGCGGTGGAGCTTGGCGGTGAATCCGAGCTGGCGATTATAGCCGCCGCCATACAGCACAGCCACTGGGATGCGGTTCTTGATGAAGGCGCTGAGCAGGACTTCGTCGCGGCGCTGGATGTCCTTGAGCGAGAGGTGCATCTGGCCGAAGCGGTCGTTCCGGTGATTATCCGCGCCGGAAATCCAGATCACGAGGTCTGGGGCGAAGGTGTCCAGCGCACCGGCGAGACTGACGAAGAGCTGCTTTAAATACATTTCCCCCTCCACGTAGCGAACGGTCTCGATGTCGAGTGAGCCCTCGACCTTGCGAGTCGGGTAATTTTTCCCGACGTGGATCGAAAAGGTGAAAACGCGTGGGTCGCTGCCGAGTAGGGCGGCCGTGCCGTTTCCTTGGTGGGCATCGGTATCCACGACCATGATTTTGATGTTCGGCTGCTTGTCTTGCAGGTCGCGGATGGCGATGGCGACGTCGTTAAAGACGCAATAGCCCTCGCCGTGTTCGCGGAATGCGTGGTGAGTTCCTCCCGCGAGGCAGACGCCGACTCCTTCGGCGAGTGCGGCGTGGCAAGCGAGGCGGGTGGCCTCCACCTCGGTGACGCTGCGTTGATAGAGCTTGGGTGTGGCGGGTAGTCCGAGCATGAGTTGCTCCTTTTTCCCGAGCTGCCCGGACTCGATCTTACGGATGTATTCCGGCTCATGGACGCGTTGGAGCAGATGGGCGTCTGCGGCGCGGACCTCGATGATTTCCTCGGGCCGGAGGATGCCACCTTCGAGCAGCATGTCCTTGGAAATGCGGAACTTATCCATCGGGAACGGATGCCCTGCGGGTAAATCAAGTTCGAGGTCTTGGGAGTAAAAGCAGCGCATCGTCCTGCCGCCAACGAACAGCGGAATCCGGCGGAATCCAAGCGGGAAGTGTGAATCGCAATCCCGCCTTGCCGCGCGGCGGGCCGGAGTCCCAAGCTGCGGCGGACTTGGCTGCGATACGAAATACCCGGGTGATCGGCTGGTGGGCGCTTGCCGTGCTCTGGACGTGGGGCGGCGTGTCCTGCAAGCGGTCCTACGAGGCGAGACCGGGCGAACGTCGGGTATCCGCAGCAGATCCGGCGATCCGCTACGAAGGACGCTGGGACCGGACAGATGCGGCGCACCCGAGGGCTTCGTGGCCGGGATTTTCCGTGAGCACCGATTTCAGCGGCACTCGTCTGAGCGTGCTGATGCGGGATCAGGTGAATTATTACAACGTGTGGATCGACGGCAAACTGCATCGGATCATCGGTCCTGAGAAATCGGAAGAGGTGCCGCGTGTTCTGGCGAGCGGCCTGACTGCTGGGAATCACCACATCCTCATGCGGCGGCGGAATATTTCATTTGAGGAACCGACGGTGATCGCCGGATTCGTGGTGGATTCGAATGCGCGCCTCACGCTGCCGACGGAGAAACCGGGGCCGCGGATCGAGTTCATCGGCGACTCATTCACTGCGGCGGAGGGAAATGAGGCGACGGCGGATACGCTGCGGTGGGAGGCGAAATACGCGGTGACGAACTTCGACCTCGGCTTCGCGGCGGACATCGCCCGGGCCTATGATTCGGAGTTCGCGGCGGTTTGCCGGTCGGGCTCGGGGTTGGTTTGTGATTGGAAGGGAAATCGCGCGGATTCGATGCTCGCTCGCTATGACCGGACCTTGATGGAGGAGCGTGGGCCGAAGTGGGATTTTTCCGGTGCGCGGCCGGAGTTGGTGGTGATTTGCTTGGGGTTAAATGATTTTTCCGGTTTGAAAGGGGGCGATGGCCAAGTGAGCGAGGCCGGCAGCGCGGAGTTTCGGGCGGCGTATCATCGGTTAATCGCGCTGGTCCGTGGCCATGATCCTCGGGCGAAGATCGTGGCGTTGGCCGCATTTACTCCGTGGCTTCGGGAGCACATCGGCCAAGTCGTACGAGAGGAGCGGGAGGCGGGGAAAAGCGACGTCCATTATGCCCAGTTCGACCGATTTCCCGGCGGCTACGTCGCGGACGGCCATCCCACCGTGGAAACCCACAGGAAAATGGCGGAGCAGGTGATCGCACAGTTGGTGGAAATGAAACTTCTACCCCCCGCTCCCGGTCGTGTCGGGCTGGAACGGGACCCGGGACTTGAAAGCCAGCAGCGGGGCCTCGAAAAATCTCCAGCTCATCCAAGCGAGACCCAGCGATAGCGCGGTGGCGGCGGCGGTGTAAACCAGCGTCCCGATCCAGCCGGTGCCAGCCCACGGGACGATGGCTTTTTCCCACAAGAAGTAGATCCAGACCGGCTTGAGCGCATGGTGATAGACGTAAATGCCGTAGCTGTATTTTCCGAACCACCTGAGGATGGCGGAGTTAAAAAAGCGCCCCCCACCATTGACTGCGATGCCCACCAAAGCCGAACCGAAGACCAGGACGATGGTGGATTCCACGCCTGACAAATTCGTCCAGACCGTGCGCTCCAACAGTAAAATCAGGCCCGAAATCAACGCGATTTTCCCGAAATACCGGCTGAGCACCGGCCACACATTTTCCTTCCTCCAGAGGACGGCCAGCCACCCGCCAGCCGCCAGCACGCCAAGCCGGCTCAAGGTGGACGAATAGGCGGGGACGTTCCCGATCCATTGGGAAAGCGGGTGATAGATAAAGGGGCTGCACACGACGAGCAAGATGCACAGGCGTTCCAGCCATTTCACCGGCAGCAGGAAGACCAGGAGCGGCCAGACGAGGTAAAATTGCTCTTCCACGGCGAGCGACCAGAAGTGACCGAGGCCGATCCAAGTGGGGGAGTCCAGCCACGTCCCCTTGCACGCCATGCCGATGTTGGACGCGTAGAGCCAATACCAAGCGGGCGAGTCATGGCCCTTCAGCAGCGCGGCGTCGCCGGGGGTGATCCAGACGACCGTGAGCCAGGAAATAGCCAGCAGTCCGTAGTAAAGCGGGAAGATCCGCAGCGCGCGCCGCCAGTAGAAGACCTTGAAATAGGGCTTGCGGTGCTTAGAATCGATCAAGATTCCCGTGATGAGGAAACCGCTCAGGACAAAGAAAAAATCCACTCCCAGATAGCCGCTCTGGAGGAAACGGTGAACCGGGGTGTGAGGTTCCAGATTTTTCCCGACCACGATGAAATGGCCGAACATCACCATCAAGATCGCCAATCCCCGGAGGCCATCCAAGCCGGGAATGTGGCACTTCATCGCCGCAGCAGGTGCGACCGCCTCGCCGGATTCGGCAGAACTCATGAAGTTTTCCGCTCGCTTGCGGTTCCTGGCGTGAATCCGATTTTCCTGAGCAACTTGGGAAGAATGACCTCGTCACAAGCTTGCGGCGTCGGGTGCAGGCCGTCCGCAGCGTAGCGCCGCCAGCGGGAAGGCTGATGAACGACGATCCGCCGCCACTCCGGGGAAAAATCGATCAAGCGACAGGATTGTTTGCTCGCGACTTCCCGGTATCCCGACTCGTAGCGGCGGATTTGCGAGCGTTTTTCTAAGGCCTGCCCGGTCGGCGGATTCATGATCATGACGATGACCTCGCAGTGAGGCCGGGCGGCGCGGATCTGCTGGATCATTTCCGTCAAATTCGCCTTGGATTCCGTCACGCTCAGCTTGGATTGGGCCAGCGCATCATTGATGGTGAACTCGATAAGCACCACATCCGGCCTCTGTTTCAGCACCCGCCGGGAAAGGTTCGCCAGGCCCCAGCGCGAATCCATGCCGCTGCCCGCAGCATTGACGACCGTGGCCCGCCAGCCGAAGCGCCCGCAGAGCTGGGTTTGCAAGCTCGTCGGCCAAGCGGCGGCGGCGGTCAGGCTAGTCCCATACGCCACGATTTTCTGCCAATGCCCACGCTCCAACTCACGGATGAAATAAGGGCTTCCTTCACTCGCCAACGTCCGTCCCGGCAAAAGGGCCAGCAGGATGGCGAACAAGGGGAAAATGGCGGCGAACGGTCGGGTCACAGGTGGTCGGCAGGCTGCCCTGCGGAAGCTGGATGACTTGCAACCGGGTGCCAAGTTCCAAGTGCCATGGGGTTTCTCGCCGTGATGCGGGAAATCCGAAGGCCGGACCGCGTCATTTCCCTTTTTGCGAATAAGCGTGCACCCTCTCCACGATCATGGTTTCAAGCGGAAAGTGAATTCACGCGCGGTGCAACTCGATGGTCTCAGAGCCTTGGCCATGGTGGCGATCGCTTGGGACCACTGGCTGCCCAAGGGTTGGCCGAGGGTGTTCCCCTTCGAGATCTTTTTGTTTTTTTTCCTCGTACTGACCGGATTCCTGATCACCGGATCGCTGCTGCGGGAGAGAGACCGTAGCGAGGCGCGGGGAGGACCGTGGAAATGGCAGGCGCTGAAAACCTACCAAATCCGCCGTGGGTTGAGAATCCTCGCACCCTACTATGCCGCCCTTGCCCTCGCTTGGATCGTGCGGGCACCGGATGTGACCGGTCCGTCGCTCGTTTGGTATCTCTGCCATTTGTCAAATATCCACATAGCATTCCTCGGCTACTGGCCATCTGGAACGAACCATTTCTGGTCACTGGCCATCCAGCAGCAGTTTTATCTCGTTTGGCCTTTCGTCATCTGGTTCGTGCCGCGTCGGCTTCTGGTCCCGGCGGTGGTGGTGTTCGCATTGGTCGGGCCGGCGACGCGGTGGTTCTACGACGATTTCCAGACATGGGTGCCGTGGCCGAATCAGATGACTTGGTCCACGCTGGACTATTTCGGGATCGGCGGGCTGCTGGCGCTGGCGGTGCACCGCGGGATGTCGTTGGAAAGTCCCGGTCTGCGCTGGCTGGCGGGGGGCGCATTCCTCGGCTACCTGATGTTTTCCGTCGGTCACGAGCAACTGGGATTACCCACCTTCGGCATGAGGGCGATACAGCAGACGCTGCTTTCCATCGCGCTGTGTGGGCTGATCGCCGCGACTTCCGTGGGATTTTCTGGAGTGCTCGGGAAACTGCTGGAACACCCCGTGCTGCAACGAATCGGCCAAGTTTCCTACGGTATTTACCTCTTTCACAATCTAGCACCACTCGTCACGGGCAAGCTGGTCTGGTTCCTCTGGAACGGCACGTTTTTCGAGCACGGGATCGGCGCGCTGTTCCGCATCTGCATTTTCGCGGCCGTGACTTGGGGCCTCGCGCTGGCTTCTTGGCGCTGGATCGAGCAGCCGCTACAGAAGATCCGGTCGAATTTGAAGGATGCGAAATCCTAACAAGCGTGCTGCTTTAGATTCTCCAGATCGATGAATTCCAGCGCCGACTCATGAGTGGCTTCGAGCACCACCTCCGGTGCCGCCCCAGCCTCGAAGGCCTCCTGCCAACGCGCCGCACACAAGCACCATTGGTTGCCGGGCTTCAGGCCGGGGAAGTTAAACTCCGGCCGCGGTGTGCTCAGGTCATTTCCCCGGGTTTTTGAAAATTCGAGAAACTCCGCCGTGACCCGTGCACAGACGACGTGCACCCCGGCGTCATTCGAGCCGCTGCGGCAGCATCCATCTCGGTGCCAGCCGGTCAGCGGATCGGTCGAACAAGTTTGAAGAACAGATCCGAGGACGTTTCGAGTTTCGATAGCCATGATCTGACCATACGCCGCTGCGAGCTCCAGTCCAGCGGCTTGGACTGGGGAAATTCAAGAAACCACGCGCCGACTGCGCGGTGGTTTTTCTTGGGCGGCGATTTTGGCCTTGGGCAAAAATGGCGTGATGAGCGCGGCCTGAAAATCAAAGACCTCAGAGAAATCCTCCTGTTTATCCGAGTCCTGCTTCCCGAAAACCTGCTCCTCGATCAGGTGGAAAACCATGTCGCCCACGTCTTGGCATTTCCGAATGCTCCACTCATTCATCAGCGTGGACGCCATCGGGCCGAATTGTTCGAGCGCAAAGTCACGGTAGCCAGCGAGCAATTCCGGACCGCTGACGTGCCGCGCTTGCCCGCCGTTCGACTCGGCGATCCGCTTGAGAGTGAAATCGAGCGCATCCTTGAGGAAGAAAAACGCGTGCGGATCAAACCGCTTATCGCGCTTCAGAATCGACACGACGGATTGCTCGAATTGCATGGCCTGCATGACCGGGATGGTGTCGGAAAATCGCCGTGCTGTCAAAGTGCTTTGATTCAGCCGCCCCTACCAGATCCACCACGGATACTGCATTCCTCCGCTGGCCCATTGTTTTTCCTTGTCTCACCATGGAACGGTCGTTAGCAAATCGAGTGTGAATCAATACTCCCGGAAATTCGTGCTGCTGCCGCTCATCGCCGCAATGGTGGCCCAAGCATCTGCTGATCAGGCGAAAAACCCTCCGATGGACCCGACCAAGGCGATCGACAAGGGCGTGGCAATGCCGACTCCTTTAGATAAATTTCTCGCTCTCACCCTCCTCGTTAAAACCCAAAAAATCGACTGGGAGGGCGTCTTCAGCGCTGTCGCAGTGAGCATCGATCCAGACAAATTCACCGATACGGAAGTCCTCATCCCCCAAGTCCTCGGCATCCGCATCGCCGACGGGATCATGGCCGTCCAAGCAAAAGACGCCGAGCTTCTCGGCAAGGCCGCTGCGGACATCGAGAAACTCGCCGTCAAGCTGAAGGTGGGCGACTCTGACCTTGCCCGCGCCCGTAAGGTCAAGACCCTCGCCAACGAAGGCAAATGGCTGCAAGTTTACAGCGAACTTGGATTTCTCCAGCAAGACATCATGCAGAAGCTTGAGGAAAATCCCAAGGACCAGCGTTCTTCGTTGCTGATGATTTCCGGCTGGATCCAAGGCAGTCGCTACACCAGTCGGCTCATACTCGCTCACTACTCAGACGCCAGCTCGAACATCCTCCGCGAGCCGCTTCTCGTGAAGGCCCTCATCCAGAAAAGCGACTCGCTCCCGGCAGAGGTGAAGAAAAAACCATCGGTAGCGATCATTTCCAAAACGCTCCCCGCCCTCCACAAGATCGTCAATATCAAGATGGATGGTGCCATCCCGAAAGATCAAGTGGCCGAGGTGGACAAGCTCGCCACCGACTGCGTCAAAGAAATCATCAAGGTCAAATAACCTCTGCCACAAGCCCTAACTCTCCTCACAAAAACCAACTAAATACATGAACCTGTCCTGCTCTTTCCTCCGCAAGTCGGCAGTTGCCGCCTTGCTCCTCACCGGCTCTGTCGGCACCGCCCTCGCTGATCCGTCCTCCGCCGAGGAGGACGCTTACGGCATGTCCGTTTACTACACCCAGCGTGGCTATGCCATGTCGCCCACTAACACCAGCGGCGTCGGCGCTCCCGGCACCATGATCCGCTTCATGGTCCCCGTCAGTAAGGGCTTAGACTACGTATTTCTCGCCGGCATCGACCTCGCCGTCAAAGACATCGACATCTACGTCTATGACGAAGTCGGTGGCTTGATCCTCGATGACCGCCGCCCCGCCCGCCGTGCTGGGGTGAAATTCCGCTCTGCCTACAACGGCACCGTCCAAGTTTACCTCCACATCCGCTCGGCAGAGGGCCTCGGTGCTTACTCCGTGCTCGTCGGCCGCCGAGGTGCAGTCCGCGAGAACTATAAACCCGCCAGCCCGGACGAATCACTGGTCGAGAGCCCAAACCTCACCCCTCCCGCCCCTACCGAATCCTCCACTGAAACCAAAAGCGAGTGAGCCATTTCACCCATCACATCACCCACCCATCCTCACCTATTCTCTTTACCCATCTTATGAAACTCCTTCCAATCACCGTTTTTAGCCTCATCGCCGCCTCGTTCATTTCCTGCGCCCCACAGCCCGTTTACGTGCCAGTTTACGTAGAAGCCAAGCCCAAGCCGCAGAAAGTCGTGTATCGCACCAAGCCGACTCCGCCACGGCCAGTCGAGTCTGCTGAGGGATTCCGCGCGGTCGATAAGCCTACGACGTATTCGAATTGAACCACCACCCGCCAACGGCTCCCGTCTGTGGGGCGATCTGGCAGAACCAGCGCTCGTCATGAAACCACGAATGATCATCTGTCGCATCGCCACTGCCGTCGGGGCCGCTTGTTTGTGCGTTTCTTGCGACCGCCTCACCGACCCCGGCATCAAGGAAAAAGTCGCCCTCCTCGAAGCGGAACTTCGCAGCCGGGACGCGCAATTGACCCTGATGCAGGAGGAAATCGCCACCAAGGCCACTGCGGAAACCCACGCGGAATCCACCAGCGCCGGGCCAAATCTCCAAGCGGCTTCAGGAGCTTACTTGAGCTTCGTCGATGAGGTGCGCAAGCAGCTCGCCGCGGCGCTGCCGGGGACGAAGTTTGATCGGACCTCGGTATTTCCCGTCGTCGGTCCAGATCCACTCAAGCCGATCACCTCCAGCGTGGTATTCCGAGTGGTCAGGCAGGACGGCAAGTCCGGAGAAATTAGCATCCCGCTTTCCGCAGATGCGACCGGCAAGTGGCTAGAACCCGAAGCTTCCGAAATCAGCGAAATCACCGCCAAGTTTAAAGCGAAACCGGCCAGCACTCCAGCCGCCGCTGCAAGCACCCCTGCGGCACAACCCGCCAAGCCCAAACCCACCGATGTGATGGGCGCGAACCGGACTGTGGAAGTGGATTGGGGTGATGCATCCCCACCGCCGCAAGGCACCACGGCAGCTCCCGCTCCCAAGCCCGAGACACCGCCAGCCCCACCAGCGGCCCAGCCGGCTCCCGTCGTTCCGAAAAAAGTGATGCCGACCTCCCGGGACGTGATCATCGATTTCGACTGACTCCCCCATTTTTCTCATGGATGCAAGATTGCTCGTAAGCGACACCCAAGGTCAGACCCATGAAGTGCCGCTTGCCAAGGACCCCGTCCGACTCGGCGGGGCAGCGGGCGACCAAATCCGCATCGGTGGCGGGTTTCCACCATCCGTCTTGGAATTTCGCCACCAGCCCTCGCAGTCATCATGGGTGGTGGTCAAATTGGACCCCACCGCCCACGTCTTTTTAAACGGCTCCCACCCGGTGGAAGCCACCCCGGTGCCACTCGATACCGGGTCGATCGTCACGGTGAACGGAGTTTCCGTCGTGTTCACCCAACGCCCAGATCCACCGCAGATCCAAGGTGCTCCAGCGGCCACCATCCCTCTACAGAAATCTGGCGTCCTCACACTTGGCCGCGCTTCTACAGAAATCTCGCCCAGCCCGCTGCGGGTCGATCTCGATCCCACAGACTTCAGCATTTCCGGCGAGCACGTCCGCATCACCGCTGAAAAGAACAGTTTTGTCATCGAGGACATCAGCCGTCTCGGGACTTCGCTCAATGGCGACGCTTTTTCTAAAGCAGTGCTCGTTTACGGCGACCGGATTCAAGTCGGCCACTACACATTTGAGTTCGATGGCCGCTGCCTCCGCTGGCTCGACAACACGAACTCCGGCTCCATCGTCGCCCGCAATCTCACCCGCCGTGCCGGAAACCGCGCCATCCTCGACCAAGTCAGCCTGCAAATCCGGCCCGGCGAGTTTGTCGGCATCCTCGGTGGCTCTGGCCAAGGTAAATCGACTCTGCTCAACGCCTTATGTGGCTTGATCCCTGCCTCTGAGGGCCAAGTCGTCATCAGCGGCCAGCCACTCACCGACCGCGCCGGGATGCGCAAGCTCGGCATCGGCTACGTGCCGCAGGACGACATCGTCCACAAGGAGCTGAAAGTTAAGGACGCCCTGCTGCTAAGTGGTCGCCTCCGCATCAATCTCCCACTGCCACTCATCCGCTCCCGCATCGAGCGGATCATCGGCCAGCTCGGCCTCACCGAGCACCAAGACAAGCGCATCGATCTCCTCTCCGGCGGCCAGCGCAAGCGGGTCAGCATCGGCATCGAGCTGTTATCAAATCCCTCCGTCCTCTTCCTCGACGAGCCATCTTCCGGCCTCGATCCCGCCACCGAAGAGCGCTTGATGGTGCTTTTACAGAGCCTCTCGCTCAGCGGCATCACCGTGGTCTGCACCACCCACGTTCTTCATAACGCATTCTTGTTCAACCGCTTACTTTTCATCCAGCAAGGCCGGCTGGTGTTCTCAGGAAATAGCGACGAAGCGCGACTTCACTTCCTCGGCCACGAGTCCTCCTCCGTGGACGACCAGCTCGAAGCACCGTTGGAAAAAATCTACTCTGCCCTCGCAGACGAACGGATTTCCGCCGTCGATCGCGAAAAAGCTTTCCACACCTCGCCTTATTTCCAGCCCGTCCCACCCGCCAGCACCGCACCACCGCCGCCGCTCCAGCTACCCGCCGCTGCTCGCAAGGTCCCCGCGCTCAAGACTCTCGCCGTGTTGTTTGCACGGCAGTGGAAAATCCTCATCGCCGACCCGCTCAACATCGCCTTCCTGCTCGCCCAAGCGGTCATCATTTCCGTGCTCATCGCTTGGGCTAGTGACGATGTCGGCATGCGGGCCTTTATCACCGTCATCGCCGCCATGTGGTTCGGCTGTAGCAACGCCGCCCAGCAAATCATTGGGGAAATCCTCATCGTCCGCCGCGAGCGGGTCTGCGGACTTGGTCTTAACACCTACTATTTCAGTAAGTTAGCCTTCCTCTCGCTGCTCACCGCCGCGCAGACCTTCCTGCTTTTCACCTGCACCACTGGATTGGGAAATCTCTGGCACCCCCGTGAATTCAATCAGGACGACTTCGCGGAAAAATTAAAAAACCGCATCACCGCCGTCGCGGGAGTCGAGGAACCCGCCAGCTTCGAAGGCGGAGATTTCATCGCCGAGGGCGACGAGGATGCCCCAGCCCCAGCCGCCGCTCCTGCGAAATCTGCCCCTGCCGCTCCCACCATTCCACCACCGCCTTCGGCCGCGACCATCAAGCGCCTGGCCCTCCTAGCCTCGACCTTCGAAATCGGTAACAACCTGACCGAGAGCGGCCCCCGCGACTTACTGCTAGAAAATGGCGAACGTGCCCGCGACGCCAACCACAAACTCCTCACCTTCCCCGGACTCTCCATCAGTCACGTCCTTTTCTCCACCCTCGGCCTCCGCATTCTCGGACTCCTGCTCTCCGGCACCATCGGCGTCGTGCTTGGCCTCACCGTTTCCTCGCTCGTCCGTAGCCCCACCCAGTCGGTCATGTGGGTGCCACTCATCCTCATTCCGCAAATTTTATTCGGCGGCTTCGTCATTCCATTTCCAGAAATGAGCGCCTCGGCACGAGTCTTCTGCTCGGCGGTGCCCAGCTTCGCCTCTCAGCGCATCATCGAGGTCTCCCACATCTTCGGCAGCGCCACGCCATTTTTGTCGAACCGCACCAAAACCCCAGTCTTCCTCACCAGTGACGGCAGCAAGGAAACCGTGAAATGGAGCCAGAGCGAGCAATCCATCACCCAAGACTACGACCGGATCTCACCCTTCAACCGCGCATGGCAGAACCTCCTCGTTTCCCCGGAAGACCGTGGTCGTCACAAGCACGAGTCCAACACCGTCGCCGGCACTTTCACCGCCGTGATCCGCGATTCAGTGAAAAAACGCGCCGACGTCGCCTACCGCAAGGGCACTGTCGTCAGCAGTCTCGTCCCGGCATGGATCGCCATTTTCACCCTCGCCGTCTGGTCGCTCATCGCCTACCTCTTCACCATCGGCGGCTTGCTTGCCAAGGAAAGGGTGCGCTAAAAGAGTGCCGCCCATGGTCAAGCCGAACGAGAGATTAGGAAATTACGAGGTCGCCACCGGCGCAGACGGCACCGCGATCATCCTCGGTTCGGGTGCGGGCGGCGTTACTTATCGCGGCAGGCACATTCATCTCGGCACCGAGGTCGCCATCAAGCTCCTCATCCGTCGCAAAAATTTACTCCGGCAGGACCGCGACGCCTTCCTTTCCGAGGCCCGTGCCGCTGCCTCGCTGTCCCATCCGCAGATCGCCCGCATCCTCGACTTCGGGGAAAACGCCGAGCAGCACCCCTATTATGTGATGGAGCTCTGCGAGGGTGGCAGCCTCGAAGACCTCGCGCGGAAATCTGGCCCACCGGACGGTTATAGCTGCATTCAGTGGTTTTTCGAAGCGGCCTCCGCCCTCGCCCATTCTCACCAAAAAGGCATCCTCCACCGCGACATCAAGCCCTCCAATCTCCTCGTCGCCCTCGAGAACGGCACCGCCGCCATCAAGCTCATAGACTTCGGCCTCGCCGACCACTCCGACTCAGGAGAAGCCGCAGCCACCGTCATCGGAACCCCACTTTTCGCCGCCCCTGAGCAACTTTGTGGCCGTGCCGAACCCGCGTCCGACGTCTTTTCCCTCGGGGCGACCTTTTTCTGGCTCCTCACCGGTAAATTTCTGTCCACCGGCGATGTCAGCCAAGTCATCGACGAACGACTCGCCGCAGTCAGCTACGCGTCCCATCTCGAAGCCCTACCCGGACCTTGGAAATCCTTACTCGCCCGCCTGCTAGAAATCGACCCCCAGCGCCGTTTGCAAAATGGCAGTGAGGTCCTCGCCGCCCTGCACGCTACGTTTCCCGACCACCCACTCCAACCCGTCGCCTGGGACACCACCGCAGAAAACGGAAGTTCCACTGGAGGAGCCGCGCTTCCCAGCCAGTGGACTGAGCACCCGGACCTCGCATGGTCATCCCTCTGGACGCCCACCGCCGCCGTCGTTTCAAATGAAATCGGCATATCCGTCCGTGCCCAACGCAGCGGCGATCCCACCATCCACGAAGTCAGGCATTTCGAAAGGTTAGACCTCGACACCGCCGAGCTACTCGTGGCCCAAGGAGACCTCCTCGCCCGCCACGCCGGGCAGCTCGGGCTGGGAAATGTCATTCTTGAGCGGGGCCAAGATTGGTGGTCACTCGCATGGCCAGCGCTTGGCGATACCGATGCACTCTCCTGGGTCCGCCAAGGTCAGACGGCCTCTCCCGGAGAAATCCTCGCCGCGCTCGAACCCATCGCCAGCGCCCTCGACGGCATGAGTCATGGCAGCTTCGAGGCCATGGAAATCCATCCCTCCATGCTCATCGTCAGCGGTGGGGACGGCGCAGTGCCCCTTATTTTTTCCCTCGCCGTCCCGCTGCCCATCTTACCCACCAGCGACCACCCTTCCGACTCGGCAGGCACCATGCGCGGTGCCACGGGCGCAAGTCTCAGCGCCCGCTTCGGCTCCTGCGTTTACCAATTACTCAGCGGCAGATCCTTACCGCCCGCCGCTTTTGTCAACGCCCGTGCCTACCAGGCCATCCCCCGGCTCACGGAAAAATCGAACCGCTTTCTCTCCGCTTCCATCGCTGGCACGATGACCGCCGCGACCTGCCGAGATGTCATCCGTGGCCTTGCCCATGAGGAGCGCATCCCCGGGGCCAGCATCAGTGGCTCGCTCACCAGCCGCCCTGCTTCCGCATCTGCCTCGGTTTCCGCGTCTGCTTCCACCTCCAGCCTGCGCAGCCACCTCACCCAGATCATCCCACCACCGGCCCCGCAGGTCATTCCGCCAGCCCCCGCCGCCAGCCCCGTCCCGGAAAAACTGCCGCCCACGCCAGCTCCACCGCCACCTCCCACCCCACCACTTCCCATCGTCACCCCGCCGCGCCGTGGACCCAGCAAGTGGATTTTTTTCGCCGGAGCCGCCGTCGTCCTCGCAATCGCTGCCGGTCTTGGCATCACCGGTTGGTTGTTACTGAAACCGCGAAAACTCGCCGCCCAGCCGGTCCCGAAAACCCCCATCGCTGGGCAAGCAAAACCCGCCGAGCCAGCCCCGCCAGTCGCACCGCCAGCCTCCACCGACGACGATTCAAAATCGCTCATCAAAGTCCCCGGCGACACCACCAGCCTCGTCGAAGCCGTCCGGCGTTGCAAAACCGGCGGCACCATCGAGGTCGCAGGTGGCACTTATCCCGAAGCCATCATCATCCTCAAATCCATCTCGATCATTTCCTCCCCCGCCGCCGTCCTCGAAGATCGTGGCCTTGGCTCCAATCTCATCAACATCAAAGGCCCGGTGAAGGTCAGCTTGCAGGGCATCCAACTCCGCAACACCCAGCGACAAGCCGAAAGCGGCACCAAGGACGCCCCAGAACTCCTCATCGCCAGCGACGGCGCGGCGGTGAAACTCGACGGCTGCACCTTCGAGGGTTCCGTCGGCGGCGGTATTTCCCTAGTCGATAAAGCATCCGCCACTCTCGCAAACTGCCGCATCCGCAAGAACCGCCAGCACGGCATCCGGATTTCCAGTGGCTCCTCCGCCAGCCTCGAACTCAGCGTGGTGAACGAAAACGGCGAAATGGGGATCGAGGTCACCAACATCGGCGCGGCGTTAGTCCTCGGCAGCGGCTCGACCATTTCCTCAAACGGCCTCAGCGGCCTCTCCATCTCCGGTGGAGCCAGCGCCACCGGCACCGGCGTGGAAATCAACGCCAATAAAAAATCCGGTGTCGTCATTTCCGGCAGTGGCAGCACCGCCACCCTCGAAGCGAAATCCGTCGTCTCTGGAAATCTCATCTACGGCGTGGAAGTCGCCCAAGACGGAAATCTCACCCTCTCAGACACCAGCGTCGAGGATAACACCTCGCAAGGCATCCGCATCCTCAGCGGCGGTAAGGCCAAGATCGACGCCTCACGGATCAAGTCCAACGGCGAGTTCGGCGTCAACGTGGACACCGGCGACACCAGCTCCGCAGAAATCACCAACACCGACTTCAGCGGCCACTCCGGTGCTGGATTCACCGCCTTTAATGGCACAGGCCGCGTCACCGGCTGCCGCTTCTCAGGAAATGGCATCGCCATCTATTTCGGCACCACCGACGACCAAAAAACCGCCACCGGCACTGCCACCGGTAACGTCATCCACCCCGGTCCCCTTACCCAGCAACTGCTCAACGAGAGCACCGGCCAAGTCATTTTCGAAGATAACAAAATCCGGGGAAATGAATGATTCCTCACCCGCTAACAAGCGCTCCGAGCAGCCTTTTCAGATTGACTCCACCATCACCATCAGCCTTAGTTGCATCTATCACATAACCGAAAAACCAAGTAATATACCATCATGAGCATTTCCCTCCAGTCCTGCACCCGTTACGGCAAGCACCTATCTCTCTCACTCGCCATCACCATGGGCGTCACCCACTGTGCCCCCACCTCTGATGGCCAACTTGCCCAAGGCCAAGGTGCTGTCATCGGGGCCGCAGGCGGTGCCCTGCTAGGAAATCTCATCGGCGGAGACACCCGGAGCACCCTCATCGGTGCGGGCGTCGGCTCGCTCGCCGGGCTCGCCTATGGCACACACATCGCTAACAAAAAAGCCTCCTATGCAAGCACGGAAGCATGGCTCGACGACTGCATCGTCCAAGCAGACAAGCGCCGCCGTGAAGCCATGGCCTACAACAACCGCCTCGGCAACCAGCTTGCACGACTCCAGAAAGAAGTCCGAGTGGCCAGAGCCGCCGGCGACCGGACTAAACTCGCCGCCCTCAAGAGCGAAATCGTCGCCGAGCGCTCCGGGGCCGAGAAGCAAATCTCCGCCTACTCGAAGGAAACCGCCTCGAACCGCAGCGCCATCAGCCAAGCAGGCGGTGAAGCCGGTTCCCGCGTCCGCACTCTCCGCGCCAGCAACAGCGGCATCGAGAGCCAAGTCTCGACCATGAGCAACTACCGCAAAAGCTACGCCTCATTGGAAAATCAGACCATCTTGTGATCCACCACTCACCCTTTTTGAAAACCATGAACTTCCCACTCGTGAAATCTGCTGCCGTCGCCCTCACTCTCACCAGCGCGGCTCTCTCGCTCGTTTCCTGCTCCACCAATGGCGATCCTAACACCGGCGGCCTCTTCTGGAACGAGGACCGCGCCCAAGACCGCCTCGCCGAGCGCCAGGACAAAATCAACAGCCTCGAAAAACGCACCCGCACCTCGAACAACAGTGCCGAGGCACGGCAGCGCAGGATCGATGCCTTGAGATGAGCCACCGTTTTCTGACCGCGCTCGTATTCAGCGCCGCAGGGCTTTTCAGCCTTGCGGCGTCGCCGGTTCAAGCCGCAACGGATGCGACCGAACCCGCCGCCGCCGGCCTGTGGCGGAGTTTCCTAGAAGTTTACCGCAAGGAATCACTGGAGCCACTCACTCCAGAAGTGCTCGATGAAAAAGCCCGTGCCTCACTCATCGCCACCGCCGGGCCTCGTTTCCGCGCATGGAAACCCGACCACAACCCCTCTTTCCGCACGATGGTAGCGGAAATGAGCACCTCGGATGAGTCGGTCACCCAATTCGACCGCGTCGAGGCAACTCTCAAGGATCTCCTGCCCAAGATCGACCGCTACGGCCACTACAAGACCGCCTCCGACATCGCCCAGCTCAGGAACGCACTCCGCCAGAACTCCGGCGGACTCCACCTCGCACTCGAAGTTACACCGGACGGACGGACCCTGTGTTTCCCCATGGACGACGGACCCGCCGCACTGGCCGGAGTGAAACAAGGGGCCGTGTTGTTGGAAATGGACGGTCGATCGACGGAGGGGAAATCGCTAGCAGCCTTGCAGTTCGCATCCGTCGGCCCGCCCGGCTCGCCGATCCATTTTAAAGTCCAGCAGCCGCACGGGAAAATCGAGGAATTCGACATCATCCGCACCGACAAACCGGTCGAGATCATCAAGATGACCGAGAACCCACTCGGCATCACCCTCCGCATCCTCCGGTTCGACGCAGGCACCGCCAAGACCATCAAGTCCCTGCTCGCCGCCCATCCCAAGCTCGCTCGCCTCACCCTCGACCTGCGCGGAAACTCCGGCGGACTGCGAGAAGAAGCACTCTACGTCGCCTCGATGTTTTTCCCGGAGGGCACCGTGCTCTGTCATTTCGCCGACTCATCCGGCCCAGGAATCCAGCGCGATGGGAACGGGGTGACCCTCGAACCCACCTCCATCCGTATCCTCCAAGACCTCCGCACCGCCAGCGCGGCGGAACTCCTCATCGCCGTGCTCAAGGAGGGCCTGCCTGAGAAAACTCGTCTCTTCGGCACTCGCACTTACGGTAAGGCCCACTCCACCTTGCACACCCTGCTCGAGGGCGGTGGCGAGATCGCCGTCACGGAAACTCGACTGAGCACCGCCGCCGACAAGTCTTGGGACAAAACCGGCATCCCACCCGACGAGGCCAAGCCATGATGCACTCACTTCCCGTCGCCTTGACCATCGCCGGCTCGGATTGCTCAGCGGGCGCTGGAATCCAAGCAGATTTAAAAACCTTCCAGTATTTCCAAGTCCACGGACTCACGGCGGTGACCTGTGTCGTCTCGGAAACCGCCAACATCGTCCGCGCCGTGCATCCGGTGCCGGTGGCAGTGGTGTGCGATCAAATCTCGCTGCTGATGGCGAGTTTCCCGATCACGGCGGTGAAAACGGGGATGCTTTTCTCCGCCGCGCACGTCGTCGCCGTAGCGGAAATTTTGCGAAACTATCCGGAAGTGCAATTAGTCATCGATCCCGTGATGATCGCCTCGACCGGTGCACCCTTGCTAGAGCCAGACGCCGTGGCCGCCTACCAAGAATTCCTCCTACCGCTGGCCCGCGTCATCACCCCGAACTTGCCAGAAGCAGAAGCACTTCTCGGCGAGACGATCCCGGACGAAGCCGCGCTGGAATCTGCCGCCCGCCACCTTTCCGAAAAATTCGACACCGCCATCCTACTCAAGGGCGGCCACCTCGACGGCCCGCAGTGCCTTGATTTATTAGTCGATCATGGCGTAGTCCACCGCTTCACCGCCGCCCGGATTCCCGTCGCAGGCTCGCACGGCACCGGCTGCACCCTCTCCGCCGCCATCGCCGCGCTGCTTGCCCGAAGACAGTCACTTCCTCGTGCCCTAGAAGTCGCTAAGGCATATCTCGGAGAAACCCTCTTGAGCTCCTATCAGTTTCTATCCGTAGATGGCACTATCATCCACGCCCTTAACCAAGGCACCCACTTCCCTAAGCAGCAGATCTAGCAAAGAAAGTTAGGAATCACTGGCTCTCAGGACACCAATTCCAAAGATAAAGCGACTTGACCACCACCTTCGAAGAGAGTCACGAAAGGCAGAAAGCCCACACCGCACTATCAGCATACCGGATCCTTAAAAATTAGCCAGATTCGCCAGATTTGCGGTCAAAAAAATCTTTCGTTGCTGTCAAATAAAGAACGAACCATTTCAGGGCACAACTGCATGATCCGTTCCAAGGTCGATCAGAAGTTACTAGGTGTCACCAACAGCTTGCTAGCCAATGGAGGTCAAGTCTCTCAACAGAATTGGCAACTCATCCCTAGCCAAAATTGAATATTGCTGGAAACTGCTGCGGGTTCGGGTGTTTACAAAATCTTCAATATGAATAGTAAGAAAGTATTGGAGGTCTCAAGTTTCTCAACGGCCAACGGCGGTAAGATCCAACTGTGGGAGTATGCAAGGCTACTCCAGCCAGACTTGGCGGATCATCGCGACGAGCGGTGGCTACTTCAAGTTGCTTAACAGTGATAGTCAACTCGCACTAACTGTTCTATATCCTACCAGTCAGATAGGAATTCAATTGCAGCAATACACCGATAACAATGGTGACAACCAGCCGTGGGCATTTGACGAGGTAACTCCCCTCAACACAGGCTCCAACTACTCGATCACGGCACGTCATAGCGGGAAAGCCATGAACCCCACTTCTTACGAAAGTTTTGCTGCTGTTGTCCAAGCGACCGTTGATAACTCGATTTATCAAAAGTGGAATGCCGCAACGCAAGGGGGGACCTTCCAGGCCCTCACCAATGTGGGCACAAGCAAGGCGTTGCAGATTGGAGATACTAATCCAGCCATAAAATACGGCATGATCAATGGCGATAAGGTCACTCAGAACGCATTCACGGGCGATGCTTGGCAGCTGTGGACAACCGTCGCAGTCGATTTCGAAGGAGGAGACTTTTGGTACCGACTGGTCAATGTAGGTAGCGGTCTTTCGTTGGATGTTCCCGAAGTTAGCGTGGCTAATAATGTTCAGATCATCCAATATTCTTATCAGGGTGGATTGAATCAACATTGGCGCTTCAAGCTAGCACCTTAATTACCATTTCGACTGCCTAAATACCGATAGAAGTGCCTCAGCCCGAGAGGGTTGAGGCACTTTTTTAGTAACAGACCGCCCAATTGGAATCATTTCAGCCCTCAGAGATTTTTGAGGTGGGTTCTGCTAGCGGTGCTCGCAGGCTGGGATAGGGAAGAATGAACTTGGTGCTCCCGCTAAGGCGGAGTTTTCTGGATCAGAAAAAATCACGGGAGCGGTAGGCATGTTCGTCGGCCCAGTCGTAGATCATGCGGCGGGAGGCGGCGTTGTTAGCAGTGAGGATTTCCAACATTCCTTGGCAGTGGTCGAGGTCGTCGTGGAGTTCTCGTTTGATCGATACAGCACTGGCGATGGTGCCGTGGGCGCGACTGATGAAACGGCGAAGTGGGCCATATTGAGGCTCGAATGGAAGTTGGTGCGTATGACGCTTGAGATCCGCAATCTGTTCCTTAAGGACCATGCAGTAAACTTGCAGTTTTGCATCGCCGGCGGTGGCGAGGTTCGTTGCTTCCTCACCCAGCCATTCCATTTCAAGCTGGAGCATTTCTCGGAGGTCATCGGCGGCATAGGCGGCATTGAGGCGCTGCATCCATCCTTTTTTGTGCTCCTTGAGTAGCGGGTCGGGTTCGAGATCAGGGTGAAAGGCCTTGGCGAGTTGCTTGAAGAGGGCCTTGAGATCGCGGGTTTTCGCGTCCTTCTGCGCGAGGCGTTTGCGCTCGTTTTCGGCTTGGGCTTTGGTGGGTTTACGACCTGCTTTGTTAGCCGTGGCGGATTCCTGCTTCATTTCGAAGGCGGCACGCAGGCGCTCGTTTGCGATGCGATGGAATTCCTCAGGATCGCCGTTCAGGTCGAGATCGCTGAGGTCGAAGTCGAGGCCGGCTTGGCGGGCCGCCTGTTCCATCATGAAGCGCACGGCGTTGAGTTCCGTGTCATCGCCCACGTTCATTTGCGGGTCGTCTTTGTCCGGACTGAGCTGCTTGCGGATGGCCTGCAATTCCTGAACTTCCTGCTCGCTGAGGCCTACGGGATCGATCAGTAAATTGCCCGCCTTGGTGTTCAATAAATCAGCAAACCAATGACGGCGGTGAGCAGTGAGCTTGAGCGATTTGAAGGCTTTCATCCCCGTAAAAATCAGATCACGGTTCAGGCGGTTGAGCTCTTCGACCAATGGCATCAGCTCGCGAATGGCAGTGGCGAGCGTCTCGTCGAGTCGTTTTTGCTCACGGCTGTGGCGGACCTTGGTGACTTCGAGGCTCTTCATGAGACGGTTGAATTCTACCTGCGTGCGGCTAAGCGGCTCGCCGTCTGCCGGGCGGATCGCGAGGCCAGCCGAGGCAGGAGCAGGTTTTTGTGGAGCCTTTCGTTTCATGTCGGCGGGATCTTCTTGGAGAAGCGGGCGAAGTCAATGGGACGAACGCGGGAGCGTGCGCAGCGAGTTGAGAAATCGACTCTCCCCCCATCCACGTGTTGCATGAGGAGCAGATCTTTTCCAAACTCTGCCCGCCATCGCTGAAACCAGTACTCACGCACCCCATGCCTCTCACGATCAAACCGAAATCCGAATGCGCCTTTGACCAAATTTCACTGGGCGAAGTCATGCTCCGTCTCGATCCCGGTGAAGGCCGGATCCGCACCGCCCGCCAGTTCGCTGCGTGGGAAGGCGGGGGAGAGTATAATACGTCGCGAGGATTACGGAAATGTTTCGGCTATCAAACGGCGGTCGTCACAGCGTTAGTAGATAACGAAATCGGCCATCTGATTGAGGATTTCATCATGCAGGGCGGAGTGGCCACAGACTTGATCCAGTGGCGCGAGGACGACGGCATCGGTCGGAAAGTGCGAAACGGGCTGAACTTTACCGAGCGCGGCTTCGGCGTGCGCGGCGCGGTGGGAAATCCTGACCGTGGTAACACCGCCGCTTCCCAACTGAAGCCGGGCGATGTGGACTGGGACCACATTTTCGGTAAGCTCGGCGTCCGCTGGTTCCACACCGGCGGAATCTATGCAGCACTATCAGAAACCACTGCTTCCCTAACGGTCGAGGCAGTGAAGGCTGCGCACCGCTACGGCACGGTCGTTTCCTATGACCTGAACTACCGCCCTTCCCTCTGGAAAACCATCGGCGGACTAGCGAAAGCACAAGAAGTAAACCGCGAGATCGCGAAATACGTGGACGTCATGATCGGGAACGAGGAAGACTTTACCGCCTCGCTCGGCTTCGAGGTCGAGGGCGTGGATCACCAGATTTCCACCATCGAGCTTGGCGCCTTCAAGGCGATGATCGAGACGGCGGTGCGAGAATTCCCTAACTTCAAGGTCGCTGCCACCACCCTTCGCGGAGTGAAAACTGCAACGGTCAACGACTGGTCAGCGATCCTCTGGCATGAGGGGAAATTCCACGAATCCCGCCCTTACCCTGACCTAGAAATCCTCGACCGCGTCGGCGGCGGCGACTCATTTGCATCCGGCGTGCAGTTCGGATTCATGGAGTTTAACGAGGCACAAAAAGCAGTCGATTACGGAGCTGCCCACGGTGCTCTCGCATCCACCACACCGGGGGATACTTCCATGGCAACTCGCAAGGAAGTGGAAAAACAAATCACAGGCGGTGGTGCGCGGGTGGTCCGCTGAGGAGTAAAAACAGCCGCTGAATCGGGTTTGAAATTTCGCTGTCGAGAACGATCCTGCCGCCATGCCGGTGTCCGCGCTTCTGCCATTTTTCCAAGCCAAAGGCTGGCAACCATTCGATTTCCAGAAGCAAACGTGGGAAGCCTATCTCGCAGGGAAATCTGGCCTGCTCCACGCTCCAACTGGCCAAGGAAAAACTCTAGCCGTTTATCTTGGCCCACTCGCAGAAAGCCTTGCCGCCGACCGAGGCTGCAAGGTGCTTTGGCTCACCCCACTCCGGGCACTTGCCGCAGATACCCTGCGCGCGCTCCGCGAGCCACTGGCTTCACTTGCACCACACTTTGAGGCGGAGGCTCGCACTGGAGACACGCCCGCCGCACTCAGAGCACGGCTCCGTAAAAAGTTGCCTCATACGTTAGTCACCACGCCAGAGTCCCTTTCGTTGATGCTGACCCACGCCGACTTTGCGGAGAAACTCGGTGGCTTGCGCTGTGTGATCGTCGATGAATGGCACGAGCTGCTAGGAACTAAACGTGGCGTCCAGACGGAACTCTGCCTCGCCCGACTGCGTGCTTGGTTTCCTAACCTACGAATCTGGGGCCTTTCCGCTACGTTAGGAAATCTGACAGAAGCTCGCCAAGTATTATTAGGAAATGCGTTTTCTGGTTCGCTAGAAGTCAGCGCCGACACGGATAAGCCGCTGGTCATCGAGACGCTCATCCCCAAGGAGATCGACCGCTTCCCTTGGTCCGGCCACATCGGCACACGACTCGCCAGTCAGGTGGCAGATGAAATCGAGAAGGCAAATGTTACCTTGCTATTCACCAACACGCGTTCGCAGACAGAAATTTGGTTTCAAGAACTTCTCTCTATCCGCCCACGGTGGAAGGGCCGCATCGCCATGCACCATGGTTCGCTGGACCGCGCTGAACGAGATCTCGCAGAAAATGGCCTCCGTGACGGCTCGCTTAAATGTGTGGTCGCCACTTCATCGCTCGACCTTGGTGTGGATTTCTCACCGGTTGACCAAGTGATTCAAATCGGCTCGCCCAAAGGAGTTGCTAGATTACTACAGCGAGCCGGACGCTCGGGCCACCAACCCGGCAGTGTCTCGCGCATCGTCGGTGTGCCGACCCATGCACTGGAATTAGTCGAGTTCGCCGCCGCACGAGATGCAGCACTGGCACGCCATATCGAGAGCCGGACACCACTGAAAAAGCCACTGGATTTACTTGCCCAGCATTTGGTCACCTGTGCGATCGGCACACCATTCGAGGCCGATGCGATGCGCCGTGAAATCGAATCCAGCTCGGCATACGCTGAACTGACCGACATCGAATGGCGCTGGACGCTCGGCTTCATTTCCAATGGCGGTGACGCGCTTGCAAGCTACCCGAATTACCATAAAGCCCGGCTTGAAAACGGTCTTTACACCGTGGACGACAAACGACTCATCCAGCAGCAGCGGTTAAGCATCGGCACCATTTCCAGCGATCCTGCGGTATCGATCCGGTTAGCTAACGGACGCACTCTGGGAACTGTCGAAGAGTCATTTATTTCCCGCATCCGCCCGGGTTCATCACTCATCTTCGCAGGGCGGCGGCTTACCTTGGTTCGCTTTAACCAACGAGTTGCCACTGTGAAAGTTGCCGCACGCACCGGAAAAGGCCAAGTTGCGATTTGGGGAGGGAGCAAGATGCCACTTTCGTCCGAGCTCTCCCACGCCATCGCGCTCCGGCTCAAGGGTTACGGTCTCCCGGTCAGGGAAATGGAAGCCGTCGAGCCGATTCTCGCTATCCAGAAGCGGTGGTCGCGACTGCCAGATGATGAATCCTTACTCGTCGAGCATACCACCTCACGCGAGGGCGAGCATCTATTTTTCTATCCGTTTTCGGGCCGCTTGGTGCATGAAGGATTGGCCGCGTTAGTCGCATTCCGCATCTCCCGCGAGGTGGGTGAATCTATCCTCACCACTCAGAATGACTATGGATTCTCACTCACCGCCAAACGCGGCCTGGTGCTGGATGAAGAAACGCTGCGGTTTCATCTATCTGCCGAGCACTTGCTAGATGACCTCGTCGCCTGCATGAATACCGCAGAACTGGCCCGCCGCCAGTTCCGTGAAATCGCCCGCATCTCCGGGCTGATCTTGCAAACGCCGCCGGGGCAGAAGGATCGTTCCCAGCGTGAAGTCCAGACAAGCGCGACCCTGCTTTACGAGGTTCTCGAACGCTATGATCCAGAAAACCTCCTCCTCGCCCAGTCACGCCGTGAGATTCTGGAGAAACAACTTGAACTCACCCGACTCACCGCTGTCATTCACCGCCTTCAGTCTGCTCCGATGCATTTGGTGGAAACCGGAAACCTAACTCCCATGGCCTTCCCCTTGTGGGCAGACCGTCTCTCCGCCATGCTACCCGCAGGTGATGCAGCCACCCGCCTCGAGGCGATGCTCCGCACGCTCAACCAAGCTGCAACGAAAGAAATCTAGCAATGATAGGTCTAGTGAGTCTCAAGAAATTTCCTGCCGCCCATGTATCCGTTTCTGCATCATCCGACTCTTTCGATTCTCCCCGAGGGCTGCGTGTTTTTGGGTGGCAGCTCCACTCTGGTCGTGGCGGATGTCCATTTAGGCAAATCTGCCGCTTTCCGAGCCAGAGGGCTGCCTGTCCCGGAAGGCGACACCGAGCGTGACCTTCAGCGCCTCGCAAAATTAGTTAGGAACTATGATGTAAATCACTTGGTGATTGCTGGCGATCTTTTCCACGCACAGGCCGGTATCACGGGTGAGTTGAAAACAGCGCTCGAACGGTTTCTTGATGAGTTAGAAATCACTGTCACCCTAGTGATCGGGAATCACGACTCAAAAATCTCCAGCCTTCCGACACGACTCAAATGCGTGCCACACATGGTTCTCGAAGATGTCATAATCGTCCACGACCCAGCACATACTCACGGCAGGCAGCTTCATATTTCCGGGCATTGGCACCCCGTTGTAAAAATCCCCGATGGTAAACGCACGTGGCTACGGCTGCCGTGTTTCCTGTTTCGGGATAACACGCTGGTTCTTCCGGCCTTCGGCAGTTTCACTGGCGGCGCAGTGCTATCGCCCGCAGCGGACGACCGGATTTTCGCCGCCCTGCGAGATCAAATGGTCGAAATCCCACTAGCTTTATGGAGCGGTTCATAGCGCCAACCGGATAAGTTCATCGATGCGACCATCGTTTCTCCGTGACTCTCAGCTACCTTCTGCTGTAGTTCCCCGCATGATGAATGAGGTAAATCCATACGCAGCTCCGGAAACCGATCCGATTCGTGAGACACTTGTTGGCGACGGATTGCAATTGGCAACGCCCAGTGAGCGTTTTACGGGAGCATTTGTCGATGGGTTGGTCGGGTTGGTGATTTCGGTCCCTGTGTGGATCGGTTTCTTTTTGTTCGGTGTCTTTCGATCGGTGGCGGAAATGGGCCAAATCGGCTTCGGCTACACTTTTTTGCTAACCGCCATTCATTTCCCAATTTATATGGCGGTGCAGTGGAAATCCCTGAAAGCCACAGGGCAGACCATCGGCAAGAAAGTCGCGAAGACTCGCATCGTTTCCATGGAGGGGAAAAAACCAGAAGTCACGGATTTGATTTTCAAGCGATATGCCTTTGTAAGCTTACTCAGTGTGATTCCAGTGGCAGGTGGAGTCCTGGCTCTGGTGGATGCCTTGATGGTTTTTAAAAAAGACCGACGCTGCCTGCACGACCTCGTAGCAGGAACCCAAGTGGTGAAGATTTTTCCCGGTCAAATCATTCCCTAACTCACAAACAGGTCCGTGTTGCGATCGTTTGCAGAAGCTGTCCTCCATGCCCAAGCCTTTCACAGGAGTTGATTTTTGTTAGTTTTTTATACCATTCGCTTCAATTTCCGTGGCACCCTTCTCATTAAATCCGGCATTCGCCTGCAAAGCAGCACTCTTCACTTGGGCCAAATTCACTACGGAAGCGGTGCCAAGTTCTTGGTAATGAGGCTATGGACCAGCCTTTTCCCCGAAGCGCGGCAACGTTTGCCTCGCTAGCCAAGATCGGTCGAAAATACGGGTCACGTCCTCACGCAAAAATCCCCTTCTAATGCCCCTAGCCAGCCAATCGCCCTGTCGGGGCTGAGAATCTCTGAAACATGAGCTTGACACCTAGGAGTAAATTTTTACTTTCCCCTGCCCGCCACTAGGCGACTGACCCTTTTGTAAAATACGACCATGGCCAATCACAAATCTTCCATCAAGCGCGCGCGTCAAACCGTCGTCCGGACCGAGCGTAACCGCGCTGAAAAGAGCCGTATGAAGACACTCCGTAAGAAGGCGCTGACGGCGATCGCATCAGGCGACAAGTCTGCCGCTGCCGAAGCGAGTTCGGCGTTTTCCTCGGTAGTGGATAAAGCTGCGAAACGAAACTTGATTCACCCAAACAAAGCGGCTAACCTAAAGAGTAAGACAGCGAAGGCTCTTGCAGCCATCGCCTAATTGCCCAGCCGACGGGTTTCATTCACCTCAACGAAACAAGCGGACCGGTTAAACGGTGCCGCTTTTTTTATTTCTTCCATGTCCGAATCTCCTCTTCCGAACCGTGCTGCCGCTGCGGCAAAAATCGCCGCAAACCCCGCAGGATATAAAGTCTGCGAAGGCTGCGATTCCATCGTGGGGGGAGGTGCCGCACTCTGCCCGAACTGTCATAGTTACCGCTTCGACACCTCGCCGGAACGAGTGATCCTCCAAGCGCAGATTCTGGGTTCTCGTGAACAAACGTCAGTCACAGCAGACGATCTTGGGTGATTTCCAGATGCTCGCCCCCATCGCATTCAAAGAGTGGCAAGTCGTTTGCGATGCTCTAGCCTCGGGCCGCTAGTCGATCCTTCTGCGCAAGGGCGGTATCCACGAAGGAAGTAAGGGATTTTCCTTCGCTCAGAAATCCTTCTTTCTATTTCCGACTCGTTTTCATGTGCTGGCAGACCAAGTGAGGGAAGGAAAGGTAGCAGTTTTGCCCGAATGGCGGCCGGGCGACACCGTACGGATCACCCATTACGCAGAAGCAGCCTGGGCGCTCACCCTGACGGATTGGAAGAACGTTTCTGCGCTGGAGCCGCTCCACATCTACTCGAAGCAAACGGTCCGAGATCGCTTTGACTGGGCAACCAAGGGAATAGCACACGGCAGCATCCACTTGGCTTTGGTAAGAGTCTGGAAACTCACGAAACCATGGGAACTGTCCTATGAAACCAGCCACGGCGGTTGCCGGAGCTGGGTAAATCTTTCCACCCCTCCACTGGACTGGAAAGAATCGGCCGTTCCCGTGTTGAGTGACAGGGCGTTCGAAACCTTAGTCGGCCACTTAGACGAGCAAATTCGCCCGAGCGTTACTTGACCGATTCAGCCAGCGCCTTCTCAACCGCGCTGGTGAGTTCAGCATTGTCTGGCGTGGTTGTCGGTTCGAAGCGGGCGATCGCTTTACCATCTTTACTGATGAGAAACTTGCCGAAATTCCAGCGGACATCGCCAGGGAAGGGCCCGTCCTTACCGGTGAGTGCCCCGTAGAGTGGATGCTGCTTCTCACCTTTCACACTGATCTTGTCCATGATCGGGAAAGTCACGTCATACTCAGCCTTACAAAATTTCTGGATTTCCGCGATCGAACCCGGCTCTTGTCCGCCGAAGTCATTACAAGGGAACCCCAGAACGACCAGCCCTCCGTCTTTATGCTTTTTATACAAGGCCTCCAGCGCTTGATATTGCGGGGTAAGTCCACACTTCGAGGCGAGGTTCACGACCAACACGACCTTTCCCTTATAATTAGCGAGGGAAGTTTTCTTCCCAGCAGCATCCTCAAAAGGAATCCCGGTGAGATCAGCGGCGAAATTACGGGCCAACATGACAAACGTGAGCAAAGCGATTTTTTTCAGCATCCGCAGATGGTAACTCAACAAACGTTCTACGCAAAACTTCAGTTGCCCACTCTATTTGGCCAGATTTCTTCGGACGACGTGTTGTCGCGATGAGAGAAAATCACCTCGTGTAAGCGATCAAAGAAATTCATGGATCAGGAATGTATCTATTTCACCACTTTTAACCGGCAGAAATGTTTCCCCGTTGTTGGCAAGTTGACATCTACCCGAATCAGCGTCCCGGTGAGTGGCGTTTCTATCATGCCTGTAGTCACGGGAGCCCAAGTTGCTAGGCTATCGCAAGACTCCACCACGTAGGTCAGGTCTGATTTCGCGGTATCCTTGATAAATGTAAATTTCATCACTCCCGCGAAGACTTCAGCCCGTGGCATACCTACTTTAGTGCCATCTGTCGCGGAGAGTGCTGATAGATTTGGATTGAGTCCCAAGGCATACTTCATCAGATTACTCACTCCATCGCCTGTGGGGTTGGAGCTGGTGAGTGCATTTTGATCCGTCAGATTGTGGTTTGATGCCCATGAGTTAAACGTCGTGGTTACCATAGCAGCTTGCCATGATACTTGATCCAGCCACACCCGGTCGCTGCCGCTGGTCTTCGATTCGTCTTTTGCATAGACCCACTTCAGCTTGTGAACTCCCGTGCCACTGACATTGAAAGTCACTTGTTGCCAACCTATCTCTCCGGACAGACGGCCTTGCTCGACGCCATCGATTGAAAACTTCAAGAAATCAAAACCGAGTTCGGACGAGGCCTTCCACCAGAAGCTTAAAACGCCAGCTCCAGTGACTACCCCTTCAGTGATGCTGCTTTGAGAATGATTGATAGCACCACTTTGCAGAGCCGAGGCACCACCGTGGGTGATGGATGACTGGGCAGTCCACGGCAGACTGCCCCAAGTAAAATAAGAAATTGCGGTTCCTGAGTCCAAGGCGGTGGCAATGGCCGGATTGAGTGGGAACACCGTCACCGTTGCGGCGGCGCTGGATTCGTAGCTGACTCCATTACCCACTTTTACCCAGTATTTCGCAGTGCCGAGGAGGATGGGCGTGGTGTAAGTCGGTAACGTCGCATCCGATATCGGGTTTGTGGTGACTCCGCTGTCACCCGCATACCACTGGTAAGTTAAATTCATCCCGCTCGCAGTTACACTGAGATCTGAAGTCATGCCGCTGGCCACATATTGGCTGACAGGCTGCGTCACGACCAGTTTCGGAGTCCAAATCACCTCATCCACCCACCCACAGTCACTGCCACTGTTGCCAGAACTGTCTTTGGTATAAGCCCATTTGAAAGTGTGAACTCCAGCCGCGGCGACCGTGAAGGTTTTTTGCGCCCAAGTGCCTGTGGTTCCTGAAATGCGTCCCGTTTGCTCGGCTCCGTCGATGTAGAATCGAAGGTAATCATACCCGCTATCAGAGGACACCTTCCACCAAAAGGAGATCGTCCCGAAGCCGGTGACGGTCGTCTGGACAAAGGTGCTCTGACTATGGGTGATGACTCCACTCTGCGCCGAGGAAGAGCCATCATGCGTTGTAGCCGATTGGTAAAACCATGACGCATCACCACCTGTCGTGTAAGACAAACTACTACTTAAATTCAAGGCTGCTGCTAGCGGGTCTGCCACTACCGAAACGGTAGCCGCGTCACTATCCATCGTTCCATAGGCATTCATGACCCGGACCCAGAATGCGGCTGTCGTAGGTAAAGCAGGCGTCGTGAAAGCCGCAAGATTTGCCCCCGCCATCGGCTCGCTCGTCTCGCCACGGGGGCCCCGATACCACTGATAGGTTAGCCCGTCGCCGGAAGCCATGATGGATAGGCTAGCCGTAGCGCCCACGGCTACCGTCGTGCTGGCCGGCTGGGTGGTGATGAGGATTGGAATCACTGTCGCGCTGGCGGTCTGGCTGTCTATGTATCCTAACCCGTTGCTCACACGCACCCAGTAGTTGGATGAGGAGGTCAACTCAGGAGAAGTGTATGAATTCTCGGTGGCACCTGATATCGGGAAATCCACGTTACCACTCGATCCGAGATACCACTGGTAATGCAGGTCATAGCCGGTAGCAGCCACGGTGAATGTCCCTGCAAGCTCGCGCAGCCGAGTGATGCTGGCCGGCTGGGTAAGGATCGTGACGGGTCGGAAGGACTCGCCTGCTTCGTAAGCACCGAGGTCTAGCGCCATCCCTTGAATTCGATCATACCCAGCGAAATCGACTGGGATCAGTTCGGTCAGATTCCCATCGTTATCGAGATCGTAGGTATCCACGGCCAAGAACAGCGAGAGTCCCGCATCCAATGCGGGACTATTCGGCTGTAAGCGAAACCCATCGTCCGCCGTTTTCCAGATACCATCCACACCCGCTGGATTTGAGCTATTCAAGAAGAGCGGATCGTTGGCCAAAATTGTCACCGCTGTGTTGCCCAGACTCACCACGGCTCCGGCTTCTGCGGTGATGGCGGCGTTCCCTCCCTTGATGAGGTTCTTCGCTTGGTTCAGGGGCGAGGGGAAGCTGACATCCGCATTCCGGACACTTCCGGTGCTAGTGATGTAGATCAGATTAGTCTGCGCTTCTGCGAGATTGTGCCAAATGATGTTATTGAATAGTTTGACCAATCCCTTCGCGTAGATTGCTGCGCCTTTTTTCCCGATGCCGGTTGCGAGATTATTAGCTAAAGTGCAATTGATTAGTGTCAGCGGGTTGGCAAAATCGGTGGACAATGAATAGATTGCCCCGCCATTAGAGGATGAATCGTTGGAGGAAGAGGAGGCTGCCGAATTGTCGTTAAATATGCAATGGGCCGCCGTGACCGAAGAAGAAGAATAGATCGCCCCACCGTAGGAGGAAGAGTTGGTGGAAGTCGCTGTGTTGCTAGTAAATGTGCAATAAGTCGTCGTGATAGGTGACGAATTGGAAGAATAGATCGCCCCACCGGAGCTGGCCGTATTGCGATTAAAAAATGCAGTGAGTGGCTGTGACGGGAGGAGAACCAAATGCACTACCGTCCCACGGCCTGAGCATGTTGCTCCCAGAGCCTCGATTTGGCGGGGCCTTGAGCGTGTTTTGGGGAAATGCCGATTGCGAGTTTTTTGCGGAAGGTCGATCTACCTTTGATCTATCATGGCGATGCTGTCCCATGAGATTATGTTCTGATAGGCAAAAATCCCGGTAACCAGGCATCATTGAGCGATCCAATCACTCTCATTCGCCCGGATGCTGTCCCATAGGATTTCAATAACGCTAACAAGTCGATCCGCTCCCACAACGCTGAGCGCGTCACCGCGAATAGCCGCGTGAAACTATGCCCCCATTCCGACAGATGCGCCATGAACCGCAGCAATACATAAATCATCAGAGCCGTGTAGATTTGCCATCTCACCGCATTGGCGCTGTGACCTAGGAAACTGGCGAGCTTGAGGCTCTGCTTGACCTGTTTGAAGAACACCTCGATGTCCCAGCGACGGCGATAGAGGTCGCACACGGAGCGCGGACTCCACTCTTGGTTGTTGGTGATGAAAACCATGACCCGCCACGCGCCTTCCACTTCCACCCACGCTTCGACGCGCCGCAGTTTCATCCCCTTGTGCTTTCCTTGCAGCGCGATGAGCTGGTCCTTGAGGATGTTGTCGTGGCCCTTGGTATGGTTTTTTACCACCCGGAATTTCATATTGTCCTTCGCCCGGGTCACCCACCAGACGCCGCGCAGGTTCAGGTCGGAGAGGTGCTCGAAATCCACATAGGCCTTGTCGAACACGACGATTTCGCCCGCAGCGATGGTCGCACAAACTTCGCGGGCGCGTTTGTTGTCATGCTGGGCGGCGGTGTCGACGATGGCAAACGAGGGCAGGAAGCTGTGCAAGTCGAGGCGCAGGTGCATCTTGGCGGCCGCCTTGCGCCGCCGGTGCTTAGCCCAGTCCATGCAGTTGGCCACTAACTGAATGACCGTGGAGTCCACTGCATGGACTTTGACCTTGAAGCGTCGCAGTAAACCTTTGCCCTTGCGCCCTGCCGCGAAGTTAGGACTGGCATGCTGGAGATGAGCTAACAGCGACCAGAAGAGTTTTTCGGCAAACTCCGCACTGCGTTGCTTGTTCGCATGAGAGAGAGCATTGCGGGAGGGTGGCGTGACACCGAAGCGTGCCAGCACTGCGGACTTGAGACGCAGCCAGTCACAAACGTCGTTGAGTCCCATGGCGTGGGAGAGTTGGGCGAAGAGCATCGCCGAGAGGTGACTCACCACGC
>JAYUHS010000027.1:0-6789 GCA_043766715.1 Luteolibacter sp.
ACAACCGGAACGTCGCTTGTTTTTGGGAAGATCACCCCTCAGCAACCGCTGGTGATCGAGTCTCAGATGGGCGAAAACGGTGTCATTTTCAGCGACGGCATTGAGCACGATTTCCTTGAGTTCAACTCTGGCACCAAGGCCACTATCTCGCTCGCTAGCCGAAAAGGAAATCTGGTGGTGTGAAAAGCGACATTACCCTATTTCCAACTTCCGCAAACCTTAGCGAGAGGAACCACACGGATTCCTGCCGCAAGCTCATACTCCCTGCCTCCCGGATAGACTACAAATAGCTCGTCTAACTTGAGGTCTTCCATTGCGATATGCATCGAGCGAGTGAGCCGAGGAGCATCCTGAAATTTGATTTCAACGCCTAGATTCGAGTTCGGGAAATATAGATCTAATTCCGAGCCACTGTGAATCGCATAGAAATAGGCATCTTCGCCAGCGCGGGTGCGCAGAATCTGCTCCAGCGCGAATCCTTCCCAAGAAGCTCCGAGTTTAGGATGAACTAACAACTCTTCATGATGAGCGATTCCCTGTAGCGAATGAAAGACCCCACTGTCGCGAAAATAGATTTTCGGCGTTTTCACTAACCGTTTTCCTACATTCACATACCATGGTAGAAGCCGACGAACCATGAAAGTCTGCTCCAAAGCATCGAGATAATGACGTGCAGTCGTCGGTGAAATTCCCATGGAAGCTGCGATCTCGTTGCCATTCCAATTTTGGCCATGGTAGTGCGCCAGCATCGTCCAAAAGCGCCCCATCGCCTGTGGGGACATGCGAAAACCAAGTCCCGCGAGATCCCGCTCCAAGAATGTGCGGGTAAATTGCCGTCTCCATTCAAAACTATCTTGATCCGTCCTAGCAAGAAATGCGCGCGGGAATCCGCCCCTTTCCCACAAGCGGCGTTGTTCTACCGCAGACAACTCAGAACTGTGGAATCCAGCCAACTCAATCACTTCTACCCGGCCAGCAAGCGATTCAGAAGCTTGCCGAGATAATTCTGGAGAGGCACTTCCAAGGATTAAAAATGTCGCGGGTTGCCCCAAACGGTCCGCTAGGACCCGCAACACAGGAAAAAGGCCAGGAAATCGCTGCGCTTCATCCAACACCACTAACCCGGTCAGGCTCGAGAGTGCACTCATTGGATTCTGCAAAGCGAAGGCCATTGCCGGATCTTCTAGATCAAAATAGTTAGGTGAGTCCGTCGCCATCAACTCCCGCGCCAGTGTCGTTTTTCCGCACTGGCGTGGCCCAATCAAAGCAACGACCGGACTGCGACTCAGCCCGGTTTTGATTTGTTCCAGATAGTTTAAACGTTCGATCAAGGTTGAAATCCTCCATGATGAGTGGAGGATTTCAAGTTTAGATTGAGTAAGTTCGAGTTTAAATCGAAGGGAGAAACAGATCATTGGTCCATTTCCCCCAGTGAGGCAACCCGTGTGGTTGGCTTTGAAAATTCACCTCACCCACCTTCTCGGAGAAAGAGGCAACCAGATCCTTTCTGCATACTCCATCACACCTAGAGTGAGGCAGTATTGCAACGTTGGGTCGATGAAGAGGAGAGATAGAGCAGCACTTCAGAACTTCGCTGCGGCGGCGCATTTGAGTTCTTCTAACTTTGACCGATCGGGTGCGGCGCCTCTGGCTTGGTCGGGCTTGCCGCCGCCTTTGCCACCAGCGAGGGCGGCGAGGTCGCGGAGGAGATCGCCGGCTTTGAGGCCTTTTGCTAGGGCTTCCGGGCCGCAGTGGGTGGCGAGGTGGAGTTTCTCGCCGTCGTCCACGATGAGCAGGGCGGGGCCGGCGAATTGCTTTTTCTTGAGGCCGTTCTGGAGCTCTTGGAGCAGTGAGGCGTCGGACTCGAAGGCGACGATGATGGGCTGGCCTAGCGCGATGAGTTCTGCGAGTGACTCGTCTGCTAGAGAAGCGGCGGCGGCGGCTTGGATTTTTTTGAGACGCTTCTCGGCTTCGATGGCGGCTTCTTTGATTTCGCTCGATTTCGCGGATGTGGCGAGTGTTACGACTTCTGCGTGGAGGTCGCTGAGGCGTTGGTTGGCGACGTCGAGTTTCTCGCGGGCGGCGGTAATTTCCTCTAACTCTACGGCGGCGAGGTGGGCGACCCATGCGTGGGCGGCTTCTCCACAGACGGCTTCGATGCGGCGGACTCCGCTGGCGATTGCACCCTCAGATTTGATTTTGAAAAGGCCGAGCTCGCCGGTGTGGCGGACGTGGGTGCCGCCGCAGAGTTCTTGGGAATAGCCGGTGAGCGAGCCGGGTGCGCCACCGATCTGGACGACGCGGACGAGGTCGCCGTATTTGTCGCCGAAGAATTGCATGATGTCGGCGCGGCCTTTGATGGTGGCGTGTTTGACCTCGGTCCAGCTCACTGGATCGTTGGCTTGGATGGCGGCGTTGACCTTTTCCTCCATGGCGGTGAGTTGCTCGGGAGTGACGGCGGCGCTGTTGAAGTCGAAACGCAGGCGGTGTTCATCCACGGAGGAACCTTGCTGGGTGGCGTCTGGGGAGACGTCTTCGTGCAGCGCCCAGTGGAGCAAGTGGGTGGCGGTGTGGTGGGCTTCGATCGGGCGGCGGCGGGTGGAGTCGAGGGTTAGGGTGACTTTGGAGCCGACGGAGATTTGAGATTTGAGATCTGAAATTTGAGATTGAGAGACGATGTGGGCGCGGGCTTGGGCGATTTGTTGGGTGCCGGTGATGGTGAGGCTGGGACTGGAAGTCCCAGCCACCTGAAGAGTGCCGGTGTCGCCGGATTGGCCGCCCATCTCGGCGTAGAAGACGGTCTGGTCGGTGATGATGAAGAGCGTGTCTTCTTGGGGGTGGATTTCGAGGATGGTGGCTTCAATGGTGTCATTCTCAAAGCCGGTGAACTCGGTGACAGCCTCGGTGGAGATGTCGAGCGCGCGGACGATGGAGGATTTTTGCGCAGCGCGGGCTCGCTCGCGTTGTTCTTCCATTAATTTTTCGAAACCCGCTTCATCAATTGTGAAGCCGTTCTCTAGCGCCATTAGACTGATGAGATCAACTGGAAATCCTTGTTCGTCATACAGCTTGAATACTAGTAGTGCGGGAATCACTTTAAGAGCGCTAACTACTTTTTCGAGAATTGGCTTCTGAGATGGCTCCAACAAAAGGACAGTTACAACATTTGCCAATGTCGCCGAATTCTCGTTCAGAAAATCAATCGTATATCCAGATCTCTGTGTATATAGAACCACATTCCTAGCCAACACGTTTCTGATCCAAGGATCATTCGATAACACAGCCTCTAATTCGTTCAGCAAACTAGGCATATCAACTCCGGTATAATCTTTGCAAAGATGCAAAAGCGCACAATTTATACCATCAAAATATGACATCCCCAAATCAACACCATTGTCGAGAGTCTGATTAAAACTCGCTTCCTCATTTTCCAGCGTCTGCCGGACGACTTGCTCGCGATTCTTCAACTCCGGGAAAACTCCGCCCATTTCACTAACCAGCGTCTCTACCAGCGCGCCGAAGAATGGCTTATCTCCGGAGAAACCTAGTTGCCTTCCATATCTCACGGCACGGCGGAGGATGCGGCGGAGGACGTAGTTGCGACCGTTGTTGCCGGGCATGATGCCGTCGGCGATGGAGAAACCCAGCGTCCGCAGGTGGTCGGCGATGACGCGGAAGGCGATGGCAGTTTTCATTTCCTCGGTGAAGAGGGAACGGTCGGCACCGAGGGCGGGGTAGATGTCGGTGTAGGTTTTTCCGCTGAGGGTCTCTAACTTGCGGAAAATCGGCTGGAAAACGTCGGTGGCGTAATTCGTCGGTTTTTCTGAGAAGTCGGTGAAGCCCTTGGTGTTCTGGATGATCGAGCAGGCGCGCTCGAAGCCCATGCCGGTATCGACGTGTTTGGCGGGGAGCTCGCGGAAAGTGCCGTCGGCCTCGGCGTTGTATTGGATGAAAACAAGGTTCCAGATCTCGATGCAGAGGTCCGAGTCGTTGTTGACGAGGTGGCGGCCAGTGATGGGATTTCCCTCGGGCGTTAGATCGACGTGGAGTTCGGAGCAAGGGCCGCAGGGGCCGGTTTCGCCCATCATCCAGAAGTTATCTTTGACGTTGCCGTGGACGATTTGGATGGCGGGATCGCAGCCTTTTGAAATGAACAGGGCGGCCCAGAGGTCGTAGGCTTCTTGGTCGAAATGGCCGGGATCGCCGGGTTTCGGCGCGTAAACTGAGGCGTAGAGCCGGTGGGCGGGCAGGCCCCAACGCTCGACGACGAGTTCCCATGCCCAGTGGATGGCGTCCTTTTTGAAATAGTCGCCGAACGACCAGTTCCCGAGCCTTTCGAAAAACGTGTGGTGATAGGTGTCGTAGCCGACGTCCTCGAGGTCGTTGTGTTTACCACCGGCGCGGATGCATTTCTGGGTGTCTGCGGCGCGCGGCGGGGAGTAGGGCGCCTTCTCGACGCCGAGGAAATACGGGACGAATGGGTTCATCCCGGCGTTGGTGAAAAGCAAGCCGGGCGACTGTGGTAGCAGCGAGGCGGAGGGGACGATGGTGTGCTGTTTCTCGGCGAAGAAATCGAGGAAGGACTGGCGGATCTGGGCGGAAGTCATGGCTGGAAATGGATGTGTCGTTGCGGCCAGAGGCCACAACCACGCTGTTTAACAAGGCGCGAAAGATGCGGGAATGGCGGGGGCGGTGTAAAGCCTTGGGAGGCGGCTCACTCGTCCTCGACAGGCTCGGCAGCGGGGATTTCCTCTAAAACGGGTGCTGCGCGCAGCGGCGGAGTTTCCTCATTCTCAACTGCTACGGCGGGCGGCGGGGTTTCTTCTTCCTCGACCGGTGTGGCTTGTGGCGGCTCTTCCTCAATGGGAAGGGCGCGCAGCGGCTTCACTAGGATTGCCTTGCGGGCGGGGGCTTCTTCGGTGACCACGGCTTGCGGCGGTGCGACGGTGAGTTGCTCCTCGGCAGGCGGAGTTTTCCTCATGCGGATTTCCACTCGGCGGTTCGCGGATTGTTGCTGGGCGTTGCCGGTGGTGACGACCGGCTGGTAGCGACCGAAGCCGCGGGTGATGATCTTGGAGCCGTCCACTTTGAGGGAGTTGACGAGGTAGTTTCTCACGGCTTCTGCGCGCTTGATCGAGAGATTGAGGTTAAATTCATCACCGCCGACGAGGTCGGTGTGGCCCTCGATCCAGCAGTAGAGTCCGGGATTTTGGTCGATGAGGAGGCAGAGTTTCATCATGCCGACCTTGGCGCTTTCCCGGAGCTCGGATTTGTTGAAATCGAACAACAGGTCGCTGGGCAGCATCGTTTTCCGGCCGACGAGGATGTTGGGCGGTAAATTGAGCAGGCTATCGAGCGAGACCATGCCATCGAGCGTGCCGTTCTCGACCTTGCCGTTGGCGCCCTTGCGGATCAGGTCTTCGGTGAGTTTACCGATTTCTGAGTCGTCCACTTGGACGGCGCCGGGATCCACGGTGAGTTGGCCGACTTCGGCGGGCTGGATGTTTTCGGGTTCACGGCCGAGTTCGGGAAGGTCAGCTTCCATTTCGAAACCCGAGGAAGTTTCTAGGGCGGCGGATTCTGGTTTTCCTTCCCGTGCAGAATTTTGCTCGCGGAGGGCATACTCGGCTTGGACGACCTCTGGCTTGATGTCGATTTCTTGGTCCTTGGGCAGCTTATCGAGCAGATCCACCTCTTCTAATAGCGACGCCGTGTCCTTGGGCGGCTGAATGACCTTTTCCGGTGGCAGCGATCTCGCCTCGTCCTGCGGCCGGACTTCCACTTGGCGGATATCGATGGGCCGGGTGCTCATTTCCTGCGCCTGCTCGAACTTGAGGGCGATCTTCATCCGCTCCAGTGCGAAGAAAACGACGACGTGAAGCAGGATGGAAGCCAGCATCGCCACTGCCGCCCACCATCCGAGATGATCCGGACCGGGCAGGCGATCCGCCCCCCTGCCGCGTGAAGATCTCGGTGAATAAACGTTTGCCACGGCAGGATTATACCCCGATCTAATGCAGTGGCAATCACCGGAAGGGCGGATTATTCTGCCCTCTTACCAGCCTCCCATCCTCAACCTAAAATCAATATTCTCCACCTCATGGCCGCCAAAAAGACTCCGAAAAAAACGCCCGCTCCTGCCACCACCGACGCAGTAGAAGCCCCCAAGCCTGCCGCGAAAAAAGCGGTAAAAAAAGTGGCCGCTAAAAAAGCACCCGCCGCCCCGAAAAAGGCTGTCCCCAAATCTCCCGCCACTCCCACCACCAAAAAAACCGCGCTAAGACCGTCGCTCGATGATCTCGCTCGCGCCGCTTATTTAAACTACCGCCGCCGCGTCGAACAAAGCCTGCCGGGCGATTCCCATGGCGACTGGTTGGAGGCCGAGCGCCAGTTCAGCGGGCAGGTGTGAGACCTCCAGCCTCATTTTTATATCCCTCGCACCGTGCGGTTCTACCCCTCAGACCGCCCACTTTTTTCCCGCTAACGGCTTGGAGCGTGGGTGATTCGCACCCAGAGTCTGCCGCGTGAACTTCTGCAACTCACTTGGCATCGGCTTGGCTGGCTTCGGAACCGTCGGCTCCGGCGTCTGGAACACCCTGCAACGCAATGGTCATCTCATCGCCGACCGCACTGGCGGCGGAGTTTCCCTGCACGTTGCGAAAATCCTCATCCGCGACCTCACCAAGACCCGCGCCACCACCGGCGAGGTCCCGGCGGAAATCCTCACCACCGACTGGCAAGCCCTCGTCGCGGACCCGGCGGTGGACATCGTCGTCGAGCTGATCGGGG
>JAYUHS010000028.1:0-2537 GCA_043766715.1 Luteolibacter sp.
CTTTGGGCGAGAGGGGTAGCGTCCGGCACCAAAGATGATGTCAGACGCCATAGAACCCATTTTTGAAATTTCCAACGCGAGGGTCTGGCGTGGAGAAACACTCGCACTCCGCGATTTTTCGCTGTCACTTCGCCACGGCGAAAGCGTCGCCATCCTCGGGCCGAATGGTGCGGGTAAGAGTTCATTTCTTAAATTACTAACCGGCGAAGTCCGCCCGGAGGCAGATCCTGCATCCCACTGCCGTTTGTTCGGCGAGGATCTCTGGTCACTCGAAGAACTGCGCCACCGCATCGGCGTGGTGATGCCGGAAGAGGTCGCCCGATTCCACCCAGAAGAAACGACCCGCGACGCCGTCCTCTCATCCTTACGCGGAGCCTACGGCAGAACACGAGACATGCGATTTTCCCGCCGAGACCAAGAAAATGCCCGACTCTCCATGGAGTTGATGGCCGTGACTCACCTCGCAGACCGCCCATTCGGCACACTCTCCTCTGGCGAAAAACGCCGGATCTTGATCGCCCGCGCCCTCGCCCATCAGCCGCAAGTCCTCGTCCTCGACGAACCCTCGACCGCGCTAGACTTCGCCGCTGCCATCCAACTCACCACCACCTTCCGCACGCTTTTGAATGCGGGACGAGACCTGATCCTAGTCACCCACCACCCGGGCGAAATTCCCCCAGAAATCGACCGCATCATCTTACTTCGCGCGGGCCGAGTTTTCGCCGATGGAAAAAAGCGCGACACCATCACCGCCGCTCTCATGAGCGAGCTCTACCAAGTCAAACTCCGCGTCACTTGGTCCCACGGTTGGTGCGACGTACGCCCTGACTGAAGCAAAGCCACTCCAGCCTCAGGATGCCCATTGATTCCAATTGGCCAAAATATATTCCTGCTGAAACTCGCACTTGAGAGATAACTCTATTCCAGTTTTCGTTGGAATGTCAGTCGGTGATTGTTAGCACTGATCGACTTGCGCGGTGAACCTCATTTCCATTGATCTCGCGCTGTTTCCACACAAAAAATCCCGAAGCCTCGCGGCCTCGGGAATCTTTTACCCATCACAAAAAGTGCTCGAAAGAGGACTCGAACCTCCACAGGTTACCCTACTAGATCCTTAGTCTAGCGCGTCTACCAATTCCGCCATCCGAGCTTTTCAGTGGGGTGGGCGCAGTTGTTAAGGTCCGACCCAAGCGTTTGCAAGAGAATCTTCGGAAAAAAAATCACATCCCGGATTCAATCCGCTAAGAACTTGATCCGCCTGCTTTGAAAAGGAAGTCTGCACCCATTAGTTGCCATGGAATCCATCCGCGCCGAGTCAGTCGTCAAAACCTTCGGAACTACTCGCGCCTTGGATGGGATCACCCTCCACATCGAGTCCGGCGAGCTATTTTTCCTGCTCGGTGCCTCTGGCTGCGGCAAGACCACGCTGCTCCGCTGCATCGCCGGCCTAGAAACTCCCACCCGTGGCTCGATCCACTTCGGCGACCGCGATGTGACGAAAATGCCGCCCCACAAGCGCGAGGCGGCGATGGTTTTCCAGAGTTACGCGCTATGGCCGCATTTGAACGTGGCGCAGAACATCGCCTTCGGGCTGGAGGAACGGAAGGTGCCGAAACCAGAAATCAAACGTCGAGTCGAGGAAGCACTCGAAATGGTCCAACTCCCCGGCTACGGCGACCGCGCGATTGACCAAATGTCCGGTGGTCAGCAGCAGCGGGTTTCACTCGCCCGCGCCCTGATTGTGAAACCGAAATGCCTGCTGCTCGACGAACCACTCTCCAATCTCGACGCCCAACTCCGCGTGGAAATGCGCCGCGAGATCCGCCGGATCGTGAAGGAAAACGGCCTCACCGGCATTTACGTCACCCACGATCAAGAGGAGGCCCTCGCCATGGCCGACCGGATGGCGGTGCTCATTGCTGGGAAAATCGGCCAGATTGGCACGCCCGAGCAAGTTTACCGCACGCCGCACACTGCTTACGTTGCGAATTTCATCGGAGAAACCAACCTCATAACCGGCGAAACTATCGAGACTCGCGACGGATTCGTCGTGGTAAAAACCGCCGCCGGTCCGCTCGTCGGGCGAGTCAGTGATCCCGAGTGGTCGCCCGCGCCCGGTCAGGCAGTGGCCATTTCCGTCCGGCCTGAGGCGTGGCGGCTACATCCGCAGAATGGCGATAACGTGATTTCCGGGCAGATCGTCGAGCGCAGTTACCTTGGCCAGCGCGTCCAATACTGGATCGCCACCGGCGTCGGCCGTCAGCAACTCGTGGAGCTCAATCCACATCAGATCCGAGAGCTGAGTGACGCAGAAATTTACCTCCACGCCCGCCGCGACGATGTGGTGATCCTCAAGCCATGAAAGCCCGCGCATGGACCATTTTCGGACTGCTGGCCTTGATCATCGCGCTGCCGATCGCGCTGCGCCGCCAATCTGCTACCACCACTCCGCGAGAGGCGGATGACACGCTCGTCATTCTCAGTCCGCACAACGAATCGATCCGCCAAGAAATCGGCGAGGCCTTCGCAGCGCATTG
>JAYUHS010000029.1:0-2505 GCA_043766715.1 Luteolibacter sp.
CTCAAGTCCATCCCGCCGGTCACGCCCGATGTGCTCTGGGTGGATATGTGCCTCCCCGGACTCGACGGGCCCGGCCTGCTCCGATTGCTCCGCGCACGCGGAATCTCCATGCCGGCAGTGCTTTTCACCGGCAGCCTCGACCCCGTGCAAATCCGCGAGGCGATGGCGGCGGCACCCGCGTGCTTTGTCTCCAAGAACGACGACCTGTGCTGCTGGCAAAAAGCGCTGGAGGCCGCGGTGGAAGGCGGAAGCTATTTTTCCCCGTACATCGCCGAGATCGCGAGGCATGCCCCGCACGACGGCCTCGCGAAGCTCACCGATGTCGAGCACGTGGTCTTCAGCCTCGTGGTGAAAGACCTCAGCAAGGAGCAGATGGCCGAGATGCTCGGCGTCTCCCCGCACACCGTGCGGCACCATCGCGAACACATGATGAACAAGCTCGGCGCGCATTCCGTGGCCGAGCTCTGCGGGATCGCATCCCGCGTCGGGATGCTGGGGTAAGGCTCCGCCCCCCGGCCAGGGCATCGGCCCTGCCACTGGCGCGCCTTTTGGGAGAGTGTTTCTTAAGCGAGCGCGTCCTTGCAGTATTGCACGCACTTGGCGACTTCCTTCACCGCGTCCGAGCCTTCAGGAATCTGATACTCCAGCTCGATCTCCGCAGGGAACGTCCACTTCTCCTTCTTCATTAGCTGGAGGATTTCCTTGATCGGCGTCTGCCCCTGGCCCCAGGGCACGTTGCCACCATCGGCGGTCCTGTCCTTCAGATGAAGGCTGACTATGCGGTCGTGGTATTTCTCAATCACCGGTATCGGAGACAGCCCCTTGCTGCCCGCAAAATAGTGCCCCACATCGAGGTTGAAGCCGATGTATTTGCCGAGGGACAGGATGGGATCTATCTTATCCATCGCCGGATAGTTGTTCGTATGATTGTGGAAGCCCACCCAGATCTGATGCTTGTCGGCGAATGGCGCGAGCTTCTCGGCCAGCGCGTCATTGCGCTCGGTGGTGATGCCGATGCAGCCCAGCGCCTTCGCGATTTGGAAATTAAACTCGATGTCCTCATCCGACTTTCCAAACGGGGTCTTGTGAATGTGAATATTCACTCCGGCATCGTTATACATTTTGCGAAGCTCGCGGCACTTCGCCAGTTGCGCCTCACGCTGGCCATCGGTCGGATTTGCCTGCGCTGCCGGAGGGGCACCCTTGGCAGGCTTCGCGCCGCCGGAAATGCCCGCATACGCCTGAATCGTGTTGCCCATCAATTCCACCTCGCTGATCCCATCCTGCACGAGGGCCTTGAGGATATCCTCCGCCGAACTGAATTGGCTGCGATAGCTATAGGTGATGCACCCGATGCGCACCCCATTGAACACGGAGTTGGGCTTGCCGACTGCCGCCGCCGCCGCTTGCAGCGAGCGACCCGGCATCATGGCAGAAGCCGCAAGGATTGCCGCACGCCCGAGAAACTCGCGCCGGGTTTGAATGCTGCCTGTGCCGATGGGTGCTGGAGTCTTCATGGTGGGGAGGAAACGGTGGGGTGAAGCCGCAGTCAAACAGGGATGTTCGGAGGTTTCCATGCTTCGGGGTGCTTGGGCTTCACAAACTCCTCGATGCATGGCGTCGTCTTCGTAGCGCCTGGATCCGGGAAAGTGAAATCCTTGCCGCGTGAAAGACGGACGAACGCCGGAGGTATCCGGGGAGATTAGCCGGTGGCGGAGCGAAGCGACACCACCGGATCATTGGAAAAAAAGACATGCGCCCCGGATGGGGCGCGGGAAGAATCGTCCCCATGTCCTCCACACACCTCAGCCTGCATTACCACATCATCTTCGCCACGAAGGAACGCCGCCCGCTCATGGTTCCCGAATGGCGCGACCGCCTTCATGCCTACCTCGGCGGCGTGCTCCGCGAAATGGACGCCATCCCGCAATGCGTCGGCGGTGTGGCCGATCACGTCCATATTCTCGCGGGCTTGAAGGCGACGCACCACCTCGCGGATGTCATGCGCGATTTGAAACGTGCTTCGCCGGAATGGGTCCGCGCCACCATCGGCGACCGCGCGTTTGCATGGCAGGAAGGCTACGGCGCCTTCACCGTGAGCGCTTCGATGCGGGAGGACGCGCGGCAGTACATCGAGCGTCAGGAAGAGCACCACTGCACACGGACTTTCCGGGAAGAATATATGGAGTTTCTCCGCAAGAGTGGCGTGGAGTTCGAGGAGCGATATCTGGATTAACCACATTTTCCTGCGCCCCATCCGGGGCGCATGGCCCTGTGGGTGTCGGTGATCCGGTGGTGTCTCTTCGCTCCGCCACCGGCCAATCTCCAAACAGCCCTACGGGTTGGAAAGGCCATCCCGATGAACTCGCGGCCCAGGGTATGAAACAAGAACCAGTCGTTCCCTCATCCCGTCATGCCACGCCGTGAAAATCACAATGCGCTTCGGCTATTCCTTGAGATTAAAATGAGTGACGAAACTGAATAGGTCTTGTTCGACGCTGCCCC
>JAYUHS010000030.1:0-17655 GCA_043766715.1 Luteolibacter sp.
TGCCGGGGTAACGAACGGAACGCCATTCTACGGCACTCCGAATGGATGGGGGATGTGTCAAATTGATCGTCCTGTCGGCAATCCCGGCGTGACCACGGCCGAGGTTTGGAATTGGCACACGAACGTCACCGCGATGAACGCGAAATTGGTTGAGAAGCAGGCTGTATATAACCGCTTCATTGGTTATTTTCGTGCCTCTTACGGAACCAATACAAATTGGTCTGAACCACCTGCAGCGCACACGATCGGGGCAACCACTCTCCCTGCCGAGGCGTGGGGAGTGATGGTGCTATATAATGGATCAGGTGGGGTGCCAGAATCCGAAGTTTCATCCCATGTAGGCAGATTTCAAAGTCCGTGGAAATTTAATCCCGCCAACGGTTCTTGGACTTTCCACGACAACCAATACACATACGCATCTGGGCGGGTTCGCCCTGAGTTAGAAGGAACAGTCAACACACAAGAATAATTATGAAAACGAATATAAGGATATTAATAATTTCAATGCTTGGCTTTTTTTCTGCTAATGCCGAATCGATGAGTAATGAAAGTAAATTGGAATTTATAAAATATTATCGAGAATCAGTAAAGTTGCTGGAAGAATTTCCTGACAAGCTAGAAGTGAAAGCCGTTTTCGTTGATTTAGATGCTGATGGCAAAGATGAGGTGTTGGCAACAAGTTATGGTAGTTTTTATGAGACAGGATGGATCTGGACTGCTTTTCGAAGAGATTTGGACAAATGGACGCCAATTAAAGGCTACGACAAAGATTCAAAGACTGTAGGTTTGTATTCAGCAATTTATGCGCGGCCCGGGGAGATTTTTCGTGTTTCAAAGAATAATGGTTCTCCTGAGTTTTTGATTTTATCAGAAAACTACGATAAGCTCGCCCCAGAAGGCAAAGGGCCACTCAATAAATCTCGCTTTTATTTGGATAAAGATGGAATACTCCAAGAGGAATCGATCAAGGATTTGGAACGTTACTTAGCTTATCGAGTCTCTGGGCACCTATGGCCGGAAGGAACCTTAATCAAAGCCCTCGAAGCATTGAAGGTAGAAATATTCAAAAACTAGCAGGTATCAACAAAAAAGAAAGAAATTGAGTCACTAACGGCACGCGATTCTACGGTATTCCGAATGGATGGGGAATGTGTCAGATTGATCGATTTCTAGACAATTCCGGCGCGACCAGCGCTGAGGTTTGGAACAAGTGACAATCAATGGGAAGATCTTCAAGAAAACCTTCAATTTCGTGGAAATTACGGCTGTCGTGATGAGGCGGCAACCAAGAACTGGCATCGAGCAAACTATGGGCATCACTTCAGTGGGATTCATAGGTAATCCCTATATTACTCCAGGTGATGTGTCTTTCGCCAGAGGAAGAGTTGAAGTCCGAGAGGAAAACTGTAATAACACCGCTGACGGCTATTTTTTCTTTGTAAACCGCAAAGTTCATTCATCAAGATCGAGATACGCGAAGGCCAGTGTGCTGGTATAGGAACAGGCTATTATTTCTATCAAAATGGCGTAAATCATCGTGATGGCAAGTGGGTGCTGTAATAGTTGGCACAGAGCAGAAACCAAGTAAGGATAGCTTTGTTGATACAATTCAATCAGGTTCTGATGGAGCAGCCACTCCTGAGAGAGGTTCTTTCGATTGGCCTATACCATGGCTGTTTCGAGTTGGGTCTGGAGGCGAAAAGCAGTTTACGATAGTGAATCATCATCACGAATCCGATGCCGCTGGCCGTGTCACGAATTCCAAAGGTGGAGTCTCCGTCTCCGCCAATAGTAACGATCCAACTGCTCAGTAATTATGAATCCTAAAACATCGACAATCATGATCACTCTTTGTGCTTTGGCGATACCCTCAATCTGCTACTCACAAATAAATAGGGCCTCCGCCATTCAAGTAATCAACGAATTTAAGGTGGATGAAAGTAGCGATAAGCTCCAAATGTGCCTCAATAAAATCGAGCGCGAACCGTCATTCAATGATGACTCGCGAGCTGAGTTGCTCGTCCAAGTATTGGCTGCAAGCATTCAATATTTAGAGAATCACCCAAAGACCCTCGGAACTCCGCTGCGTAACCTTGCGCCACCTGATGGCAGTATAGCAGGAGCAGATCCTGCGAGTATCAAGGATCCAGTTGTGAGATCACAGTATGAAACAGACATCGCCGCTAATGAAGCTCTTGCCGAAGCGCATACCAAGCATAGGGCAATCACGGAAATACGTGACAAATTGGCGACCTACTGTGTTTCATTCTCGAATATAAAGCCTGAGAATAAGAAAGTGCTTACCCGGCTCCTTCAGACAGCATCGAGCAATCCTGAGAGTCTTAAAACAATGGTGGCACTCATCGAAAAAGAAAAGGCGGACAAGGCTCGGCAGGATGACAGATAGGGCGGCCTTGTTAGCGGAGCGTCATGGCAATTTGAGATTTTGCCGACTGAGATGAAGAATTGAAAATCGGCGTTCGTGCTAGCGGTGGGACATCGGAGAGTCGTGGTCGATGTTGACGAAATGAGTGGAGGTTTCTTTGCTAGGTGAAAGGAGAGGGAATGATGTAGGAGGGTGGTTGTGAGTTCGGCCGGCTTCAAGGGGGGCGGTTGTTTGTTGCTACCCGTTCGCTTGACCTTGTCCCATTCCGGGTCCAGTCTGCCGGCCAAAATGAAATCACGTTTCCTTAACTATCTGCCGATTTCTGGGTTGGCAGCTTTCGTGCTGAATTCCTGTGGTCCTGCGGCTCCGGCGTATTCGAACTACCTCACGGGCATGGGTGGGCCAGTTCACCAATCCATGTCTGGTGGAAATGGCCACCCGGCGCCAGCCATCCCGGACGATGTTTCCTACTGGGATGGCGACAGCGCGGCGGGCAGTCCTTTGATTAAAATCAACCGCAGTCAGCAAAAGGCGTTTTTCTACAAGGGTGGCGTGCTGGTGGGGGTTTCTCGGATTTCCAGTGGCAACGAAGACCATGGAACTCCGAATGGGACGTATAAAATCACTCAGAAGGACAAGGATCATAAGTCTTCGGCCTACGGAGTTTTTAAGGATAAAACCACCGGCCAAACGACGAACGATAATGTGGACATCCGGACGGATAAGCCGAAGGCGAACGAGATTTTCTACGCCGCGCCGATGCCGAACTTCATGCGGGTCACTGGCGGCATCGGTATGCACACCGGCTACCTTCCGGGCTATGCGGCATCTCACGGCTGCATCCGGATGCCGCATCAAATGTCCTCTCATTTCTTCGATAACGTCCAAGTCGGCACGCCCGTCATCATCGAGTGAATCGCCTTCCTGACGCGGCGGAAACCTTAGAAATCACCCCGGAAGCGGTGGCGGAGTGGGTGCAGCTCCCGGCCGCTGAGCGCCCGCGGTTGATTGATTGCCGGGAGGAGGACGAGCTTGGGATCTGCCAGATTGCAGGTCACGAGTGGTATCCGCTGGGTTTGTTTTCGGTGCTGAGGGAAAAGCTGCTGGCGCGGAATGAGCGTGGGGTCGTGGTGTATTGCCACCACGGGGTGCGGTCGCTGCGGGCGGTGCATTTCCTGCGATCCATCGGGGTGGAAAATGCGTTCTCGATGCGCGGCGGGATCGAGGACTGGGCGCTACGGATCGATCCGAAAATGGCGCGTTATTGAGGCCGAGTGCTGCGTTTTTTCCGGGCGAGACTCAGTCGTTGCGGGCTAAAAACTGTAAAAGGATCTCGGCGGATTTTTTTGAAATTCCGGGAAGGGTGCAGATTTCCTCGGCGGTGGCTTTTTTCAACCGGGCGACGCTGCCGAACTTTTCGAGGAGGAGACGTTTTTTATTGGGTGAGATGCCGGGGCAGTCGTCGAGTAGGCTTTCCTTCATGCGGCGGCGGTAGAGCAGGGCGTTGTAGCCGTTGGCGAAGCGATGGGCTTCGTCGCGGATGCGCTGGAGCAGTTTGAGTGCGCCGCGGTCGTGGGGGATGCGGATGGAGTTTTCGCGGCCGGGGACGAAGACTTCCTCGTGCTGCTTGGCGAGGCCGACGACGGGTAAGTCGTGCAGGCCGAGTGCCTTGAGCTCGCGCACGGCCATGCCGAGTTGGCCTTTTCCGCCGTCCACGATGACGAGGTCTGGCAGGACGATCTTGGCCTTGCCCTCGCGGGCGAGGCGGCGTTGGGAATCCACGAGGTTTTCTTGGGAAAATTCGGCATCGGGATTTGCGGCGCTATTTTCCATGAGGATGCGGGAGTAGCGGCGGCGAATGACCTCGGCCATGGAGGCGAAGTCGTCTTGGCCCTCGACGGTGCGGATGCGGTAGCGGCGGTAGTTTTGGTTGTCTGGTTTACCGTCGGTGAAGCGGACCATGGAGGCGACGATGTGGTTCGAGGAGACGTTGGAAATGTCGAAGCATTCCATGACGCGGGGTGGGCCGGCGAGGTGGAGTTCTTCGCCGAGTTCGGCGAGGTCCTCGGTGGGCTTGACGGTGGTCTGGACGCCGCGGCCGCGAGCGAACTGGCGGGTGGGGGAGAGGGTTTTTTCGAGGTTTTGGAGGATATCGCGGAGGTTGGCGGCTTTTTCGAAGTCGAGACTTGTGGCGGCAGCGGTCATGTCGCTGCGGAGGGTGTCGAAGACCTCGCGCTTGCCCTTGCCTTCGAGGACGCGGCAGGCTTCCTCGATGCGTTCGAAGTAGGCCTCGCGGGTGATGCGACTGATGCACGGAGCGGAGCAGTTACGGATGATGTCGGCGTTGCAGTGCTTGTAGGTCGCCTCGTCTGGGGCGTCGGTCCGGCAGACGCGGAGGGCGAAGCTGCGGTTGAGCCATTCTAAGGTCGAGTGGAGGGCACCGGAGTGGGGAAACGGGCCGAAGTAGCGTGAGCCGTCGTCCTTTTTCATCCGGGTCGCACGAAACCGTGGCCATGGGTCGGCAAGGCGGATTTTCACGAGGAAGAAGCGTTTATCATCGCGAAAGGCGATGTTGTAGCGCGGTCGGTAGTCCTTGATGAGCTTGCCTTCGAGCAGCAGCGATTCCTCCTCATTGCGGACGGTGTGGAACTCGAAATCATGGATCGAGTCGATGAGGGCGCGGGTTTTTACGTTTCCCCGCATTTTCTGCGAGGCCATGAAATAGGAGGATACGCGGCGTTTCAAATCCCGAGCCTTGCCGACGTAGATGATCGAGCCGAGGCGGTCCTTCATCAGATAGACCCCGGGCAGGTGGGGCACCTCTCGGAGCTTGGCTTTGAAATCCGGTGCGGACATGGAAGGGGTCTTAGTCCGTGCAGCGAAGTCTCGGGAATCCAAATTTCAATAGAAATCCGGATGTTCGGTGCATCGCATCCGGAATCCGAGCTGCGGCGATTGAGGGAGCACAATTGCCTTGTTGGGATCGATTAAGTGACTTGACACCGGGATGGCCGTGGCGCTCTTTTTCGAGTCTCTCCGTATGCTTCGAAAAACCCCGATCACTGGCGCAAAAATCCCCGCACTTTTCGTGTGCTCTCTCTTGGGAGTGCTGTGGGTGGACCGAGCGGAAGCGCAGACTCCGCCCGCTGCGCCTGCGGTTACGGTCGCGCCTGCCACTCTGAACCGGTTATTTACTGAGGCTGAGACTGCATTCACTGCGAAGGACTACATGGGGGCCGTCGCGAAGATCGAGGAGCTCCTCCAAGCGCTCGGGTCGAGTAAGGATGCACCGCTCGAACTGCTCTATTTCAATGTCGGTCTGGGAAATCTGCTGGGGGAAAAGCCCGCCGAGGCAGAGGCGGCCTTCACGGAGTGCTTGAAGCGCTTTCCGAAAGGTGAATACTCCAGCCGCTGCTACCTTGGCGTGGGCCGAGCCTGCATCCAGCAAGACACTCCGGAGAAAAAAGAGCGTGCCATCGATGCGCTGAAACTCGCGGCGCAAGACCCGAAGCTCCGCTCAGAAGCCGGCTTTTACTTGGGAAAAGTCTATTCGGAACTCGGCAGACGGGATGAAGCGCTCACCGTTTTTAAAAGCCTGATGGGGTCTGACATCCGCTCGCCGCAGCAGACAACGGCTGCGGTGCAAGTGATCTCACTGCTCGCCGACAATGGTAAGGTAGACGACCTAACGGCCTACCTCGACCGCTTGAGTAATCAGGCTGGAGTCCGGGACGCCATCGCTTGGTACTCAAATCAAGTCACTGTCGCCGGGGATGAGTTAGTGAGCACCGGCTCCTACGAGTCTGCACTGGCCATCTACCGTGCGGTGCCGCCGCGCCGTGAGATTTTAGAGATTCAAAAAATGGCGCTCGATGCGCAGCGCAAGGAGGTGAAATTGCTGGAAGCACGCGTCACCTTGGACAAGACCAAGCCGCTGAACCAACGCTCCGCAGCCTCGGAATTTTTAAATGATCTACTGCCCGCTGTGGATCTCTCAGAGAAGGCGCTGGCTGCGATTGATGGCCAAGCCGACTTCGATGCCGCACTGCTGATGCGCCGTGGCATTTGCCTCTACTATCTCCACCGCTATGAAGAAGCGTTGGTGTGCTTACGGACGATACGAGACAAGTATGGCTCCGCAGCGGATGCGAAAAAAGCGGCCTACTCTGAGATCCGGATCGTCGCCGAGCTCAAGGACATGCCTCAGGTAAAAGTGCTTTGCGATAAGTATCTGGCCAAGTTTCCGGACTCGGAAAATGCCGAGCAAGTGGCAGCACTCGCGGGCGAAATGCTGGTCCAAAGCGGCAACTGGACTGAGGTGGGCAGCTTTTACCGGGATCTCATCGTAAAGTTTCCAAAGTCGGAGAGTCTCGATCGCTACACGTTTTTCCAAGGTGTTTCGCAATTCCAAGCGGGAAATTTTAAGGAGTCCGTCCCCGTCTTTACCCAGTTTCTCAAGGATTTCCCCAACAGCCCGATGGTGGAGAACGGTCTCTATTATGTAGCGATGTCGAATTTCCTTTCGAACAACTATCAGGAGACGCTCAGAGCCAGTAAGGAATATCTCTCCAAGTTTCCCGACGGCCGATATGCGGGAGATATCCGCTACAAGCTCGCCTTCATCGATTTCAACGACAAGGAAACCGACCAGTCCGATAAAATCATCCGCGATCTCACTTCGTTTACTAATCTCCATCCCGACGATGCCGCTGTCGGCTCGATGCTCTGCCTCATCGGGGACACCTATAAGAAAAAGACGTCTGACAAACCCGATGAGGTCGCGAAATTTGAAAGTCAGGCGCTCGATGCTTACAAAAGAGCAGTCTTGTCAGACAGCCCAGATGACGTAACTCAATACGCGCTCGACACTGCGACCTCGCTGCTTCAGGCGAATAAAGACTGGGCTGGCATCGCTGCCCTCCACGGAGAGTTCCTCCAGAATAATCCAGAAAGTCCACTGGCTCTGCTTTCCGCCATCCAAGTCGCTAAGATGAAAGGGCGAGAAGGCAAGGGGGCGGAAGCTGCGGAAATGCTCGCCACGGCCATCAAGACGCGGATCAGTGATCCGAATAGCGAGCAGGTGGAATTCATGATCGACGAACTAGTGAAGACCCTCGTCCCGCGCAACAAGAAGCCAGCGGAAATCGATGGGGAAGCGGTCGATAAACAGCTCGTCGAGGTCATGACCAAGGTGACAGCGGGCCAAGAAAATCCCACTTCGAATGCCCGCCTCTACTATGCAAGAGCTCAGCTTGCGAGGCTCTTGAAGCGCCAAGACAATGCGGACCGCTACTTGAAAAACATCGCGACCATCAATGCGAAGGATCCCTCCGTCCTTAGTCCAGCCCTACTCTCGCTTTCCGGGGATATCTTGTTCAAGTCTGGTGATCTAGACGCCGCCGAGGGCATGTATCGGAGGCTGGTGGACCGCTACAAGGAAGGTAATTTCGCCGATGCTGGTCCGGTCGGCCTAGGCTACATCGCCCTCGCCCGCAGCAAGCCGGATGAGGCCTTGAAAATCTTCGAAGAAGCGCTGGAGAACAATCCTGGGACGTTCCGCTTTAAGGAAACCACGCTCGGCAAGATCCAAGCACTGTTCGAGCTGGGTAAACTCGAAGACGCGAAGAAACTCGCGCTTCAAGTCGCAGGAGACAAGATGTTCCGTGGTGAGTCGGCGGGGAAAGCTTACCTTCTCTTGGGACAAATTCTCCGCAAACAAGCGAAAGCAGAGTTAGCAGCGGAGGCGAAAAGCGAGCTACTCAAGGAAGCACACGGTTACTATAATCGAGTTTACACCGCCTACAAAAGTACCCCAGACGTCTGCGCAGAAGCTGGCTGGCAAGCTTATGAAACTCTGCTCGAAATGGGCGACCAGACACTCGCCACAGAGACTCTCAAAGCGCTCGCCACCGATCCTAAACTCAAGAACACCGCGCGGGCCAAGAAAGCCGCCGAGATGTCGAAGTGAATTCCAAATCCATGAGGCTCCCACTGCAATCCATTCGGTCCGCCCTGCTGGCCGGTGCGGCCATCGTCCTGCCAACCATCGCGGCGCTCGCGGCAGAACCCATCCGTGTCGTTTTCCAAAATGGCCGCTCGGTGCCACTGTCCTCCGTCACAGTTCAGGGAAATACTCTCACGCTCACCGCCCCGGCGGAGGGTTTTACTCCAGGCCAGATTTTCCCAATGGAGTCGGCTGACCATATTTTCGGCGATAAGCCCACGGAGATGAACCCAGCAATCGCCCTGCTGCTGATGGGCAAGCCTGCGGATGCACTCAAGCTCCTTGAGCCGCTTCTCGTCTCCCAACGCGTCAGTGCCAAGATTCCTGGGAATTTTTGGTTGGAGGCCGCGCGGGCCGCTTTGATCGCCTACGCCTTGGATGGGAATCCGGCCAAGTGCGTGGATATCGGCAAGGAAATCTCGGATGCCACCCCCGGCCAAGGGACCGATTCATTCGTATCACTGGGCAAGGCCTTGATGATGCCCGCCTCCACAAAAATCACTGACAGGGAGGTGGCACTTAGCGATCTCACCACGGATAATTTGCCAGCCGATGTCTGTGCGTATGCCTCATTTTTTAGGGGAAACCTACTCAAGGCCGCCAAGCGTGACAAGGAAGCGCTCGAATCCTATCTGATGGTTCCCTGCCTTTTTCCCACCGGTGGCATGATCCTCAGCGGCGTCGCTGAGCTCAATGCCTCCGAATATCTCAAGGCTTCGGCCCGCCGAGAGGAAGCCGTGGCACTTCTTAAGTCCGCGATCAGTCACACGACCGGCACCTTGGTGGTCGCCGAGGCGAACAAGCGCCTTGAAAGCCTCAAATAAATCGACAACCCTTCCAACCAATCTTTAATAAAACGCCATGAAAAATATAATCCAAAAGGCAATCTATGCGGCTCTCGTGTTACTCCCTGCGACTGCATTTGCCGCAGATGCCGTTGCGCCCAAGGTCGTCAAAAAAAGCTTCATCAAGGTCTTGGAAGAAGGCGGATGGTGCATGTATCCCATCGGCGCATTCTCCGTCGCCACCGTTTGGCTCATCATCGACATCTGGATGCGCACCAACACCAAGAAAATGAGTCCTGCTGAAGACGTCGCCATCGCCCAGCAGTCATTTCTTGGTGGGGACTACATCGGTGCCTACCAGGCCATGAAGGCGCTCAACAGTCCGTTCGCCCAAGTCGTGCGCTCTGCGCTGGGATCGATCGGTTATGGAAAAAATGCGACAGAGGAAGCTCTGGTCGCGGAGGTGGACAAGGTGACTTCCAAGTTGCAGACGCGGATTAACTATCTCTCGGTCATCGGAGTCTGCACGCCGATGGTCGGTCTGCTAGGAACGGTCTCCGGGATGCGCGGAGCGTTTGCCAGCATCAGCGAGCCTACCGAACTCGCGGGTCACATCGGTGAGGTGCTCATCGCTACGGCATCTGGACTCTTCATCGCCATTCCCGCGTTCATGGGCTTTTATTTCCTCCGGAACAAGCTTCAGTCGAGCGTCCATATTCTGGAGGAGGAAACCGAGCGACTTTTCCGCAACGCGCCTTATGACTACCTGAAGGATGCCGATGTGGGCCAAGAAGAGACCTTTGCGGCCTTGCCAAACTGGGTGGAAAACCCGCAAGGCGTTTGAGTTCTGCTGGTTTAGAAAAATCCCTAATTAACAATCAACGACCATGGCAGGCGGCGGCGGCGGAGGAGAAAGCGGAGAACCTGAGTTTCAGATTGCTCCCATGATCGATGTGCTACTCGTGCTGCTGTGTTTCTTCGTGAGCATCACCACGGCGCAAGTGCTCAAAGTGGACAAGAATATCGTCCTGCCTGTCTCACCGAACGCGAAGGACCGTGACCAAGAAATGGCCAAGCACGAGGTCGCGGTGAACGTGCGCTGGGACCCGGCGGCGAGTCGGGCACTCCTTCTGGTGGACGACAAGGAATACCCGGCCACAGCAGACCTCATCACCTACCTCAAAGGGCGTTTTGGAGTGGATTCCTCGCTCCGTGCCGTGATCCGGGGAGATGCGAAGCTCCCGGCCATCGAAATTCAAAAAGTGATGAATGCGGTGGGTGAAAGTGGCATCGCCGACATTTCATTTGCAGCCTCCAATCGATAATTATTCATGATCAGTCGTCGTAAAAGAAGGCCATCCTCCGAGGTCAATCTCGGGTTCCAAATCGCACCCATGATCGACGTGGTCTTCGTGATCATGTTGTTCTTCATGGCCATGGTCGGTGCCATGAAGGTCGAAAAAGCACACAATACCAAGCTGCCTGGGACCGTCGAGTCAGATAAGGAAACAGTGACTCCAGACGAGATCGCCATCCGCATCGACGACGAGGGTCAGGTGTATATGAATGACGATCCGCTGGACAGTCCCACCACCAAGGATCTGCTCGAGCTGACAGGGAATCTGAATTCACTCCGCGAAGCGAGCGATGCTTCCAAGTCCAAGGTGCTAGTGACCATCTATGCAGATGAACTTGCGCACTATGAACGAGTGGTCGATGTTCTGGATGCATTGAGTCGAGCAAAAATCGCAGATGTTACCTTCCAAGCTGGTAGCCCAGAGTAAATCGTCCACCATTATTTAAAAAAATTCGCCATGGAAATTTACGACGAAGAGGGAAATCCGCTGGAAATCCAACCTCGGAAAAATGGACTTTGGTCCAAAATTGGCGGTGGGTCGTTGATGTTTGCCGCCTTATTTCACGTGGTCTTGTTGCTCGTCGGGGCTTTTTGGATTTTTCAGGTCATTCGTGAGCCAGAGAAGAAGGTCGATTTCATGCCTCCCGGCGGTGGTGGGGGTGGTGAGCGCGGGGCTGAACACAAAGTCCAACAAAAGAAGCGAGCACAGATCACTCCAACCACGAATGTGAAACGCGTTTTCGCTGAAGGTGCGACTGCCAGCTACGCGATTCCCGAACAGGGCGACAACTTCGGTGAAATGTCCACCTTGAGTTCCCTCAGTGGCGGTGGCATGTCGGGCGGCCTCGGTGGCTCCGGCAGCGGAAGTGGATTTGGAAAAGGCTCGGGTGCGGGTGGTGGACTGGGCCTCGGCGGCGGAGTCGGCAAGCTTTTCGGACTCGTCCCGGAGACCATGCGGAAGCGGTGTTCGCGGGAAGATCGCCTCCAGCGGCTTGCGCAAAATGGCGGTACTCCAGCATGTGAAGAGGCGGTATTGAAATCCTTGCGCTACCTCAAGAGCACACAAGCGGCCGATGGCTCATGGGGTGACCCGAACAAAGCGGCCATGACTGGTTTCGCGCTTCTTGCTTACTTTGGGCATTGTGAAACTCCGATTTCAGAAGAATTCGGCGACTCCTGCATGAAGGGCATCGTTTACCTAGTGAATCTGGGATTGAAAAATGACGGCAAGCTCGGAATTAATTTTATCGATAACAGTTGGTGTTACGAACAAGGCATCGCCACCTACGCGCTCGGCGAGGCCGCTACTTTTTGTAAGGATCTCAAGATCAACGTCCCGTCTCTCAACGAGGTGACCCAAAAGGCAGGCCAGCTCATCATCGATAACCAGCACAAAAAAGGCGGCTGGGCTTATCACTACGATTTAGGCGAACAAGCGCATGTGGACGTTTCGATTTCGGGTTGGCAAATTCAAGCTCTGAAGGCGTGCAGCCATGCCGATCTCAAGTTCCGGGGGATGAGTAGCTGTATTAACAAAAGCCTCGCTTACCTCGTCACCTGCCAAGCGGAGAATGGTGGTTTCGGATATGTAGGAACCGCTCCGGTGACTGCAAACGGCTACATGGCCCTCACCGGAGTCGGGATGCTGTGCAATCAAATGTGGGGAAAAGGTGCCCGCTCAGAAGTCCGTAAGGGGGCCAAGTATCTCGTTGAAAATAGTAAATTCGACTACACCACCAAGGACAGTAACCTCTATGCTCACTACTATGAATCTCAGGCGATGATGCAACTGGGTGGCGAAGATTGGAAATTTTACAACAATTTGTTCCGCGACCAAGTATTGAACAATCAGGAGGCTGATGGTTCATGGAAAGAGCCGGGGATAGGTGATCAGTTCGCGGGTGAGCAGGGAAAAGTTTACCGCACCGCTCTCTGCACGTTGATGCTGGAGGTTTACTATCGCTTCCTCAATAGCGGTGGTGGCGGGATCAAAGAGAGAAACGGGATTTAGCACGACTAAGAGTTTCTCAAGTCGGGGTAGGTTGGAAAGAACGTGGAACCGGTTCCGTAAACGGCGCGGAGCATGGGCGAAGCTTGCGTTCCTTCTTGTGATCGATAGACTGCCACGAAAGTCATGAAGTGCTGCCAATTCTCAGTCGCGGGATTCTTCCTCTCCGCACTCGTCGCTTCTGCTGCGGCGGTGGGAACTCCCGTCCGGGTGGCCAAGGAAGTAAATTTTCTAGAGATTCTCGCCAAAGGCGGAGTCATGATGATCCCGCTCGGGATCATGTCAGTCATCACGGTCTTGTTGATTTTGATGTTCCTGCTGACGATGCGGCGTAATGCCATCGTCAGTGATAGTTTCATGAGCACCACGGAGGCGATGATTCGTAAGCGCGACTACCTCGGGCTGATCACGCTGAGTCACCGCCGCAACGAATGCATGGCGCGCATTACCCAGAAAACTCTAGATTTCATGAATGCCAATCCAGGGGCGGCGTTCGAAGACATCCGCGATGTGGCGCAAGTCGAAGGCTCGCACCAAGCAAGCATGCTCACCTCCAGAATCTCCTATCTCGCCGACCTCGGTGGCATCGCGCCGATGGTGGGCTTGCTCGGGACGGTCATCGGCATGATCAAGGCGTTCCTTGAAATTTCTTCCGGCGGCGTCGAGCAGGGCGTGCGCCAAATGGGATTAGCGGCAGGGGTTTCTGAGGCGTTGATCGCCACGGCTGGCGGCTTGGCCATCAGCATTCCGGCACTTGCCTTCTACTCGATCTTTCGTGGGCGGGTGCAGAAACACATCTCCGAGCTTGAGGCTGCGGCCACCTACTTCATCGCGCTGCTTCACGCGCAAATGGAGCGCCAGTCGATGCACTCTGCCACTCCGAGCCAGCGCCCTCGTGAGGACTATACGCTGCCAGTGCCGTCTCCGTTGGGCGGCGAGCGCCCTGACCTCCATGGGATTTAACCGACGACGGGGATGAAATTTACAAGTCGCCAGCCACCGCCGGTGTCCATCCAGTTGGCACCGATGATTGATATTCTGCTCCTCCTACTGAGCTTTTTCATCATCAATTACCAATTTAGCAAGTCGGAGACTGAGCTCAACGTCTCCGTCCCGACAGCCCAAGAAGGAGCCGAGCCAGAGCGGGTCCGCGGCGAGATCATCATTAATATCGTAGCTGACGGCGGCATCCGCGTGGAAGGGTTGGCGGTTGACCGGCAGCAGTTGTTCGACAAGCTCTCCGCCATTGCCAAGCAATTTGAGAACCAACCCGTCCGCATCCGTGGCGACGGTGCGGTAGCATATCAGCGCATTGTAGAAATCATTGATACCTGCCAGAAAGCTGGGATTTGGAATATTTCCTTCGCGACCCAGCGTCCTGATCCCGCCACGTCATCGGAGTGATTCGCTTGGCAAACCCACCCGCAAGGACCAGCCTCCATCCATCTTGAAACGCGCACTCGCATTTTTCCTTCTCGCCACTGTTCCGGTGCTTGCCCAAGTCCCGCCTCGGGCTGGTGTCGTGGACCCGGCGCTGAACGCGGATGCAGGTAACGATTTTTTCATGCGGGGAAAAAATCTCTACGATGCTGCCCAAGCTGCTTCCAACCTAGATAATCGCTTAGATTTCTTCCAGCGTGCGGCCCAGATTTTTGCCGACTATTTGAATGATTTCCCCAGCCATCCGAATGCTGAAATGGCCTGGTGGTATCTCGGAAATAGTTACTATCAAGCAGGTCAGATTGACGATGGGAAACGCTGCTTCAGCACGCTGCTCAACCGTTTCGGCAATGGCAAGTGGGCCGCCGCTGCTGCCTATACCTTGGCAGCGGACCATTATAACAAGGGCGAATATGCCTTTGCTGCGCCGTTGTTCGAGCGGTTCGCGGCGAATGCGGTGAAACCCGAAGAACGCCCCCGGGGAAATTACCTTGCGGGAAATTGTTACCGACTGCTAGGCCGCGACCGCGAGGCGATTGGGGCTTTCAAAAAGGTCATCGGCGATCCCGCCGGTGGATTGTTTGCACCGCAAGCGAAGGTCGCGCTGGGGCACTTGGCTTTGAAGGCCGGGCGGCTGCAGGAGGCTCTCGCTCAGTTTGAGGAGGTCGTTCAAGGGTCTCACTCCGATAAAATCCGTGGCGAAGCGGCACTGCACGCGGCGCTCACGGCCACCAAGCTTGGCCAAGTCGAGTTGGCGGATCGATACCTTCAGCTCATTCTCAGCAACACCGGGATGGAGGATTTTCGTCCAGATGCCCAGACGGCGCTGATGAGCAACTTGTTCGCGCAAAACAAGTATCGTGAGGTGATCGAAGTCTTCCGCCGCAGTACTGCCAAGGCGGATGGGGAAAAGGAGGCGAATCGCCTGATGATCGCCGCCCGGGCCTACATGCGGCTCAAGCAGCCGAGCGAAGCGTTGCAACTATTTCGCGATGTCGAAAAACTGGTGAAGCCGGAGACGGATCTCGCATTTTCGGCTTCCTATTACCGGTTGCTGTGTTTTTTCCAAATCGAAGGCCGGCATCTTCCGGATCAGGTCGATGCATTTCTCCAGCTCTACCGCAAGGCTCGCTCGAACGATCCCCGAATCCATACGGCGTTGATGATGAAGGCGGAGACTCTTTTTTCGAACAAGGACGTCGCAGAGGCTGCCAAGGTCTACAGCCAAGTGAATGCAGCCATCGTCAGCGAAAAGAATCGGCCTGGGCTACTTTATCAACGCGGCTGGTGTCTCTCGGAGGCGGGTGATGCTCAAGGTGCGGCTCGTTCTCTCGGCGAGTTCGTCACTAAGTATCCTGAGGATTCACGAGTCCCGTCTGCCCTTGCGAAACGGGCCAAGGCCTACGCAGAGAGTGCGGAGCCTGCAAAAGCGATCGCCGACTTCGACCGTCTCACCGCTGTTGCCGGGACGCCGGATGAGCTGAAGTCCTTCGCATGGCTGGAGTCCGCCCGCCTGCGCCGTTCGGAGAATAATATCCCGGACATGATCCTCCGTTACCGGGGCCTGCTGCAAAACGTGAAAACCCTCACGGACAGCGTAATAGCTGAGGCAAACTACTGGATCGGTTTCGGTCTGATGAAGACCAACGCCAGTAAGGAAGCGATTCCCTATTTGGAAAAAGCGCGTGACTTGCGTCCGGCTGGCTACGCCAAACACGCAGGTGTCTGGCTCGCACTCGGCTATTTTTCCGCCCAAGAGCCGCAGAAACTGGCCACGGAAATCAATCTAGCCGCCGTCGGAAAATACGAGGCCGACATCCCAGACCAAGTGATCCAGTGGTCCGGCATGCAGGCTTACAATGCCGGAGATTACAGCTCCGCCGCCAAATCGCTGGCCTTTGTTGCTAATCCCCAAGAACCTCGCGAGACGGCCAAGGAAACTTGGCGTTACCTCGCTAAAGCCCGGCTCGAAACGGGCGAAGCGGAAGGGGTGCTCATCGCCGTGGATAACGTGCTCGCCGTAGAGGATAATCCCGGCTGGAAGGCAGACGGCTTGGTGGACCGCGGTCGCGCCCTTTTCCAACTCAAACGCTTCGCCGAGGCTCGCAAGGCTGCGGATGACGCCATCGCCCTCCGGCCCCAAGGACACACCAGCGCCCAGCTCAATATCCTCGACGGCGACCTCGAACTCCAAGCCGGTGATGCCAAGACCGCTGCCGGAAAATACCTGATCGTCGTCAGTTTCAACGTGGACGACAAGGAACTCAGACCTCTCGCCCTGTGGAAGCTTACTCAAGCGCTTGAGAAGCAGTCCGACTCAGCCGGTGCGGGAAAATACCGCCAGCAGCTCCAGACGGAATTTCCCAACTGGAAGCCACCTGTGCGCTAAAAAATTCTCACTTCAAATTTCCCAGATCACCGCTTTATTCCGCCCATGATTCCGCCTGCAACTGCCACCCTTCCGAAGCCCGCCAAGCGTAAATCCGAAACTTGGTCCCCGGAGAAATCTTCCGAACTCTACGGCGTCGATACTTGGGGCCACGGTTTCTTCGGGGTAAACAAAAACGGCCATGTCACCGTCCGGTTGGAAGATGACGAGGCACAGGCGGAGGTTTCGCTTTTCGAAGTGATCGACGGTCTCCGCGACCGTGGCACCCACCTTCCTGTGCTCCTCCGTTTCCGCGATTTGCTCCATTCCCGCATCGCAGAAATCAACGAGTCCTTCCGCAAGGCGATCAAGGAGACGAAATATCGTGGTGAATACCGCGGCGTCTATCCGATCAAGGTCAACCAGCAGCGCCAAGTTATTGAGGAAATTTCCGAGTTCGGGAAAAAATATCACTACGGCCTCGAAGCCGGTTCCAAGCCAGAACTCATCGCTGCGCTGGCTCACATGCACGATCCCGAGGCCTACCTGATTTGTAATGGCTACAAGGACGAGGAATTCATCGACCTCGCGCTGCAATCTCAGAAAATGGGTCTGCGGATCATGCTGGTGCTAGAAATGCCCAGTGAGCTCGACCTCATCCTCGCCCGTTCCCGTAAGCTCGGAATCCTGCCCAATCTCGGCGTCCGGGTCCGGCTTTCCACCAAGGGTTCCGGCCACTGGCAGGACAGTGCGGGGGATAAATCCGTCTTCGGGCTCAATGCCTCTCAGGTCATCGCCGTGGTGGATCAGCTCAAGGCTTCCGGCTACATCGACTGCCTGAAAATGCTGCACTACCACCAAGGTTCGCAGATTCCTAACATCGCAGCGATCCGCGAAGGAGCGACGGAAGCGGTCCGCATGTATTGCGACCTCGTCAAGGAAGGCGCGCCGATGGGCGTGCTCGACATCGGCGGCGGCATGGCGGTGGACTATGATGGCTCACACACGAATTTCCACTCGTCTTGTAATTACTCTGTCACGGAATACTGCACCGACATCGTCGAAGTCATCTCACAAATTTGCGATAAAGCCGGAGTGGAGCACCCGAATTTGGTCTCGGAATCGGGTCGCGCAGTCGTCGCTTACTACTCGGTTCTCGTTTTCAATATCCTCGACGTCACCAGCGCTCAGACCAGCGAGGAAGCGCCACCGATCCCGGAAAACGCGCCGCAGAACTTGATGAACATCATCGAGGTCAACAAGGTCATCCATAAGAAGAATCTCCAAGAGTGCTTCAACGATGCCAT
>JAYUHS010000031.1:0-39827 GCA_043766715.1 Luteolibacter sp.
TGGCGGATTGCATGCTTACCATTTGAGTTTCGACCGCAGTTTGCTCCGCAGCACCATCGAGCCGACGGATAGGAAAGCGACGAGGAGAAGGAACACGAAGACTGAGCCGTATTGGGCGCGTTGGGTGTATTCGGAGTTGGGAATCCGTGCAGCGAGGGTGTAGATGTGATAGGGCAGTGCCTGCACTTGACCGCCTAAAATGTCGAATGACGAAGTGATATGCTCCCAGACTCCGGGGTGCTCGCTTTTGGTAAGCCCTTCCCAAGGAAACGTGTCCTTCGCGGCGACGGCAGCGGTGAACATGATGGGCGCGGTTTCTCCGGCGACGCGGGTGATGGCGAGTAGCGAGGAGGTGAGGATGCCGGGCAGGGAAAAGGGTAATACACATTTCCGAATCGTCTGCCAGCGGGTGGCCCCCATGGCCAGTGATGCATCGCGGAATCCCTGTGGAACTGCGCGGAGGGATTCTTCAGAGGCAGTGATGATGACGGGTAAAATCATACATGCCAGTGTGGCGCAACCGGCCATGAGTGAAGAGTTCCAACCTTGAAAACTCATCACATAGTTACCGAAAAATAACGGGATGACGAGCAGCGAGCGGTCGGACGGCAGGGCAGTGATGACTGGCACGGCGAGCACGAATACCGCAAACCCAAAGAGTCCAAAGACGATGGAAGGAATGCCTGCTAGGTTGAGGATGGCGAGACGAACGGCGTGGATGAATGGAGTCTGCTTGGCGTATTCCGATAAATAAATCGCGGCACAAACGCCGAAGAACAGCGCGATGATCATGGAGCCGACAGTGAGCAGAGCAGTGCCGACGATGGGCCCTGCGATGCCGCCGCCGGAGTAGGAGTAGGTCTTTTCGTTGAAAATTTCCTTACCTACATTTTCTGTGAGATATGCGTTATATTGTGAAGCAGGAAGTTGGTGGCGGATGCCCTGCACGTCATCGAAGACATGGAGAGTTTCGTTTTTCGCAGTGAGGAATTCGAAATCGACGAATGGTGCCTCCGCTTTCAATAGCACGGGTGCTCCGTCGAGGATGATTTTTCCAAACAACAGGGCGGCGATGATGACCACCAAGTAGGTCGTGCCACCGAGCAACGAGCGCACGATGACATCCTTGAAATGGCCTTTCGGGAGACCCTTGCGGATCAGTTTTTCGGGGTTGAACATGGTGCGTCAAATCAATGTTTCATCTTGCTCACGAAGCGGTGGGCGGTGGCGTTGATCGCGAGGACCACGGTAAATAACAGGATGCCGACGACGAAAAGTGCCCGGTAGTGGACGCTGCCTAGTGGAACCTCTCCGAGCTCTTGGGCGATGATGCCGGTGAGGGTATGGGCGGGTTGGAAAAACGAACCAAGACCGCTGGTGAAGTCTGGGATCTTAATGCGGTTTCCTGCGACTAACAATACCACCATCGTTTCACCGATCACTCTGCCGAATCCCAACAGAATCGCAGCGAGGATACCTGAAAAGGCGGCGGGTATCACCACGCGGAAGGTGGTCTGCACGCGAGAGGCTCCCAGTGCTTCGGAGGCTTCTGCATAAGCGCCGGGCACATTGTTGATGGCGTCTTCCGCAAGCGAAAAAATGGTGGGAATACTCATCAGTGCGAGTAAGCAACCGGCGGTGAAAATGTTGAGCCGTTCTTCGATGGGGAATCCTGGAATCCATTGTAGCGACTCTAGCAGCGAGAGGTCTCGCAGCACGGTCCCAAAGACGAGGATGCCGATGAATCCTAACACCACCGATGGAATCGCTTGGATGAATTCAATCACTGGCTTGACGATTGATTGCTCCCACGGCGAGGCGAACTGATTCACATAAACCGCCGCGCCGATCCCGGCGGGAATGGCGATGATGAGCGCGACGATGGAGATCATGAGCGACCCTGCGGCGAGTGGGAGTATGCCGTAGAAATCCTGCCACTCGCCACCGGTGACCCAGTCCTTCCCCGTGAGAAATGAGGAGATAGCGTCAGTTAGTGGCACGGGTGTATCGTGTTTCCAAGCATTAATGACGGTGGGTGTGTGGTCGAGGTCTGCTAGGAACATCGGCCAAGTGCTACGGGCGACCTTCAACAAGCGTGCGGCTTCGGGCTGAGTGAGGTTTTGTGGTAGCTGACTGATGATCCCGGCGGACGCTTCTTTAAGTGCGGCATGGGCCTTGATGCAATCGCCGCGGCGCAGCAGGAGGCGCTGCATCGGGCCTTCGATGTCGGGCTTCTGGGCGAGAGATGCTTGGGCTTCGGCGGTGAGTTTTTCGCGTTCGACGGGGTCTTTTGCGCTGGCGGCGGCTGCAAGTAGAGTGCGGCGATCTTTTTCGAGTAGATCGGCTTCGGAAATTTTCCCCTTGGTGGCGGTGACGGTCTCGGTCATTTCGGACACGAGTGCACTGAGTTCTGAGCCGCCGGACTCGAAGGAGTCGATGGTGGCGCGCATGGCCTGCAGCGGCTGTGCTTGTTTCTCCCGGGCCGTGGCAAACTGATCCGCGAGTGCGGTGATGAAGGTGGGATCCTCCGTGGCATCGACGGCGCGGGTGCGGAGGGATTCGATCAAATCACGGCGCTCAGTCTCAGTGAGGTGGGCAGTGGGAGGAAGTGAAGAGAGAGCGTCGAGTTTTTGTTTTTCGTAGTTCGCCTTGAGCGTGGCTAGCATTTCCGAGTTAGCATTATTGTCCGTCTGCGAATTGCTCAGGACCAGATCACGGGTGCCACTGATTTTGTCGGTGTAGGCATTATACAAGGCGCTGGCGTCTTGTGAACGCAGCATGGAGTAGCTGCATTGACCATTGATCTCGTCGTAATAGGCACGATTCAGGACGCTAATGAGCTGTTCGTGCGCAGTCAGATTTTTCCGCGAAATATCAACAAATTCCAGCCCAGCGATCCGATAGATCTGGAGTTCGCGCTGGTAGCCGGGGAAGAATCCGAGTCCTTCCTTCAACAAGAAAATGATAATGAGAGCGAGGATGACAATGGTCAGCCCGGCATTCGAGGCGAAGAAGTATTTGATCGCCCGTTCGTAGGAAAATCCGTGTCTTTGGAACCGATGGCGCGGCTTAGCGGATGGAGATTCTTCGTGCGACATGCTTTGATGGGCGATGTGGTATTGATCTGGGGAGGGAGAGATATGGAAATGAGCACCGCAGGTAAGCCCACGATGCTCATTTCGGCAGCAACCGAGAACGACAATCCGCTTACAGATCCTTCACAGGGATGAAACCGACCTTCCGGACGATTTCTTGGCCAGCAGCGGACTCGACATATTTCATGAATGCTTCGGCTTCGGCAGTCGGCTTGTCAGGTGCGTAGAAGTAGCAGAGGCGAGCAAATGCATATTTCTTTGCGTTTGCGGCGACTGGATCGACACCGTCGATGCTGAGCGCTTTGGTGCCTGAGGTCTTGGAATAGGCAAGGCCGACGTAACCGATGCCGTTTTTGTTTTTCGCCACTTCTTGGGCGATCTGCTCATTTCCTGCCATTTTCAGCGAGCTGCTAGGATAGTCGCGGCCGCCCATGGCGAGTTTCTGCCAGTCCTTGTAGGTGCCGGAAGAAGTGTTACGCGTGTAAATCGAGATCTTGCCGGGAGCACCGCCGATTTCTGACCAATCCTTGATTTGTCCGGTGAAGATCTTCGCGACTTGGTCCTTGGTCAGCTTGGCGAGCGGTGAGTTTTTGTTCACAATGACCACAAGCATGTCATGACAAATTTCATGCTCCTTGAGGAAAACGCCCTTGGTGCGGCAGAAGGTGCGCTCGTCGTCCTTCACTTTGCGAGACGACATACCGATTTGCGCTGTGCCGTTGGCCAGTGCGGGGAATGCGGTGGTCGAGCCTTCAGCAGCGATTTCGAATTTCACGCTGGTGTTACCGGCGGCCTTGAAGCCTTCTGAGAGCTGCGGGACAAGTTTCGCACCGAGGGTGTCGGAGCCTTTGATGCTGAGATTCTGCGCACCTGCTAGGGTAAGCATGGCAGCAGTTGCGAATAGTGTAGTGATGGTTTTCATAAGATTGAGAGATAAGTCAAATAGCGTAATTAGAAATTAAAGCGAAGACCAGCGAGACCGGTGAATCCATCGTAGGAGCTGCCACCTGTTTGGGCGTATTCCACGCCGGTCATGAGTTTGAGTTTGTTGCCGTAGATGTAGTAGTTCAAACCGAGGTAATGGGCCATGTAGGTATTCCCTTTTTCATCGCCACCGCTGGCGAGGCCTTCGTAGCGGCTTGGGATTTTGATGCCATCCGGGTCAGATGCGGAAATAAACTGGAAGCGATAGACTGCCTGAAGTCCTTCCGCGATGAAGTAGCTTGGCGTCAGCGTGATGCCAAACAGGTCGGATTGAGCAATCGGAACGGATGTCGCGCCTCCTTGATCCGCATTCCCCGTGAATCCGAATCCATACATGAATTCGGTAATCATTCCGAAGCGTCCCTGACTCAGATCATTGGTAAGTGCGATTGAATCAGTAAAAGAGGGAGAAGCCTTGTAGGAGAAATTTGGGTCCACTTTACCGTCTTTATAGCCCGGCTCGGAGTTGTGCATGTAGGTGAAGGTGGACACACAGGAATCCAGTCCGAATTGCTCCGATAAGTCGTAGCCAATTTTCCCAATGGCAAGAACTCCTCCATCGCTCGGTGAGGCAAATTCTGCGACACGTGCATTCGAGAAGATGCCGGCTTCGTATTGCCAGTGACCGGCGATTTCTTTGCCATACGACCAAATGCCGGTCAGCTCTCCGGGCGTCAGCGTATTAGAGAGCGCACTCCGCTCAAATGTGACGATTTCTGTGGATGAGATTTCCTGATCGCGAGAAAACCGGACCTGTTTCTTACCAACCGAAATATTGAGCTGGTCTGAAGGCGCGTAAGTAAGTCCGCCTTCTTGCAAGCTCTTGTAGAGGGTGGTGTCTCCTCCGGGGCCGTCTTGACCGTCTAAATCGATGTTGAAGCTGGCGTCGAGCTTCCAATCCTTAAAAAACTTCGATTTGAAACCAAGGCGGGCACGACGCACTTCGACGTCATTTCCCCAGACAGATTCGTCGTTGGCCGGGTCCTTATCCTTGAAATCCGAGGTGTTAAAGCTGTCACCACCCGCCTCGCCGTAGATTGACTGCAGTTGGAGACGGCCGGTGAGTTGGAAAAGTTGGATTACCGAATTGTCGTCATTTTTGTAAAGCACGGCGGCGGACCACGCTCGATCCCAAGCAGTGTCACCAGAGAGTTTACCGACTAATAGACCGGTTGCACCGCTTGTGCTGCTCGCGACTTCGGCAGGAGCGGTCTCGGTCTCGGTTCCGGCATGGGCGGCGATGCTTCCAAGCAGGCTGGTCGCAAGCAGGGCGCGATGGATGGATTTCATGGAGTTCATGTTGTTTTTCGTAGGCTGATGTGACGGGATTGTGACAATCCCGTCGCACTCCAGCTAGGTATAAAGACAGGAAACCATTCCCAAGGTGACTTTTGTGACACAGTTGTCACATTGGCGCGTGGTCCATCGGCGAGAAGAGCGGCGGATTTTTAGGGCGAAATTCATCGAAAAGCCTCGATAGGGATCAATCTGACCCCGCTTTGATCTTCCCCGAGTGGATGTTTGGAAAGAGCGACCGTGTGACGATCCTGCCACCATTGCCCGAGCGAACGTTGCTCGGAGGGAAAATTCGCGACCTTTTGGGTTGCCTGAGCCAAGTGCTTTGCTAGCTTTCGCACGATCGTCTAGGAAAGGTTATGAAAGCCGTGCTCGAACATCCTGTGCTCGTATTGAATCGGTTTTGGCAACCGATCCACACCTGCTCTGTCCGCAGATCTCTCCATTTGTTGTGCCTCGGTCATGCCCAAGTCGTCCAAGTGGAAGGCGATGAACGGTTTAATTCTCACGACCTTTCGTCATGGATTTCCTATTCGCTCGGAAATGAGGATACGGAAATGATCCACGGTGCAAGGATCGCCATCCGCGTGCCGAAGATCGTTGTGCTTTCCGTGTATGATCGCCTGCCGCGGCTCGAAGTGAAATTTACCCGCCGCAACGTGTTCCTGCGGGATAAATTCACCTGTCAATACTGCACCAAGGTCTTGCCCGAGACTCAGCTCAATCTCGACCACGTCCTCCCTCGCGATAAAGGAGGCCGGACCACATGGGACAATATCGTCACCTCCTGCTTCCGTTGTAACACTCGCAAGGGCAATAAACTACCACACGAGGCAAACATGCATCCGCAGAGCAAGCCATTCGCCCCGCGCTGGCGACCGCTTTTCGGCATGCACGAAAATGGGCTAGCCGATGAGAGTTGGAACCATTTCCTTCACCACGAAAAGAACGAGACCCGGCGGTCTGCGTGAGCCACTCGGAAATCCAGCACCGCGCCGACTTCTCGGCGATCCGTTATGCCCAGTGCTGGGAGGACTCGCAGCTACTCACCGCAGCACTTCAGCCGGCAGGGCGTGATTGCCTGAGTATCGGCTCGGCAGGGGATAACAGTTTCGCATTGCTGGCGAACGGTGCTGCGTCAGTGACTGCGGTGGAGATGAATGCCGCGCAAGTGGCGTGTATTGATCTGCGGCGGGCGGCCTATCTGACGCTTGATCATGATGAGTTTCTTGGTTTGTTAGGATCGCGACCGTGCTCAGATCGCATGAAATGGTATCGCGCTTGCCGTGACAAGATGACGGTAAGTGCGAGAGACATCTGGGATGCGATGCCGGACGCCGTGGAAAACGGGATCGGCTCGGCAGGGAAATTTGAGCGGTATTTCGCGCTGTTTCGAAACTGGATTCTGCCCTTGGCCCACTCCCGGAAGCAGGTGTTGTCGCTCTTGGAGCCGCGGTCACCGACTGAACGTCTGAAGTTCTATGAAAAAGTATGGGATAACCGACGCTGGCGCTGGATTTTCCAACTGTTCTTTTCCCGCACGGTCATGGGGGCACTGGGACGCGATCCTGAGTTTTTTAAATACGTCGAGGGCTCGGTGGCGGACCGGATTCTGAGCAGGACCCGGCATGCGTTAGTCGTGCTCGATCCGTCGGAAAATCCCTACTTGCACTGGATTCTCACCGGCACTCATGGCGAGGTCTTGCCGGCTGCCTTGGAGGAAAGAAATTTCGAGACGATCCGCAGGGCGCTGGCCGAAGACCGCTTCGAAGTGGCGCAAGTGCCACTGGAAAAGTGGCTCGCAGAAAATCCCGGAAGACACTACGGTGCCTTCAATCTCAGCGACATTTTCGAATACATGAGCGAAGCAAACACCTGTGATCTATTAGAAAAAATCATCGCTTCGTCTCACCCCGGAGCGCGGCTCGCCTATTGGAATATGCTCGCTCCGCGGAGTCGCCCGGAGTCGCTGGCGGGCCGCTTGAAATCATGTGATACGGATTCACTTTTCGCGAAAGATCGCGCGTTTTTTTACAGCCGATTCGTCGTCGAGGAGGTCATCGGTTGACCACTCACGAATGGCTGATCGTCGCTGCGGTGTTGGTCGGTTTGTTTCTCGGGCTGCCGTTGATCCGAATGCTGGCGGGCCGCTCTGGGGCGTCTCCAGAAGTCGCGCGGAAGACGATCCACGTGGCGATGGGGCTATCGTGTGTGGCGTTTCCATGGCTGTTTAGTCGGGCGCTTCCGGTGTGGATTCTGGCGGTGGTGGCGACGGTCCCGCTGGGATTAATCCGGATTTTTCCTCGACTGAAAAATGGTGTGGGTTCCGCACTGCACGGCATCGAGCGGCTGTCTTATGGTGAAATTCTCTTCGCGCCAGCGGTCGCGATGGTGTTCGCCTTGGCCGCGGGTGACTTCTATCTCTATATAATCCCGATCTTGATTCTCACCATCGCCGATGCGGCCGGTGCATTGGTCGGCACGCGCTGGGGTAAGCGGAGATATGGTTCTGGCGAGGGTTTCAAGACCGTAGAGGGTTCGGTGATTTTTTGGTTTATCGCATTTCTGTGCGGGTTTCTCCCACTGCTGTTGGGTGGGCGGGTGGATGGGCCGCACGCGCTGGGGATCGGGCTGATTTTAGGGCTGTTGGCGACGATGGTGGAGGGCATTTCCGACCGTGGATTTGATAATCTCGTGATCCCAGTGGGCTGCTTTTTCGTGTTGGAAAAATTGCTGCCATTAGAGATTCCTTCGCTGGCGGGGCGGTTTGTAGTGCTTGGGCTGCTGCTCGTGCTGGTGTTGGTGGGATCGCGGTGGTCCACCCTCAGTGGCGGTGCTCTGCTAGGTAGTGTCCTGCTGGGTTACGGTTGTGCGGTCATCGCAGACTGGCGATTCGCACTGCCGCCGGTGGCGGTGTTTATCTGTCATGTCGTGACGACGCGGAAGCACCGCCTGACCGGGAAATTCGACCACCGGCTGGATGCGGTGCTTTCGCTCACCATTGCTGGCCTGCCGTGGGTGATCGCTGCCGAGTTCGGATGGGTGGCGGTGTCGGTGGCATTGGTGGGAGTCTCGTTGGCGATGGGAGCCCAGCTCGCGATTCTGGATACGGCCACTCGACGGGGGTTGGAGAATCGGGACGTGACTCCGGTGCGCTCGGCGATGAAAGGATTTCTACTGGCCTCGCTGCCGGGGCTAATCTGGCTGTGGCCTGAGTGCGACCGACTCTTTCTTCCAGTGACTATCACGATTTTATGTATGGTCGCGGTGGTTTTGCTTATTGAAAAAATCCATTCAAACTACCGTGGCCATGTGACAGGTTTGTGGATGATTGAGGGGCTTCTTGCGCTGGCCGTTTCCACTCCCGCATTTCTACTGTGATGAAATCTTACGAACTTTCGATTGTCTCGCCACCTGAGGATGGCGGTTCTGATGCCGAGGTGAAATTGCTGACTTCGGCGGCTGATGGTCCTGCTTCAGTCGTAGCGCGAGTGGCTCTGTGGTGGCGAGAAACGCCAGAGGTGGATGGCACGAAAATCGGTGCTATCGGAGAGTTTGCCGCAGAGGATGGTCAAGCGACGGCGGTTCTGCTGGAGGCTGCGGCGAATTATCTTCGCGAACAAGGCTGCCGCATCGCCGTGGGGCCGCTGAATCGAAATACTTGGCAGTCGCATCGTTTCGTGGTCGCAAGCAGCGGGCGTGGTCCATTCTTGCTAGAGCCGCGAAATTTTTCGGAGCACCCCGGTTGGTGGGAATCGGCGGGATTTTCCGTGCTCTCGCGCTATTCGTCCTCGGTGATGGCGCTGGATGGGGCAGAAGCCATTTCAGCCGCTGTCAGAGGTCGGTTGGTGAGATCTGGAGTCAGCGTTAGAAAAATGAATGCGTCCCGCTACGATGATGAACTTCGGTCGATCCACGCCATCAGCCTCAAAAGTTTTTCCGCGAACTTCCTCTACACACCGCTTGAAGAGAGCGATTTTCTCGCCGCTTATCACAAAATCCGTGAGCAAGTGGATCCCGATCTCGTCATCATCGCCGAGCGCGACGGGCGGCCCTGCGGATTCGGCTTCGGCATTCCGGATTTGGAAGCACTCAGGCGTCGGGAAAAACCGGCGCTCATCGTGAAAACCTTAGCCGTGGATCCTGAAGCACGCTGTGCCGGATTAGGCAACTTACTCGTGGATGAACTCCACCGCAGCGGGCGGGAAAAAGGCTACACCGAGGCCATCCACGCGCTGCAACATGAGTCGAACACCTCGTTGAAAATCACAGGCCGTCATCACGGTGAGGTCTTCCGCCGTTACGCCCTTTTTTCGAAACGGCTATGAATCTCGCCTCGCTGCTCGTGGAAAGGGCACGGATGCATCCCGGGCGCCCTGCCTTGGTGGACCGCCGTCACGGAGCGGACCGCGTCGTTTCTTATCGCGTGCTGGCACGCCGGGTCGCGGCGGGAGCGGGGAGACTCCAGGAAATGGGTCTGCGGCGCGGGCAGGTGGTGCTGGTGTTCCAGCCAGTTTCCATCGAGCTATATGAATTTCTGCTAGCTGCATTCCACTTAGGGCTGCGGGTGATGCTGGCAGATCCTTCCGCTGGGCGGAAATTTCTATCACTCTGCTGCGAGCGGCTGCGGCCAGATGCGTTTTTCGGATCTCGGAAGGCGCACTGCCTGCGCTGGATCGTGCCAGAAATGCGGCGCATCCCGCTGGTGATCTGCTGCGGATGGTTCCCGGCTACGAGAGCTTGGAAGACCGATGGCCAAGAGATACCACTAGCCGACACTGCAGCGGAGGATGCCGCGCTGGTCACCTTCACCAGCGGGAGCACCGGGGTGCCGAAGGCGGCGGTGAGGAGTCATGGATTTTTGTTAGCACAGCATCAGACGCTATCGAAAGCACTGGAGCTTGAGGAAGGTGAGGTGGATCTCATCACGCTGCCGGTTTTCGTCCTCGCGAATCTTGCATCAGGTCTCACCAGTGTGTTAGCAGCGATGGATTTTGCGAAGCCCGGCTCGCCCGATGTCGCAGCGGTCTTGCAACAATGCAGAGATTTCGGCGTCACCCGCTGTGCTGGATCGCCCGCATTTTTTGAAGGGTTGTTAGCAGGTGGTTTGCCCCATTTCAAAAAGCTCTACACCGGTGGCGCTCCGGTATTTCCCGATCTACTGCGGCGGCTTCGCACAGCGCTGCCAGATGCGGCGATCCACTCGGTCTATGGCTCGACAGAGGCAGAACCGATCGCCCATTTTTCCGCTGACCACGCGAGTCCGGAAGTCGATGCGCTGACCCGCCGTGGGGGCGGGCTTTGCTCGGGCACGCCGGTTGCGGAAATCGAATTGCGGATCGCCGCAGACCGTTGGGGCACACCGCTCACGGCGGCTGATGTGAATTTCCTATCAGCCGGAAAAGCGGGGGAAATCCTCGTCTGCGGCGAGCATGTCTTGCGTGGGTATTTGGATGGCCTCGGCGATGAGGAAACGAAGATCCACGACGGCGGCAAGATCTGGCACCGGACCGGGGACGCGGGCTGGATCGATGCCCATGGCCGCGTCTGGCTGCTCGGGCGTTGTGCGGAAAAGCTGCCGCCCTTCCCAGCGGGCGACGGTTTACCGGCAGATGTGCTGCGTTATCCTTTTGCCATCGAGTGTGCGCTGCGTGAAATTTTCCCGACCATCCGGATGGCAGCGATGGATTGGCAAAACTCCCGCACTTTAGTCGTTGGGAAAAAATGTGATGACACTGAAGCCGCAGCCATCCAGCGACACGCTGAGGACTTCGGCATCCCTTGTGTGATCTATCTTGATGCCCTCCCGCTCGATCGGCGGCACCAAGCGAAAATCGATTACCCCGCGCTCCGGGAGAACATGCGGCAACGGTGACATCGCACGAATTTCGCTAGAGAAATCCAACCTCACTCACGGGTGTTTCTTGGCGGCAGCAGGTTGTTCAGGCTCTTTTCTGTAATCAAGGATGGGGTAGTTTTTCGCCCGCCGTCCGAGCGCCGTGCGGAGGGCTTCGGCACTGGGAGCAGTGGCAGTGGCGACGATGATGAAAGTGCGGCGTGCCGGTGGTTCGGCGGGCTGGCGGGGCAACACGGTGACCGAACTTACGCCACGGATTTTCTCCCAACACTCTCGCACCGCGATTTGGCGACCGGCGCAACCCGTCTCACCGACAATCACCCGCACGGTCTCTGCCTGCATCTGGCCAATGCAGAAAAAGAGAAGTGATGAAATAAGCAGCAGTTTCATGTCATTCAGATCAGTCAGTCTAGAAAACTGAAATTTTCACTGTCCCATCTCATCCAGCCGCATCCCACAAATGCAAACTCCTGTTTTCCTGCGCGTGGGCAAATCCAGAAATTTTTCGCATGTCATCCCGCCTCGTTCCGCTTCATATCCACCGAGCGGCGCGAAACATGCGCCGAACCATTCACCCGCAAAATTTCATTCACCATGTGGAAAGGCCGCTTCTCCCAAGATACTTCGTCACTCGTCCAGCAGTTCGGCGAGTCCATCTCATACGACTGGCGCTTGTTTCCCCACGACATCGCTGGCTCCATCGCCCATGCCCGAGCTCAGAAAAACATCGGCCTACTCACTGCAGAGGAATTTTCCCAGATCGAGAAAGGCCTGCTAGAAATCCTCGCAGACATCCGGGCTGGAAAATTCGAGTTCAAGACCTCGCTTGAGGACATCCACATGAACATTGAGGCCGAGCTGACCCGCCGCATCGGCGCTGCGGGGGCGAAACTTCACACCGCCCGGTCGCGGAATGACCAAGTCGCCACCGACACCCGGCTGTATGCTCGCACCGAGATCGACGGTCTGCTGGCCGCCATCACCAGCTTACAAAAAGCCCTGCTCGATCGCTCGGAACGATATGCCGCCACCATCATCCCCGGCTACACCCACCTCCAGCGCGGCCAGCCCGTCACCGCGGGCCACCATTTCCTCGCCTACGTCGAAATGCTGGAGCGTGACAAATCCCGCCTAATCGATTGCAGGAAACGTCTCAACATTTCCCCGCTCGGCTCCGGCGCGCTCGCCGGCTCCACCATCAATCTCGACCGCCACGCCATCGCCGCCGAGCTTGGCTTCGACAGCGTGACTCATAACTCGATGGATGCCATCGCCGACCGCGACTACATCGCCGAGCTGTTATTTACCATTTCGCTCTGCGGCGTCCACCTCTCCCGTCTCAGTGAAGACCTCATTCTGTGGTGTACCGCCGAGTTCGGCTTCGCCGCTCTATCAGACGCTCACACCACCGGCTCCTCGCTCATGCCGCAGAAAAAAAACCCGGACGTCTGCGAACTCAGTCGCGGTAAAACCGGCCGGCTCGTCGGGAATCTAATGAACCTCCTCGTCGCCATCAAAGGTCTGCCGCTCACCTACAATCGCGACCTCCAAGAAGACAAACCACCGCTTTTCGACTCTGTGGACACGCTCAATCTCATCCTCGCGGTCAACACCGAGATGATTTCCGCCATGGAACTCCGCGAGGAAAACTGCAAGGCCGCCGCCTCAGACCCGATGCTTCTCGCCACCGACCTCGCCGACTATTTGGTAAAAAAAGGCGTCCCCTTCCGCCACGCCCACGAGCTTGTCGGTAAGGCCGTCGCCCAAGCCATCGCCTCCCGCGTCCCACTCGACCAGCTCGACCTAACCGCCATCGACCCCGCCTACGGCCCAGATGCCAAGGACGTCTTCTCCCTAGAAACCGCCCTCGCCGCTCGCACGAATCCCGGTGCGCCCTCGATTTCTAACGTGAAGGCCGAGATCGCGAAGTGGAAGGCTGTCTTGACCGGTGCATTGTGATTAGTCGTTTGATCTGCTTCGTTGATTGTCTCGCTTCCCTAATTTGGAAATGAGAAATCCCCGCTCATCGTTCATTTCTCACCTAGGTCGGAACTAGGGGATGATTGACGCGATGTCAGCCGCAAGCTAGCGTCTGCCAGCGAATCGCGGAGAAGTTCCGTGCTCCAAGCCGGTCGTGTGGAAATCATGCGGCCTCTCCGGGGCTACCCCGGGGGATCGATACACCAAAGCATCACGAGGCGAGGGCCCCATCACGCTTCCGCGTGACTGTGCCCGCGCCGGACAAGACGCGTTGGGGTGCGATGATGATCCGTGATTCGCCCATTTTTTCTGCTGATGTCCTCGCAAGCCCATCATATCCGCCGCCTCGCTACTGCCCTTGCGGCGGGGCCGATAGGGGATTGTGAGGCGGTGGTGGCTCGGGTGAAGCCGCTGGTGGGGGACATGGGAAAGGCGCGGTGGATGGTGTCGCTGGCTAGGAAATTGAGCATTGAATTCGGTGAAGGTCCACGGCCCGGAGTTCACAAGCTCGCAGACCGGATCCGGTCGCATGAGGGATTTTCCAAAGCGTGGGCGGCGGGACGGGGTCGGATTTCTACCGGCCAAGTCGCACCGCAGATGGCTCCAGCGGCGGGTGCCCCGCAGTCGTGGGGAATCCCGGAAATCACAACTTTGGGAGAACTTGCTGAGATGCTACGGCTGCATTTGGACGATCTCGGTTGGCTGATTTCCCGAGGTCACGTGCAGCACTATCGTCATCGCTGGCAGGTGAAACCGAAGAGCGGGCGGTTCCGATTGATCGAGAGTCCGAAGGTGTTACTCAAGTTTGCTCAGCGACAGGTGCTGAGGAAAATTCTCAAGTTCATCCCGCCGCACGATGCGGCGTGCGGATTCCGAGCGGGCTGCTCGATTCGCGATTTTGTCGCACCCCATACGGGAAAGGAAATTCTGATCCGCTTGGACTTGGAGGACTTTTTTCCATCGATCACGAGCGCTCGGGTCCTGCAAATTTTCCTAACTGCAGGCTATCCCGAGTCTGTCGCCCACGCCTTGACCCGGCTGACCACCCACGCCGTGGCACCTCTAGTTTTGGATGAAAAAGCGCTCACATGGCCAGAGCGTCGTCGGCTCGCGACACCGCATTTGCCGCAAGGTGCGCCGACTTCGCCTGCCTTGGCGAATCTCAGTGCGTTCCGGCTCGATTGCCGCCTCGCGGGCTTGGCAGAAGCGGCAGGTGCGGAATACACGCGCTACGCTGACGACCTGCTTTTCTCGGGCGGTGAGGATTTCTCACGGCAGACGCGGCGTTTTGAAACGGTGGTCGGGGCGATCATCATCGAAGAAGGATTCCGCCCGAACCACCACAAGACCCGCGTCCTGCGGCAAGGCCAGAGGCAACATGCCGCTGGCTTGGTCCTGAATGAAAAGCCGAATATTGACCGCCGCGAATTCGACCACCTCAAGGCGATTCTGACGAACTGCGCCCGCCTAGGTCCTGCGTCGCAAAATCGGGAAAATCGCCCAGATTTCGCCGCTCATCTGGCAGGGAAGTTAGCATGGGTGGGCTTCGTTCATCCCGGCAAGGAAACGAAACTGCGGGCCATCTTCGAGCAGATCGACTGGTCGTAGCGGCAGACGTCGGCCTGAAGAAAAACCAGCGAATGCCAGCAGTGGCCCTACCTGCGCCGCAGATCGTCCGAACGGGTTCGTGCGACTTGGGACGTGTGGGCCGCCAGTAGATTTCCCGCCCGTCCCTGCCCTTGCACCTCGCCGGGCAACCGTTTAGGAGATCCGAAACAAATTTCCTCATGGCTGCGAATTATACCGAAGACGACATCAAATCCCTCGACTGGCGCGAACACATCCGGATGCGCCCTGGTATGTATATCGGGAAACTCGGCGATGGCTCCTCACCCGACGATGGCCTCTACATCCTGCTCAAGGAGGCGGTGGACAACTCCATCGACGAGCACATCATGGGCCACGGTAAGGAAGTGCGCGTAACCATCGACGAGGAAGGCCGTGTGGAAGTGCGTGACTTCGGGCGTGGGATTCCGCTCGGGAAATTGTTCGATTGTGCGGCGATGATCAACACCGGGGCGAAGTATGACAGCGAGGCCTTCAAGAAATCGGTCGGCCTGAACGGTGTCGGCATCAAGGCGGTGAACGCTCTCTCGAATTTTTTTGAAATCCAAGCCTGGCGCGATGGGGAAACCAAAGCACTGGAATTTTCGAAAGGTCAGCTCACCGTCGATATGAAGAACCCGCGCCGTGACGATGGGGTCAATGGCACGCGCCTCGCCTTCGAACTCGACCGCACCATTTTCCCGCCCAAGGCGAAATACAAGGACGCCTTCGTCGAGAAGATGTGTCGCTATTATTCCTACCTGAATCCGGCGCTCACGATTCATTTCAACAATAAGAAATTCCGCTCAAAAGACGGTTTGCTCGACTTGCTGCGCGAGGAAATGGAAAACGAGGCACTCTATCCGCCCATCCATCTTATCGGTAAGGACATCGAGATCGCCTTCACCCACACCCCGGAAAGCGGTGAAGAATACTATACTTTCGTCAACGGCCAGAATACCTCCCAAGGTGGTACTCACTTGACGGCCTTTCGCGAAGCGCTGGTCGCCGTCATCCGTGGATTTTATAAAAAACAGTATGAGCCGTCCGACATCCGTGCCGGCATCGAGGCGGCGGTGTGTGTGCGAATCATGGAGCCAGTTTTCGAATCGCAGACGAAGACTAAACTCGGCTCTGCGGGTATCGCACCGGATGGTGAGTCACTCCGCACCTTTATCGGGAATTTCCTGAAGACCAATCTCGATAATTACCTCCACAAACACCCTCAAACGGCCGAGGCGATCCAGAAGCGAATCCTCGCCGCCGAACGTGAGCGCAAGGACCTCAAGGGCATCCAAAAGCTTGCCCGTGAGCGCTCAAAGCAAGCGAAGGTGCATAATAAAAAACTTCGCGATTGTCGCGTCCGCTATGACAGCAAGCACAAGCGCCGCGAGGAATCCACACTCTTCATCACCGAGGGCGACTCCGCTTCTGGCTCCATCACCAAGAGCCGCGATGTGGAAACCCAAGCCGTCTTCTCGCTGCGGGGCAAGCCACTCAATACTTACAGCCTGCCGCGTAAGATTGTGTATGAGAACGAAGAGTTTGCCTTACTTCAAGCTGCGCTCAACATTGAGGATGGGATTGAATATTTAAGATATAATAAAGTCATCATCGCCACCGATGCCGATGTGGATGGGATGCACATTCGGCTGTTATTACTTACCTTCTTTCTCCAGTTCTTCCCGGAGATGATCCGCGATGGTCATTTATGGATTCTACAAACTCCGCTGTTTCGTGTCCGCAACAAGAAGGAAACCATCTATTGTTATGATGATACCGAGCGCAAGAAGGCCATGGCCAAGCTGGGAAAAGCGGCTGAAATCACTCGTTTTAAAGGCCTCGGAGAAATTTCGCCCGACGAATTCAGCTTCATGATCGGCCCGGACATGCGGCTCGACCACGTCGAGTATGAGGAAGGCAAAGGGGTCAAAGAATTACTGGCATTCTACATGGGGAAGAACACTCCGGACCGACAAGACTATATCATTGAGAACCTAAGGGATGACGTTGACAAGCAGGTGGCAGTCGCTTGATTTCGCCGACCCTCGGTTAGCATACATGACTCTAGGCGAGTCATGTGGGATTAGGTTTATATTTCTGTTTGGTAGTTGAAGGCGCCATCACTGGGACATTGAGAAATGTAAAACCAGCCATGGGTGCTGGGGTTGGTAATTTTTTGGCTGCCGAAGCTAAGATTAGGCTTCGGACCATCTTCGTCCTTTTCATTTCTGCTGCGAGAGGTCAGAGATCTGTCCTGATGAGCACTGAAAACCCAGCACGTTCGTTTCGCACCGTCTCTTTGCCCTTTTTGAGCGCCGTCGCGGTCGCTCTTGGATTGGCAGGCTCCACCTACATCGCAGCCACCAGTTGGAAAGAGGTGCGGAAAAAGCCTGATAAAAACAACATCCGCATCACTGGCTCGGCACGGAAAAGGATTTCCTCGGACCTGATCCAGTGGAGTGCGGACGTGGAGGCCACTGCCCCGGAACGAACTGCCGCTTATGTCGCGCTCAAGGCCGGGACGGAAAAAGTGGTGGCATTCCTCAAGACGCAGGGTGTGAAGGAAGATGAAATCCAAACGCAGTCCGCAGCGGTGACGGAGGAATTTGAGACGATCAAAGAAGACACCGTCCTTGCTGGGACCAGCGTGCCGATGCGGTCAGAGCGCAAGCAATCCAAGGGATTTCGCGCCACTCAGGTGGTGTCGATCAGCTCGGAGAAAGTTTCCCAAATCGAGAAAGTTTCTCGTGAAATCACCACCCTGTTGGAGCAAGGCGTGAACGTCACTTCCCAAGAACCGAGCTATTACTACACTCAGCTCGGAGAGCTCAAGCTGGCGATGCTTGCAGAGGCGGCGAAAGATGCGCGGGCACGGGCAGAGAACATTCTAAGTTCCGCCGGAAATACCCGCGTCGGTAAGTTGGTTTACGCCGATATGGGGATCATCAACATCAACGCGGCCAACTCGACAGGGACTTCTAACGAGGGAAATAATGATACTTCCTCACGAGAGAAGGATATCATCACCATCATTCACGCTGAGTATGAAGTGCAGTAGCCGTGGCACTTGCAGAGAGGTGTGATCGGTTAAAAGAAATCGCTTTCCAGCTAGGCGAAGGTGGCTTGTTTTTAACTAAGATTGATGAACGCCACGGAGGATTCGCTGGCCTTGCCAAATGTAAGCGACGCTGGACGCCACAGTGAAAACGGCCGCGACGAGGCAGGGGTAAACGGGTGAAATCCAGACCACCCTCAGCATCACCCAACCGATCGCGAACATCTGGGTCACGGTGCAAATTTTACCCGTCCAATGCGGTGCGAATTTCACGTGGCGGTGATGATTCCAGAGGATCCGGATGCCGATGAGAATGACGCAGTCGCGAAGCACGACAAGTGTGGCGAACCACAGCGGCAGCCGCCAGCCGGGAGCCCCCCAGTCGATGAGCGAAAGCGTAATCACCCCCGTGAGCAGCAGTGCCTTGTCTGCGATGGGGTCGATGAATGCCCCAAACTTCGAGCATTGGTTGAAACGCCGGGCGACCCAGCCGTCCACTCCATCCGTCGCTGCCGCGAAAACAAAAACTCCGAGTGCCCACCAGCGCACGGCCTCAATCGCGTGGCCCGACTTCACCGTGTGGCCGTAGTAAAATGCCAGCGCCACATAGACCGGCACCAAGCAGATTCTAACGACGGTGATTTGGCTCGCAAACGTCACTGCCCGATACAAGCAGAGCAATGGGTTTCGCGAAACCCGAAATTTTCCTTCGCAGTAATCAATACACCGGAGCGCCCGACGGATCGGAGGTTGCCCCCGTGCCCTCGAATTTACTCTTCGTCCATTGGTAGCCCTGCTTGGTGTCACGACCGACTCCGATCAAGGTGTTACAAGAATTGAGCGCAAGAGCGGTGACGATGATGAGAACGATCTTCATCCCTGTGGCTTAATGTTCGGGGTGGGATTGGAAAAGCGAAAATTACAGGTTTGTTAAATAGTTTCCGTGAGGTCTTCGCGCTGTAGAACACGAGGCAGAATGGGGAGGCGTGCCAGCGGCGAGGTGCCCGCTGCGAGACTTTTGCCGAAATCCGATTTCAGGGCGAGAAATGCCTTTACAAGACTGGGGTGCTGGCTAGTTTTCGCGCCCCGATAGCTGGTGCTATCGTCCAACTTTAATCATCTCACGCCATGAAAGTTCTTTCTTCTCTCGCCTCCGCAAAACGTCGTCATGCTGATTGCCAAGTCGTGAAGCGCAAAGGCACGGTCTATGTGATCTGTAAGTCGAATCCGAAGTTCAAAGCTCGCCAAGGCGCGACTGCCGGCACCCGCCTCTCGAAGAAGGGTCTGTAAATTCGGATTCACTCTGAAATTAATTTTGAAAAGCGGCCTCCGGGTCGCTTTTTTTATGCCCGGGCGGCGATGTTCTCGAGGACTCGGCCCGCAGCGATCAGCCCGAAACTGCCGATGATGTGAGTGGCGGAGCCGAAGCCAGACGCACAGTTTAAGCGCATGGCGATTTCTTCCGGTGCAGTTTTAGAAACGGTGCCATCGCAGTGTGAGTAGTATGGCGCTTCGTCCGAGTAAACGGCGTCGATACCGAAAAGGACGGGATCTTGGTTACGCGGAGTTTTCGGGAATCCGTAATCATTGCGCAGGCCACGGCGGAGCTGGAGCAGCAGGGGATCCATGCCGCTGTAGGCGAGGTCCGTCACCCGGATGCGGGTCGGGTCACGCCGCCCGCCCGCTCCGCCGCAGGTCACTGCGTAGATTTCCCGGCGGTGACACTCGGCTACCAGCAGCGATTTATGGCGGGCGTAGTCGATCGCGTCGATCACTGCGTCGAATCCAGCGTCGAGGATCTCGGTGGCGGACTTTTCATTAAAAAACTTCGGGATGATCACCACCTCGCACTCCGGATGGATCGCAAGCGCCCGGTCCGCCATGGCCTCGGTCTTCGGGCGACCGATCTGGCCGTCCATCGCGTGGAGTTGGCGGTTGACGTTGGTGATGCAGATTTCGTCGAGATCGACCATGGTGATGTGGCCGATGCCGGATCGGGCTAACGACTCGACCGCCCAAGAACCCACTCCGCCGACGCCGATCACTGCGACTCGAGCGGTGAGGAAGCGATCCAGTGCCGCCTGGCCGTAAAGCCGTGCGACGCCGCCGAAGCGGTGGTTTAGAGAAGCGGTCTCGGCATCTGTCACGGGCGGAACCTGTGGCTGAAGTCGGCGGGAGTCACGACCGGAATAAGCCATTTCAACAACGAATCCCCGCCAGCCAGAGAGCGGCGTGGATTTTGAAATCCACTCGCTTGCCCATGGCTTGTTGGGCGGTGAGCCACTCGCGAAGTCCCGCAAGAGGCACATGGTGGACGGTGATTTCCTCACCTGCGACCCCGCCACCGTCGTTCTCGCGGATCAGATCGGTCGCATGAAATAGGTGGGTGAATTCCGAAGTCATCCCGGCAGAGGTGGGGCTGGCGATCAGTTCAGTCACCGATCCGGCGCGGTAACCGGTTTCCTCCAGCAGTTCGCGGCGGGCGGTAGTGGCGAGGGATTCCCCTGCGAATTCGGGTTCGTCACCGACCAAGCCTGCGGGGATTTCGATGACTTGGCACTGCACCGGAATACGGAATTGCTCGACGAGAACGATTTCATCCTCGGGTGTGATGGCGAGAATCCCGACGGCGGCATCAGAATTTGGGCGGCGGACGAAATCCCAGCGACCGATGCGGTAGAGGCCGAGCCAGCGGGTTTCGAAAAGTGTGTCGGTGTCGGGCATGATCTGAAATGGGGGCAAGAAACAATAGCGTTCGGGCGTAATTGGCGCTACTTCTCTCGCGCCCTGATGTCTCGCTACGATTTCGAAATTCCCGTCACCTTCAAGCACCGTATCGTCTTCACCCGCGATGTTTTTTCTCCGGGAAATCCAGTGCTGGCGGAGATTCTCGCCGAGGGTGGTGGTCGACGGGCGATGATTTTCGTCGAGGAAACGGTCGCCGGCTTGTGGCCGGATTTGGTGGATGAGATCCAAGCGTATTTCGCGGAGCTCGATTTGGATTTCCTTGGCACTAGCGTTTTCCCGGGCGGCGAATCTGCAAAGGCGGACGACCACTTGGTGAAGGAGGTCTGGGCGGCGATCGACGCAGCGCACTTGGACCGGCATTCTTACGCGCTGGTCGTCGGTGGTGGTGCCTTCCTCGATGCAGTCGGCTATGCTACTGCCACGGCCCACCGCGGGGTGCGGTTAGTGAGATTTCCCACGACTACTTTGTCTCAGGATGACAGCGGCGTGGGGGTAAAGTGCGCGATCAACGCCTTCGGTAAGAAAAACTGGGTGGGCTCCTTCTCGGTGCCGTATGCAGTGATGAACGATTTCCGCTTCCTCCACAGCCAAGATGAGGAAACGCGTCGGGCAGGCCTGATCGAGGCGGTGAAAGTCGCGCTCGTCAGGGATCGCGAGTTTTTTGAGTGGATCGAGGAGAATCTCGCTGCACTGGCGCTGCTTGAACCGGATGCGCTTGAAGTCTGTGTGGAAAAATCCGCGTTGCTGCACGCTCGCCACATCGCGACGGGCGGTGATCCATTTGAGACAGGATCGAGCCGGCCGCTCGATTTCGGCCATTGGGCGGCCCATAAGTTGGAGGCCATGACTCATTACCAGCTTTCGCACGCCCCGGCCGTCGGCGTCGGGCTGGCGTTGGATACGTTGTATTCGGCACGTGCGGGGGATCTGGAATTTTCAGTCGTGGAGCGCGTTTTGCAGGTTCTCGATGCGCTCGGCATGGCCATTTACCACCCGGCGCTGGACTGGCTAAATGAAAGCGGACGGCGGCGAGTTTTCGATGGGCTGGATGAATTCCGCGAGCATCTGGGCGGCGAACTCACCGTGATGCTACTGGCGGAGGTGGGGCGGGGGATCGATGTCCATGAGTTCGACGAAACGCTGCTGGGCGAGTGCATCAATGAGCTTCGCACCCGTTGGGAAAGCAGGGGTTGAGGCGGTTGCATCGCACTTGCATTCCCTCGGAAATGTCGCGTAATTTCGGGGATGCGTCTCCGCTCTCTCACTCATTTATTGCTGTTTTCGGCCCTGACTATTTCCGTCCATGCGGCGGTATCCCTGCCGGCGGACAGTTCTGCTGCTGTCCCAGCCGTGGCGGATGGCCCTGCGAAGGAAGCCATGGAAGCGTTCCAAGCCGGTCGCCACGCCAAGGCGGTCGAACTCGCGCTTCCCCTTGCAGAACAAGGAAATGCCGAGGCCCTCTACCTCCTCGGATTCGCCTCGGAATCTGGGAAAGGCCTAGATGCCTCGAAGGAAAAAGCCCTCGAATACTACCGTAAAGCTTCCGCTCTCAAGCAAAAGGACGCGACCTACCGCCTCGCCTTCATCCTCCTCGCTTCTGAAAAAGAAGAAGACCGCACCCAAGCCCGTGAAGCTCTTGAAGCCGCCGCCAAAGGTGATCCGACCGTCGCCGCTCGCATTCTGGGGGAGGCCTATCTGCGCGGACGGCTCACCCCGGCTCCTGATCCTGACAAAGCGATTTTCTGGTGGAAAAGTGCCGCAGAGGCCGGCGATATTCCCTCCACCCTGCTCATGGCGCGGTTCTATGAAGGCCAATTCGGTTTCCCTGAGCTCAAGGATCCCAAGGAATCGCTCGCTGCCTACAACAAGGCCGCCAGTTTAGGCGACGCCGGGGCGATGGCTGCCCTCGGCTCCCGCTTACTCAGTGGCGATGAGAAAATCCGCGATGAAAAAAAAGGCAGGGAATGGCTCAAAAAGGCCATCGATTCCAAGGAATACACCGGCTACCTCGCCCTTGGTGACTACGAGGAAAACGTCAAAAAGGACCTGAAAGCCGCCCTTTCCGAATACGAACGCGGCAAGGACGCCGGGCAAATCGACTGCATTCTTCGGACTGCGGATTTCTACATTCAAGGCAAAGGCGTGGAAAAAGACACCGCCCGCGGCCTCGCCCTTCTCGAGAAAGCGGCGGAAGCTGGGAACCCTACCGCGAATTTCCGCCTCGCCGTCCAGTCGCTTTCCGCTGAAAAACCCGACCTTCTCGTCGGCTACAAGCACCTTCTCGCCGCTGCGAACGGCAGCCTCGCTGAGGCCCAGAACGAACTCGGCCTGCTCTACCTCTCCGGAAAACTCGCTGCCGCAGACGGCCCGGCCGGTGTCGCTTGGCTCACCCGTGCGGCCCAAGGAGGCTACCCGCAAGCTCAAAACAACCTCGCGACCCTTTACGAACGCGGCGCCGCCGGAGTTACCCAAAACTTAGAAAACGCCGGCCAACTCTACGCACTCGCCGCGAACCAAGGCCACGGCTCCGCCACCCTCGCTCTTGCTCGCTTGCTGAACGAAGGCATCGGCACTAAGGCAGATCCCGTCAAAGCGTGGGCCCTGGCTTCACTCGCCGAGGAACGCGGTGCCGAGAACGCTAAAAAATTGTTGGATTCCATCAAACTTGATGACTCACAGAAAGCGGATGCCAAGAAACAACTCGAAGACATGAAGTCCGGAAAAATTTCCGACTCCAAGTCTAAGGAAAATCCCGCCGGGGCTAAGGCTGTCCCAGCTCCGGCCCCGAAGAAGGCTAAATAAAACATCACCCGGCCCTCTCGCCTACTCTCGATCCATCGTCTGCCAGCCAATGAGTCGCGAAGGGTCACTTACCGGGATTAGGCGGCGTTTTCATGATGATGACATTATCGGAAAGCGGTTTTTCGAGATGGGTAATGTATTGCTGGAGCTGTTGTTCGGTCAGAACCGGACGCATCGCCGCGATTTTTCCCTCATTCTGCTTCTTCAAATCGTCCGGGCTCATCAAGTGGTCGAGTACCGAATCTGGTAGCTCAATATCGCCCATCGCGCGGACGGACATGCCTTCCGAATTGGGAACGCTGATCGAGCCAGAGAGCCGCTCACCATCTTGCTGTTTTTCCGCTTGCTCGGAAAGCACGCCATAGACTGCGTCCTTCTGTTCCTCGTTCAGATCGAGTACGGGGGTGAGAACGGCGAGGCTTTTGAGCGCTTTTGAGTCGATCCGGTTCTGGCGTTCCTTGGCCTTGATCGCAGCGAAGCTAGCCTTCTGCTCCTCATTTAGGGTCGCGGTCGTGACTTCATCCAAGCCACCCGCTTTCATCAGCTCGGGCAAATCTTTCATCTCGCCGTTAGCCATTTCTTTGAGTGACTTTTCTATCGCCGCGCGGATTTTCGCCTGCTGCTCAGGGCTGAGGTTGAGCTCGGTGGTAAGCTTTGCGAAGCGGTTCTCGAATTTCCCCCGCTCGTTATCGATCATTTGCTGCTTCATTTGCGCTGGATCTGGTATTTGCATCGCAATCTTCTCGGCCATCGACTTCACCTGACCCTCGGCAGAAACGATCTTGGCAGAAGCTGGGCGGGCGGCAGGGTGACTTTCTATTGCGGGCTCAGAAAGGGTGGTTTTACGCTGAGTCTTGGGGGTGGATGCAGAGGTGATCTCTGGGCCGGAGGTTGGGATCCCGGTGGCGGCAGTTGGAGCGGACTTGGCAACCCAGCCGATGGCGATACCGAGAGCGAGACAACCTGCTGGGAAAATAATTTTTGATTTCATCTCCCTCACAACGGATCCAAGGGGCCGATCTGTTTAGCAATCTGGCAGAAAGAGGACTTTTTGCACGATACGGCTGGACAGCCCCGTCATCCACACACTGAGTGCTTGCCGGAGCTCACGATTCGGGGAAATATCTCACCTGCCATCGCTGGGCCACGCACTTTCAGATCAAGCGAACCTCCCCGCCATTCGCTGATTTCCTGCGCCACGGCCTTTCTCTGCCAAGGCCAGTGTTGAGTTCAGCGCTCGGTAGAGCCGGAGCAAGAAGTTGTTCCATACCATTCATGCGGCAAGAAAACTCGATAGACTCTGCAGCCGCTTCTGAGTTTCTCGCCGAAGAAATATCCGCAACACTGGATTCAAGATCCCTCTCAAAATTCGTGGTCTGGCAAAAAATTGTAATTTGTAAACGAGCGTTGATCCACCGACGACATCCTCGTGGCGGATACTCGCCGAGAACTTTTCAAAAAATAGCGGGCGATTGATCATCTTCACCGCTGCAATCGACCCTCGCGTGAAAGTGATGTATTCAGTTTCGATGCCGATGATTCCAAAGAAAAATTTCCCAACACAGAGGGAAGTCGCTCCTTTTCCTGCTTGCTGGTGTCCTCCAGTCAGCCTCGCTTCGCAAAGAAGCGTATCCCACTCCAGCCTCCGGCGATAGTCGTGGAGTAGTTCAAAAACAACAGCGGACGGCTGTGGCATCCATTGCGTGACGGTGACTGTTGGCATTTCTGAAAGTGAAGCGCACTAGCGAGTGGTTTTCAACTTCCATCGCCGGACCAACCAAACCGCCGTGGCGACGCTGAAAATGACAATAAGCCTGTCTCGATCGCCTTGGAAGATCTCTCATGCGGGTTGGAACTTCACCCATCGACGCTGGAACATCGCTCACGCACGCTGGAACATTGCGCACGCACGCTGGAGCATCGCTCACGTATGCTGGAACATTGCTCACGCACGCTGGAACATTGCTCACGCGGGCTGGAAGTGGGTAGGGGTGACCTCACCCCTACCCCTCTGATCACCGGAAATCACCCATTTCGGAGGCGGCGCAGGAGCGCAAGTGCGCCGATGCTACCCAGAATCGCGGCACCCGGTTCTGGGATCGCGTGAAGAGCGTAACCATTGAAGTGGATTTCATCCCCCGTTCTACTGAGGACGATGTCGGCTGTCGTGTCACCGGCGATCCAGTCCGCAGTGAAGAGGGAATTGGCATTGTTCCATACCGCCGCGTCGCCTTCGACGGTGACCCCTGCACCCGACGATCCAAACGAGATCATTTGTAGGCGATATTCTTGGCCGACCGTCAGCCCAGGAATCGTGATCGTTGAGATCGAGTTGGAGTAGGCGATCCAGATGTAGGTGCTAGCAAACACGTCAAAATTCGAGTTGATGACAGCGGGAGTGAAGCCTTTGAAATCCGTGGAGGTCGCGTTCTGGATCCCACCGATGGTGATGCTCGCCGTGCTATTTCCGAAGGTCAGGCCGTTATCCAGTGGGACAGATCCCGCAGCCTGCAAGAAGGTGGGTGACGTGCCGAAGTGATTCGCCTCGACCAAGGTGCCGTTATTTAGAATTTCTGCGCCGGTCCCGCTACTGGTGATATCCATCGTGGATTGAGAGAATGTCACTGCAGCGAGGGCAGGCTGGACCATGGCAAGGGTCGTCAGCGCTGACAGGCACTACAACGAGCGATTCATTTCGTGAGTGAGTTTCATTAGATGTTTTTTGATTAGGCTTGGAAATGGAACGACTTTTTCGCCAATTCCAAGATGTTTTTGACAGAAGAAAGTGAGATGTCGTTCCAAGATTTTCTTCAAGCTGGCGAGTTGGAATAACAGACTAGTTCCATCGCCATGATCGTCTCGTGGTTCAGCACCTTGCTACTTTCCTTCGCGAATTTCGGCGAAGATCCCGGCATCCACATACTGTCCGCCGGATTTCTGGCGACAGTGGAGGGAAAGGCTGTTCTTGCCGGGTTTCAGGCTCGCTGCGGCTTCTGGCGTGATGTCGAGTTCCTCATACTCGGTGGTGAAATTTTCACTCTGATTCGCCAAAATGCCGTTGATGTAGAGCTCTAGGTCGTCGTCGTGGTGGGCCATCAGCACGGGCCGGGCAGTCTCGTCCGCTGGCCATTCGAATTCACGCCGCAGCCAGATCTCGGCAGATTTCCACTCGGTGTGGACCACCGCTCCCGGCGTGCCTGTGGTGCCAAATCCACCTGGGCCTTGCTGCCATGCACCATCGTCGAATGTCGGCTGGGTCCAGTCTGTGGCGGGTTGCTCGGTGGTAAAACGCCATGGCACTGCCTGAAGCTGAGACGTCGGGGAAATTTCCTTGAGCACTAACGGCGGCGGTAATTTCCCGGTATTCACGGCGGCGGCACGCTCGGGGATCACTTTATTCACCTCACGGTCATAGGTCAGTAAGCCGTTGCACTCGGTTTCCACGTCCGTGAGCTGGGTGTAAATCACGGCGGAAAGGCCGGGGTCGCGGTTGAGTTTCCGCGATTTCGCCAGCAGCTTTTCATAGCCACGGGTTAGCGCCTCCATGCTGCTGGCTCCCTTGTAGCCCCAAGTTTTCTTGCTCCAAGTGTGGCCATCTACGGGTAGGCCTAGGCCGCCGAATTCACCGAGCACTGCCGCGCGGTTTGCCTCCGGCTTGGGCGAATCCGGGCCGGGATAGCGGTGAATGTCGATGACGTCGCCACAGTTTTTATCCGTGTCACCGCTGGCGTTGTTGATCAGCCGTGAAGGATCGAGTTGGCGGGTCATCGCGACGAGGGCTTCCGTGTCGTGCTGGCCTTGGGATTCATTGAAAATCACCCACAGGATGATGGATGGGTGGTTCCAATGCGTCGCGACCATCCGCTCCAGTTCGGTCTTAAATTGTGGTGCGTCGATCGGTTGCTTGCCGCCGTAGGAATTCACGCTCGGCATGTCCTGCCAGACTAGCAGCCCAAGCTTATCACACCAGTAATACCAGCGCTCCGGCTCGACCTTGATGTGCTTACGGGTGCAGTTGAAACCGAGCCGCAGCGTTTCCGCGATGTCGAAGCGCAGTGCCTCATCCGTGGGTGCGGTGTAAATTCCGTCGGGCCAGAATCCCTGATCCAGTGGGCCGACTTGGAACACCGCCTTGCCATTGAGCATCATCCGGGTGACGCCGTTTTCGTCCTTGCCGAGCGCGATTTTCCGCATCCCGAAGTAGCTGGTCACTGCGTCCACCACCTTTCCTTCCGACATCAGCGAAACTTGTAAATCATACAAATGGGGCGAGCCGGGTGCCCATAATTTCGGCTGAGGTATTGGCAGAATTAGCTCGGTGCCCGGCGCTCCGGTGATTTTGGCCACTTGTTTACCGTCGTCGCTGGCCACGGCCTCCACGGTGACCGGGTCGGCTTGATTTCCCGTCACGGTCAGTCGCAGGCAGCCAGCGTCGAGGTCCGGCACGATTTTCAGCGCGGCGATGTGGGCCTCTGCCACCGGTTCTAGCCATACGGTCTGCCAGATGCCGGAGGTGGGAGTGTACATGATGCTGCCCGACGTGAGTGATTGCTTGCCGCGCGGCTTGCCACCGTCGTTGGTCGGGTCATAGACCTCCACTGTGATTTCCTGCGGCCCTTCCGGCTTGAGTGCCGCCGTGATGTCGAACTGAAACGCATCGTAGCCGCCTTGATGGCTGCCCATTTCCTTGCCATTCACCGTCACCTTGGCCTCCCAATCCACCGCGCCGAAGTGCAGCAGCACCTTGCGTCCGCTCCATTCCTTGGGCACTACGAAGTCCCGTCGGTAAGTCATCCGGTCCGAGTGCTTCATGACCCCGGATAGGGCGGACTCGATCGGGTAGGGCACCAGGATCTGGGTGGTGTCTCCGGTGCCCAGCTTGAGGTCCCAAAGGCCATTGAGATTGAGCCAATCCTTGCGGACCATCTGCGGTCGTGGGTATTCCGGCAGCGCATTTTCGGGGGAAACCTCCTTGGCCCATCGCGTTTTCAGCGGGCTGCTGGCTTGTTGCCAATCCGCCGCATGAGTGGAAGCAGCCAACACGGTGGCGAGAACAAGGGCGAGCCGGGCAGTGGCGGTGGGCAGGAAATCGAGCGCAGTGAGATTCTTCATCGGTAAGTGAGGTAGATCCAAGTGCGCGGAAATACCTCGCGGCGAGAGGAAATTTTTCACCGACTCAGACTCGGCACTGGTTCGGTGTGAGGAAAAGGCGGCTATACGATTGCTCCTTACGGTTTGTGCTACTCATCGAATAAGTGGATAAATCCTGTAGCGGCTTTGCACCGCAACTTGCGCACTTTACGTATGAACTTGGGTGCATACCTTTGGATTGATGCAGACGATTTACATCGAAACGACGATCCCCAGCTGTATGGGCGCACACCCGAGTAGTCAGGAGTCGATCGCTGCCGATCAACAGGTGACTCACCAGTGGTGGGCCAGCGAGCGCAACCGCTTTCGTCTCTACACATCCATTTTCACGGTAGATGAGGCGTCGGGTGGGGACGCCTCTGCTGCGGAGAGGCGGATGGTCTTTTTACAAGGCATCCCGCAGTTAACGGTGATTCCAGAAATTGAGCCTCTAGCTGAGAACTTGGTTCGTCTGCTCCGACTGCCAGCCAAAGCAGTCATGGATGCCTCTCATCTGGCGATCTGTATTTTACATCGGGTGGACTACCTGCTCACTTGGAACTGCAAGCATCTTGCTAATCCTGTTCTTCAAAAAGAGCTCGTCGAGTATTGCCGCTATCACGACCTTAGTATCCCCATCATTTGCACACCTGAAGCTCTACTAACAGCATCGTTATGAATAACCCAATCATTCAGGAAGTCCGCGAAACCAGAGAGACCTTAGCGGCGAGGTTTGAATTCGACCTGCACCGCATCATCGCCGACGCGATGCGACGGCAAGACCAGCAAAGCATTACTCATCAACAAACGCGTCCAAACAAAACGTCGATGACGACTGGAGGAGCGTTTGTCTCCTCCGTTGTTCGGAAGCGTCCGGGGCGTCCCTCGACTCCATGAGTGGACGATTGGCTTGAGCGGTGATTCTGCGGCCCTTTTTGCGGTCGAAGTCGGCTGGAAAATACGGCCCGCCAAGCCAACGGGTGGTGGATAGGAAACGGCTAGCTGATAGTGGCGGTGGAGCGCTGGGCGATTTCCCGCCACTTTTGGATGAGGGCGGGGAAGTCGAGGGTGGTGGCGGGCTCGCGGCGGAAGCAGGTGGCTTCGATCTCGGTGATCTGCTGGGTGAGTGCGGCTTGCTCGCTGGTGGATAAGGCGGAGGCGGTGCGGAGGCGGCGGAGGTAGGCGACGGTGGTGAAGGGCGTGAGATTACGGGGGATGGCGAGACTGTCGGAGTCCTCGCTGCGGGTGGTTTTTTTCCTGCGGAAAAATACGATCACGGCGGCGATGGCGGCGAGCAGCAGGCAGATGAGGAGGGTGTTGCGGAGGCCATTACCAAATGGGTTGGCCAGCTTGATGCCGGTCGTGGCTTGGGCGGCAGTGAGGGTGACGAGGTCTGCGTCTTGGTAGTGCTTATACTCGATGGCGGTAGGGACGACTCCAGACTTGAGCTGGGGGAAGGCAAATTGGACGTCGCCCTTGAGGTCTGGCTTGCGAGTGTAGGTGAGCTGCCAGTTGCGGTCGGCTTGGGGGAGGCGTTGTTTGCCATCGCTGACGAACTGGGAGATGGCGAGGCTGCTATCGACCGTTTCGAGGCTGAAACCGTCGCGTGGGCAGCCGAGGAGGCTGTCTAAATTCGGGATGACGCCTTGGCCGGTGGCTCGGATTTCCATGGCGATCTTGCCGTCCTTCCACTCGCGCTCGTCCATGGTGAGAGTGAGCTTGAGGTCGGTGCAGGGGCGGTTCGTGACGGTGGTGTCCTTGGCATCGAGCGGCTCGACTTGGGACATGACGGGCAGGACGACTTGGCCGGGCTGGTCGAGGAAATCCATGTCGATCTGGAACGATGGGATGCGGTCCACGGCTGCATTTTTTGCCCGTAGGACCATGTAGGCGAGCGGGGTTTCTACCCAGCCTTCGCGCGGGAGTTCGATGGTTTTGACGGCGGCGTCATGGAAGGTGATGGAGACGACCTCGAAGGTTTCATCGAGCGCGGCGTGGAGGTTTTTGGTGAAATCATCGCGGAGGTCTTTCTCTTCACCGCCACCTCCTCCCATCATCATCATTTGCTGCGATGAGGCAGTTTTGTTTTGAAGATACTTGCTGAAGCCGCCGCTCTCGCGGAGGAGCTGGCGGGACGTTTCTAGGGAGACGAAGGTGCCGAAGACTTGGCTGTGACCGACTTGCGACGGGCCGTCGATTTTAATGCGGAGCTGGATTTCGTTGAGCAGTTCCTTGTAGTAGTCCAGCGACTTGGTGACGCTGGCGGCGGCGGGGTGTTCCGTGCCGATGATGCTGAGACCGGAGCCGAGGAAGAGCTGGCGGACATTGGGCGGGACGCGGGGAAATACCTCGCCGAGCATCTTGGCGAATAGCTCTAAGTGCTTTTCTGCGGCGTCGCCAGGCATGGCGCGGAGGGCGTCGCCGATGGACTTGAGGCCGGGATCGGTGCGGGCGGTATTGCTGGTGAGCTGGGCGAGATCACTGGCCCCGAGCATGACGAAGAACCAAGATTGATAGGGCTCGATGGTCCACTGGCCTTTCGGGAGAGAGGGGACCTTGGCGGCGTAAATTTCCGTGGCTTTCTTAAAGCTGGCGAAGGCCTCGTCGCGCAGACTGACGTAGTCCGTGAGCTTCACTTGGCGTTTGAATTCATACTGGGAGGCATCGTAAAATAGCTGACCTCGAGTGATGAAGGAGGCCCAATCCGCGTCTTCTGCGAGGATGCCGCGCTTGGCGAGTTCCATGGCGGTGCGGTAGCCACGTGAGACTTCGTCCTTGGCCTCTTCTTCGGTGCGGTTGGTGGGGCCTTGTTGCTGGGTCTTGGTGTCGCGCCATTCTTGGCCGAGGCGAGCGCGCATGCCGGATAGTAGTTCGAGGAGCTCCTTGCGGACCATTTTCTCGGGCGGGCCGAAGATGGCCTCGATGTCTTCCATGCGATAGACTTCTGCCCCGCTGTGGAGGGTCATGAACGCTTGGACGATGAGTGCGGGATCGAGCGGCTGGGGCGAAATTTTGCGTAGCTCGGTGAGGAGATTTTTGAATTGCTGGATGTTCTGGTTTTGGCGGAGCCGGGTGAGTGGGATGCCGCCGCCTTGCTGTATGAGTTGCTGTGGGATGGGATATCCGTAGGCGCGCATCTGTTTCAGTTGCGGGTTTTCCGCTGGCTTGGTGCGCTGGGAAGACCAGCCGGAAATCACGTCTTGGCAGACCTCGCGCTCGAGGCCGGGGTAGGTTTTGAGGTAGGCTTTCAGGCGTGTGAGATCAATGTCACCCGGCTTGAGAATGCCGATTTTTACGAGGGTGAGTTGGACGCGTTGGGCGAGGCCGGGGTTGAGCCGTGAGATCAATTCTTGGGGCGGCGCATGGGCGAGGATCTCATCGGTGGGGAGTGTCGGGGGTTTTCCTGCGCCCTCGATGCCGTAGCGCTGCATCATCAGGCGGTCGGCTTGGGACATTTCCGTGGCGACGACTCCGCCAGCGCGGTAGCAGGTCTCTGCTTCGTTCAGCCAGTTCATCACGAGCACGGCGACGTTTGGCGGGAGCTGGTCGGGTTTTTCAACCAGTGCCTGAAGAATCAAATATTGAGTGCCGAGGCTGGCGGAGCGGGCGGGCATATCCGTGCCGCTGGCGGTGGTCTGGCCGAGCTCACCGAGGATGCTGATGAGCTCGGAAAGGGTGGCCGTCTGGGTGAAAAGCTGCTCGCGGATGAGCTTCTGGGCGAGCGCTGGCTCGAGCACGGGCAGTAGTTGGACGAGGCGGTCCATGGCGAGCCGGAACTGCGGGCGGGTGTAGTTCCCAAAGCGCGCGGTCTTCATCAGGAGTGCGGAAATATCTGCGGCTTTGAGAAGCTGGCGTTCGTCATGCTCGGCGATGCCAGTCTGGGTGAAATACTCCATGGCGAAGACGAGCTGAGTGGTGTCCGCCTCCGCCCATTCCTCGCTTTTCAGCGGTAAAAACGGTGTGGCATCGCGGATCCAGCCGATGGAAGAAAGCAGGAGTGCGGCGAGTTTTCTTCCCTCAGGAGTCGCGCTGCCGAAGCCTTTCCACTCCGTCTTCATCCGCTCGACTAAGGTCGCCCGGCCACTTTCGCCGAGGGCGGTCTTGGCGAGCTTGGTGAGGGCTGGGATATTTTCCTCACGCAGGTTTCCGGGACTGGCATTGATCAGTGAGTAGAAATCCTCGCTGAGGAGTGGCGCGGGCTGTTTCTCGAGTTCTTCCCGCTCTTTTCGCAATCGCTGGCGTTGCTCGTTTGGATCTTCCTCCTCGATGTTTTCCGGATTTTTTAAAATGGTGCCGACGGAAACCGACTCTTCGGCGAGCGAATCCAGCAACACCGTGTATGCCGCGACGGCGTCCGCAGGCGGCAGTTCGGAGAGCGTCTTGGCGACGGCGGTCCAGTCACCGAGCATCACCGACATTTGAAACTCCTCAATCGCGGTGGGCGGCGTGTCCTTCCGCTGGGCCTTGGTCGCTGCGAGCAGGGCTTTGCCAGAGCGTTTGAATTTCGCTTTGACGAGTTCCTTACCCAGCTCCGAGGTGGGTTCCGGGCCTGCTTTCGCCGGGGCGGCGGCAGGTTTTGGATTTTCTTCGTCATCATCGGCATGGACTGGCAGAGCCATGACGGTCATGAGACAGACTAGAAGGTAGGCCGGACTGCGGAAGAGTGGGAAGTGGAGTGGAGATTTCATGAAAGTGGATGGTTGTTCGTTCGTTAAAATTAGGAGCCGGAGCCGGGTTCGAAGCGCTCTAGGCCGCCGTCTTTGCCGGGTTTGTTGCCTTTGTTTTTGCCAGGATTTTTCCCGCGATTTCCACGGCGCTTGGCCATTTGTTCGCTGAGTCCTTGGCCACTCATGGACTGGCCTTCTTTGGGTAAAGGGCGGGCAATCAGTTCGGTGAAACTCAGGCGCTGGAGCTGGACTGCGGCTTCCAGATCTTCGCGTTGCTTGACACTTTGATCGGCGCTTGAGCCGCCGGATTGCTCGGATAGCAGGCGGTAATTTTGCCGGGAAAGCTCGGCTTCCTCCATCCATAGTTCGCGCTTGGCTCCTTCTAACCGCATGACCCAGCCTGCGTAGTAGTGAATGCGTCCGGCCAGCGCGCGGGCTTCGTTTTGAAAGGCCAACGGCATGGTGGCCATGGCAGAGTCATCGAGTAGTCGGTCCGCACCGTCGATGGCGGCCACTGCCTCGCCGAGGTGGAAACGGGTGCGGACGCGGGCCAGCGCGAGCCGCAATTTCAGCTCACGATTTTCCGGGCCTGTGGCATGGTCTGCATTCCGGTAGCACTCGTCTGCTTGTTTCCAGTCGCCCGTTTTTTCGGCCGCTTGGGCTTGTTTGATGAAATCTCCGGCATGGTCACGCGCGAGCCACTGCTGGCCGCGACCGTAGTGCAGCACGACGACCGGCAGCGGCAGCAAAAGCCATAGGAGAACGAGGATTTTTCTCATGAAGTCAGGCGAGGAGTGAGGGATTTCGCCGCGAAGCGACGCGGTCGCCATGCACTACCGAGGTATTCTAGCAGTAGTGGTAGGAGGCACAGCAGGACGCTGGACGTGACGAGGGTGATGAGTGCGAGGATCCGCCGATCCGTTTTCCATTTCGCGTCGGAGGGATCCTCAGCCTTGAGCTTGGTGAGAGCGTCGCTGGGGATGTGGCGGACATTGCAGTCGAAAAAGCGGCCATTGAGACGGTGGGCGAGTTGCGACAGGGTGGCGGTGTCTTGGCGGGAATTATGACCGTCGATGAAACTGCCGTGACTGGGATCGCCGACTCCGGCGAAGATGACCTGGGAAACGGCGGACGGCATCGGCTTGAGACCGGCCGGTGGCACGCTGTCGCCGTCGGAAATCACGAGCAGGGTGGTGGATTTCCGCTCCCAGTCTTTCATGATTTCTCCGGCTTGGTTGAGCGACTTGAGTAAATCGGTTTTTCCCGGCTCGTAGGTGATGTGAAATGGGGTGCCGCCTGCGAGGTGGAGGACCAGCTCGCGGTCCTTGCAGTCGTCCACCAGCAGGCGGGTTTCCGTGTAGAAACCGGCGGCAGTGAAGCGAAGATGGTCGCCGGGGACACGGTCGAGCACGGACTTGAGCACCGCAGAAGCTCGGGTGGTCCGCATTTCAGCCCCACTCTCGCCAGCGTCCTTCAGCATCATCGATGGAGAAACGTCGAGCAGCACCATTAGATGGCGCTTGGCGTGAGCTTTGGAATCGCGATCCCGGACGAAGTTGTTGAAGGAAATGAGGGTGACGAGCGACCAAGCGAGGCCGCTCAGGGCGATCACCCGGATGACCGGAGCGACGAGCGTCCAGCGCCGCGCCCGCCCAACCGGGCCGAAGGCAAGCGCACTGACTCGCCCGACTCGGCGCGCGTGCAGCCACTCGCCGAGCAGCGTCAGCCCGGCGGCGACGAGTGCGGCCCAGATGGCGTAGGATTGGAGAATTTCAACGGTCATGCAAATTTACCATGGAGTGTATCGAAGGCCTAACAGCGATAGCAAATACAGACCAGTCGCAAGCAGCCCGGTGATGGAGAGACCGGTGTAGTTGTCCACCCAGTCGGCAGTGACTTGCTTGAAACGAGCCTTCTGCATCTGGTCGATTTCCCGAAAAACGCCATCCAAGGCCGACGGGTCGCCTGCTTTAAATACCTTACCACCGGTGCCAGCGGCGATGGTGTCCACGCCGCCCGATCCGGTATCCCCGCCGATCAAGATGATGAAGACGCGGATGTTAGCCGCCGCGAGTTCCTCCGCCGCACGCCGGTCGCCGCCGTTTGCGAAGTCGCTGCTATCGCCGTCGGTGATGAGAATCACCGCACGGTCGCCCTGCTCGGTGCGGACGAGTTGTTCCTTGCAGCCGTGGAGTGCGTTGGCGATCAGCGTCCCGCCCATCCACGGCGGCATGTTGTTAGGGCGGATGTATTCCATCGCATTTGCGACGGCGGAGACGTCTTTAGTCGGTGGCACCCAGTGGATATATTCGGCACCGAAGATCGTGAGGCCGAAGGCATCGCCCTTGCGGAAATTACAAAACTCGCGAGCGGACTTGACCGCCGCCTCGAAGCGCGTGCCCCTGCCAAAGGAGGCATTCATCGAGCCGGAAACATCCACGCACAGCAGGATGTTGTTCATCACTCGCTCGTCCTGAGGCGGCGCGGTTTTGCGCGGCCCGGCGAGCATCAGCACCGCCACGGTGAGGAGCAGCGCGGGCAGAGTGCCGGCGAGATTGGTGAGAAACCGCAGGGATTTCCCGCCGCCTTGCTGACCGTGATCGAAAGGTAAAACCACCGGGTGGCCACGGCGGACCCACTGCCAGTAGCCCCATAAAACCGGCAGCGCGAGCAGCCATAACCACTGTGGCTGATGGAAGCTCACGCGCTCACCTCCTTTGCCACGGCGGTGGCAGGCTGACGGTAGGGTGCGAGTAATTTCTCGATTTCCGTCCGCGATGCGCCGTTTGGTTGATGCAGCCAGCGCTCCAAGGCCCGCAGCAGCGACCCTGCTTCTGGATGCGCTTTGAGCGCGGTGAGTGCCTCGCCCATCCGTTGTTCGGGTCGGGCGATTTTCTCACGCCAGAAACCGGTGAGCAGTCGCTCCAGCGTGGCTTGACCGGTGGCCGTTAGGTTTCCCGCTGCCGCAGCTTCTACCAATGGCTGCATCCGCTCGGCATAACTCGGCGTGGGGATGATTTCTTCCGCCACGGCCAACTCTACCTTTTTCCGACCCAGCCAAATCAACGCTGGCAGTCCGCACAGCCACAAGCCCCCCAGCCCGCCGAGGACCATGCGGTAGCCGCCGAGCGCGGGAAATGGCTGCGGCGAAAATGGATTGAGCTGACCTTGGAAATCGGGCGGCAGGATGGATTTGATCTCAATCGGCGTCTCGCCCAGATCGCTCGCAGGCGTGCCGTCCAGATGGATTAAGTAGTCGGCGAGTTTATACGAACCCGGCTCGAAGCTGATGTAGTGAAATTGATAGGTAAATCGGCCGTTTGGCGCAGGCTTGACTTGATCTAACCGTAGAATCAACGGCGTGCGATCATCCATCGGCCTCGATTGGTAATCCGCCCGATCCAGCGTGATCTGAATGTCGTTTTCCAAGCCGATGCCTTTCTCAGCCATCGCGAGCGGCGCACTCGTTAGGAAAATCATCGCGAGAAATTTTAATTTCATGCGTTCCTCCTTGAACTACGGTTTTTGAGGAAATGCCGTAGCTTCGACTGGATCGGCTCGTCCGTCGGCAGCTTGAGATAATCCACCCCGGCTTGCGTCAGTGATTTAGCGCCCTCGCCGAGGAAAAACTCAGTTTTTCCGCCTGCTACAAATTCCTTCCCAGACTCCGCCTCCACTCCTCGTAAGATACCGCCGCGCAGGCCACCGCGCTCGGCGGGATCCTCCAGATGCAGCACCGCGCAGTCGTGATTTTGCGCCATCAGTTTGATCGCGGGCAGCGCATCGGGATCGTGCAAATCGCTGATGACGATGAACAAGCAACGCTGCTCGACGCGTGGGATGAGCTCGCGCAGCCGTTTCCCCAGCGTGGTTCCCTCCGTGAAATGATAGTGCCGGAGCTGGTGCAGCCATTGCAGAATCGTGCCGCGTGATAGGGCCGGCGTTTGATGCAGCGTGCGGTCGCCCACCGCCATCAGGCCGACGGGATTCATGTGCTCTACTGCCGCCAGCGCGATGCCACCGGCGATTTGGACGGCCCAAGCATACTTGCTTAATTTCAGCGAACTCACCGTCATCGAGGCTGAAGTATCGACTAACAAATAAACCGGCATTTGCTTCGGAGCCTCGTATTCCTTCACATGAAAGCGCCCGGTGCGGCCGGTCATCCGCCAGTCGATAAACTTCGCCGGATCACCCGCCTGATAGAGCCGCGACTGCACATACTCCATCCCGGAGCCGAGAAAGGGAGAGCTTTCCTGGCCGTAAGTCAGCGCATTCGCCAGCCGCGTGATCGCAATTTCGAACTGCCGCGCATCTAGCGGATCGTGTGAGAGAGTCCCGGTTTTCATCCGAGTTTCTGGAGCAGTTCCTCAAGCACCTGCTCTGGCTTGCGGCCTTCTGCCAGCGCCTCGTAGCTCAAGCGGATGCGGTGCAGCACGACGTCTTCCGCCAGCTCAAATAAATCTTCCGGGATGACGTAGTCGCGTTGATTGACGAATGCCCGCGCTCTCGCCGCTTGGACGATCGACAGCCCAGCCCGCGGCGAACAGCCCATTTCGATCGATGGATGACTGCGAGTGAGCCTCACCAGTTCGACGCAATGTTTCATGAAAACTTCGCTAACGTGGACGGCTTGGACATCGCTCATCGCTGCGACCAGTTCCTCCAAGCGGCAGACCGGCTCGCCGCCGATCATGTCGAAGGCAGTCTTCGGCATTGCGCCGCCTTCCACCCGTTTCAGCCCCATTTTTAACTGGCGGCGGAGCACTTCCTCCTCCTGCTCGGCCGTCGGGTAGCTGATGCGGTGGCAGAGCATGAAGCGGTCGAGCTGCGCTTCCGGCAGCTCGAAGGTGCCGGCCTGCTCAATCGGGTTCTGCGTGGCGATGACCAAGAACGGCATCGGCAGGGAATACGAGGCATTGCCGATGGTGACCTTGCGCTCCTGCATCGCTTCGAGCAGCGCGCTCTGGACCTTCGGCGCGGCGCGGTTGATTTCGTCCGCTAGCAGTAGATTCGTAAACACCGGGCCTTGGTGAGTGCGGAATTTTCCCGTCGCCTGATCAAGTAACTCCGAGCCGATGATGTCGGATGGCAGCATGTCGATGGTGAACTGGACGCGGCTGAATTGGAGATCGACCGCCTTCGCCACCGCGTTCACCAGCAGAGTTTTCGCAGTGCCCGGCACGCCTAACAATAGCAAGTGACCGCCCGTCAGCAGGGCAATCATCATCCGTTCCACGACCACATCTTGGCCGACGACTACTTCGCCGACGCGATCGCGCACGGCCTGAACAAAATGGGTTTTAGAATCAGTCATGGGAAAAAAAACGTGTAATTATGGTTAGGGTTTGGGCTCCACTGCCGGAATCTTATCGCTCTTGAGAAGGGCGATGCGGGCTAGAGTGGCCAGCGCGGAAGCTTGTGCTTCACCGCCGGAAGTGCTCAGCGGAGCGGCGATTTTTTCCGCCGCCGCTTGCAATGCCGACGAGGCATTGGGCTGGGAAATCAGGTGGGCAGCCACGGACGCGAGCACCGCAGGTTTTTTCGCGTAGTCCTCAGTGAGCAATTTGGAGAGACCTATCGCATCAGCGGGCTGATTTTTCGCGAGGAGTAAATCCAGCTCCAACAAGCCGCCGATGTAGCCGTGATTTCCCGAGAGTGCGCCTTGGAGTTCGCCCAAGGTGGACTCAGCCTCGCCGAGTTTACCGTCCCGGATCTGGGCTTGGGCGCGGGCGGAAAGTTCAAGCGCCTTGGCACTCGGTGGCGCGTCTGCTGCCGGTGCTTCCGGACCTTCCGCAACCTTGGTGGAAGGCTCGGCGAGTAAGCTCGCCAAGAGAGATTCCTTCAATTCCATCGGGTGGCCGATGAAAGCGATCTTGCCCTTCTTATTTACCACGAATGCACAAGGGATGCCGTTTTGCTCCGCCGCAGTGAGCCAGTGGGTATTCATCCAGCCACCTCCTTTCGGATCATCCACCGCCACGTTGTAGGTCATTTTCCCGGCCATGCTCTTCACGAAGGTGGACACGGTGGCGGCGTCCTCGCCCACATTCGAGCCGATCACCACCAGCCCCTTGGCCTTGTTTTTTTTGTAAATTTCATTCAGATGCGGAATGACTTCGACGCAAGGGCCGCACCAAGTCGCCCAGAACTCGACGATGTAAACCTTGTCGCCCTCGAATTCCTTAACGCCGCTGCCTTGCGCCCAACTGGCGACTTGGACCTTCGGTGCCGTGTCCCCTGCCTTGAGCGCGGCAGCCGAAACACTGGAGATAAGACTAACGGCCGCAACGGCGATGGAGAGAATTTGGTTTTTCATAAAATAACGGTTAGGGGGCTAGGCAGTAGCTGCGCATTAAAACGCCGCCGCCCGCAAAAAACTGCAGAAGAATTGGGATTATTTTCGATTTTGAATCACTTTGAATCTCAATGCATTCTGCCCAGAATACTCATCATTCGCCGCGACCCTCCTGCGGAACCCATGATGAACCCGCCATCGAATGGCTGAAGAGATTTCTTCAGCACAAGCAGTTCGGACCACAGCCTAGCTTCGGATTGATCGGTGAGTCGGGCTAATGAATCACATGCCGTTAGCCCGGCAGCTT
>JAYUHS010000032.1:0-39756 GCA_043766715.1 Luteolibacter sp.
GTGTGGTTCATAACACCCTACCGAGTGGCAGGGATTTCAACTCAACACCAGCCCGCTTTTTCTACACAAGGTATGCCTCCCTGTGGGACGGCTGTGTAACCGAAGGAGTTATTTACTGAATTAGCCATCTAAAGCTAAGTGAAGTACCTTTATAGTAATTATCTATCGCCAATCAAGAAATAGTATCATCTTAGAATGGTGCGACTTTCACGCACTTTGATGTGCTAAATTTGCAGATTTTTACCTAGACCTCATCCCACATTTTCTTGAGCTTAGAGTCCCCCACCGTCGGGGAACTAAAAAGCGAGTGAATCGCGTGAGATAAGACGATAAATATCGCGGAAAAGCCCGTTCAAAATACGGAGCGTTTGCCCTGCTCTAAATAAAACTTGCAAAAAAATTTCCTCAATATGGTTTCAGGAACCTGCAAAAAAATAACCCCTACCCTTAAACCCGTTCTCCTCGTGAAAATCCCATCCTCTCTCGGCCAATCTTCTTTCCGCGCCCCAGCGTCTCACAATCTCCGCGAGGCTTCACAGCTTCTGCTTGCCACGTCGCTTTGTGGTGCTGGCGCATTTGTACTGCTACCCGCCACGGCGGACGCTGCTATCGTCGCGACGCCGGGGATTTCTCCAGCGACTCCGTTAAATGTTCCTTACACCACCGACGGAATTTATTTGAATGTGCTCAACGGCGCAAGTGGGTCAACCGGCGGTGCCACCCCGGGTTGGGATTTCGACCCCTATGGGGGCGGCACCCTGCAGTGGTGGAGTCAAGGTAATATCCCTGTGGGTGCCCTACTGGTCTACCCAAGTTCGCCATCAGCCAGAGCCGGTAATCTCGACGTAGGTATGCTTGTGGGTTCTTCTGGCACCTACGCACCCGCCGGCGCCGGTGATGACGTCGTCATCGGTCCCGCAGCTGGCGAGTGGAAACTATCGGGTGTTGATAACTATTTTGGGTTTCAATTCTTTGATGAAGGTGACAGCTTAGTTCACTACGGATGGGGTGTTATGGTACTTGGAGACACGCCCGCTACTGGCACTCGAGCTATCACGAACGTCTACTACGAATCAGTAGCCGGCGTGGGTATTGTTGTAGGAGCCGTCCCGGAACCGACCTCTTCACTACTTGCTGCTGGTGCTGCTGGCCTCGCCCTGCTACGTCGCCGCCGGACCGCTGCCTGACTTCCTCAGCAGCACAGCCAACTACCGCCTCGGTAGCCGATTTCCCTGATGCCAGCACCCGAGAAACCACGCCGTCGCGTCTTGGTCATCGGCTGGGATGGCGCGGATTGGGAAGTCGCCACGCCTCTCATCAAGGCGGGGCGGATGCCCCATCTCGCCAAGTTGGTGAGTGAGGGTGCAGCCGGGAATCTTGCGACTCTGCGGCCTTGCCTGACGCCGATGCTGTGGACGTCTGTGGCCACTGGCTACACCGCCGACCGCCACGGCATCTTGGGGTTTGTGGAACCCAGCGCGACTGGCGATGGCGTGGTGCCCTCCCGCAGCACCAGCCGCCTCAGCCCTGCGGTGTGGACCTTACTAGCAGACGAAGGCCTGCGTTCCTGTGTCGTCGCATGGCCGGTTTCGGATCCGCCAGAAGCAATCCCCGGCGTCATTGTTTCCGAACGTATCCTTGATGGACTGGCCAGTCATTTGGACGGAATTTCGCCGCCCACGGACGATTTGGTCCATCCTCCTGGCTATGCTACCGCGCATTTGGCAGAAGCCTGTTTCCACCCCTGCGAACTCGCGCCAGAAGACCTGCGGGACTTCATTCCTGACGTTTCACGGATCGATCTCACCGCAGATGCCCGGCCGGAAATGCTGGCTAGGCATTACGCCCGATGTGCCAGCATCCACTCTCTTGCGACCCAGATTCTCGCCGCAGAGGACTGGGATTTTGCGGCAGTTTACTACGAAACTCTCGACCGTGTGGGTCATGATTTCATGTCCTACCGCCCGCCGCTCATGGCAGGCGTGGACCCCGCGGACATGGCCCGCTACGGCGGCGTAGTGGATGCCATGTATGCCTTCCACGATGCGATGCTGGGTGCCTTACTCGAAATCGCCGGGCCGGAAACGCAGGTGATTCTGCTCTCTGATCATGGCTTCCAGAGTGGTCCCGCCCGCCCACCGTGGTCGCCGCCCGCCGGCCTCGGCATCGCGGAGTCAGGGGCAGACTGGCACCGCCCGCTTGGCGTGCTCGCCATGCACGGCCCGGGCATCGCCGCCGGAGTGCGGCTGCATGGCGCGACTTTATTGGACATTCTGCCCACCGTTCTGCACTGCTTCCGGCTACGAGCCGCGCAGGATTTACCCGGTGCCGTGCTGCAGCGCGCCTTTACCGGAGCACCCTATTTGCTGCCGCGACTTCCCATCACCCCACCGACGCACCCTACCCGAACCACTGCTGACAGCATCGCCCCGGTCCTCGAGCGCGCGACCGCCCTCCGGCAGTTGGTGGACCTCGGCTACCTTGCCGCCTCCAGTCTGACCGGAGCACAAGCCGCTGTGCAAGCGGTGCAGGAGGCCCAGTTTAATCTAGCCTGCGTCCACCTGCACCACCACCGCCCCACCCATGCACTACCACTTTTGGAAAAACTCTGCGCTGAGATCCCACTGCTGCCGCGCTACGAATTAGCCCGCTTGGAATGCCTGCAAGCACTCCACCGCCCTACGGAAATCCTGACCCACCTTTCCCGGCTCAAAGCCGCGGGCCTCAGCGGGCCCACCTTCGACCTCGCCGCTGCTTCTGCCCACTTCGTCACCGGCGATTCAGTAAGCGCCAGCCGCTGCCTTGATGCGGCCCGCACCGCCCGCCCGGACGATCCGGCCATTGCGTGTGCTGTCGGCGAACTCGCGCTGCGGTCCGGCCAGACGGACGCCGCCCTCCAGCACTATCAAAGTGCTCTCACCCTCCACCCCGGACACCCCATGGCCCATGCCGGGCTGGCCGCTTGTTTCCTGAAAATTGAGGATCCCGCCCAGTCGCTCGACCATGCTGTGCTTAGCCTCCAGCAAATTTTCTGGAACCCGCCACTCCACTGGATCATGGCCCAGGCCCTCGCCGCCCTAGGAGAATACCCCCGCGCCCGAGCCTCCTGCCTCCAAGCGCTGCTCCAAGCCCCAAACTTCACAGAAGCCCGCACCGCGCTCCAAAGCTGGCCAGATTCCTGAAAAAGAGAAGGCCGCCAAGGAAGACAAGGTTTCAGACTTTAAAACCTCAATGCACCCTTCTTCCCTCGGCACTTAGCGGTTAAAACCTCTTCTCTCCCATCTCCAATGACCCCACCGGAATCCGCCGCTCCCCTCATCATCGTCACCGGCCTTCCCCGCTCCGGCACCTCGCTCGTCATGAGCCTCCTCCATGCCGGTGGCCACCCCATCCTCACCGATTCCCTCCGCCCGCCGGATCCTGACAACCCCCACGGCTACTTCGAATACTCTCCGGTGAAATCGCTGATGAGTGACGCCACATGGCTCCCCGCCCACCACGGCCAAGCCATCAAAATCATCAGCCCGCTCCTCCCCTACATCCCCACCAGCCTCCCGCTCAAAGTCATCCTCATCGAGCGCCCACTTGCCGAAGTCCTTGCTTCCCAAGCCGCCATGCTCACCCGCGCCGGCAAGGCCCAACCCGCCGACCCCGCCCTCCTCGCCAGTGCTTGGCAAAACCAAATCGCCGCCACCCGCACCCTCCTCGCCCACCGCCCCCACACCCAGCTCCTCACCCTCCAGCACCGCGAACTCCTCCAAAACCCCGCCGCCGAGATCGACCGCCTCCTCAACTTCCTCCCCACCCTCCGGAACCGCACCGCCCTCCTCCGAACCATCGATCCCGCACTCCACCGCCAAAAAACCGTGTAAACCGAGGACATCCATTCACCCACCCGACACCCGGAACGGGACTGTTGCCAGCATAAGCTCAGTGGCCATAGCGACTCATCGGGACTCCAGAGATGGCATATGTTCAGCCCTTATCAATATCACCACGTGGGCCGATGGCATCGACAAACAGCACTTCTCCGGTCTCGGTTCTGGCCACCTACATGATCGCCCGATAGTTCCCGATTCTGAGCCGAGACCAGCCTGCCATGCCTCCACTCATTTGCTTGATCCCTGAGTAGCTTGCGACGTTCTCCAGCCCAGCGATTTCCACGAGCGCATCGGGCAGCTCGGGCAGCTCGGTCATGCGGCATTCGGCTGAGGTAGCTGGCAGCGCGGCGATGGAAAACGATGGCCCGCATCAGATTCCCAATTCCTTTTCGAGATCTTCAAGACTCACAAAATTTTCCATCCGGCCCGCATCGCGGTCGGCTTTCGCTTCGCGGATGCTGTCTTTTTCATCTTTGGTGAGATCGAGTCCGTTAAGCTCAATGAAATCCACGAATTCTTCGTAAGGAATGACCACTTCCAGCGGCTTACCGCCCCGGTCGTAACGAATGCTTTTTTGTCAAATCATTCCTGCTGTCATAGGAATATGAATAACGGACTCCCGCCGTTTTGCGAGTCAGGATTTGTGGGCACCCTGCCGACTTGGTAAACATATCACGCTACCTGGAATTATACTATCACCACCACCCCCCATGATCACTCGCCTCATCCAAGCCATCGTTTTCACCGTAGCCGTTGCTTCAGCAGAGGACACTTCCCTCACGAAACGAATATCACAGCGGAGTTTCCCATCCGTATTCCAAGCTTGGAATGATGCCACCCCCACCGCCGCTGCAGATGTTCCGACGATGCAGGCCCTGCATGATTTGGTGTTCTTGCACCCCTCGGTGATGGGCCTGAATTCTGGAACTACTTGTGAAGGTATGGCATTTGAGTTCGCCCCTGCGGACATCGCCAAGGCGAGGGAAAAACGCGCGACTCTCCTCACTAAAAATCCGCAGTTGGTCCTACTCGCAGAGATCCGTTACCGCGATGCTCCGAAGGGATTTCTCCCGGAAGATGCCCCGTGGTGGCAGCGAGACGCGGACGGCAAGTTCATCATCGGCTGGCCGGAGGGCGGCTACCGGCTGCTCGATGTGGCACAGGCAGATTGGCAGATCCAAGTCGCGAAACGGGCGAAGGCCGTCATGGACACCGGCGTATTCGACGGCGTGATGCTCGACTGGTGGACCGACGACGAGTCCCGTTTAACCCTCATCCGGCGCATCCGTGAAAGCATCGGCAAGGAGGCGCTGGTCTTGGTAAACTCGAATGATCAGCCCATCCCGCAGACGGCCGAGTATGTAAATGGCCTCTACATGGAATGCTATCGCACCCGATCCGTGGATGACTGGAAGCGGATTTCCGAGACGCTGGGCTGGGCGGAGCAGAAGCTTCGTGCGCCGCGGATCAATTGCTTGGAAACGTGGTTTCACCAATCGCGATTAGACCTCCATCTGATGCGCGCGGTGACGACACTTAGCCTCACGCAGTCGGATGGATACTGCCTATTTGCAGATCCCAATGATCTGCCCACCCCAGATCATCTGCACGACTGGTATGCCTTTTGGGACAAAGGTCTTGGCCGTCCACTCAGGCCGGGCGTTAAACGTGCTGACGGCGGCTGGGAGCGCGAGTTCGCGAGTGGGACCGTCATCCACAACCCGGCGGGAGGAGCTAGCATCCACGTCCGCTTCGACGAGCCTCGACAGAGCAGAGCGACCGGACTCACCAGCACCGATCACCTCATTCATGCCAACGACGGCGACATTTTCCTGCATCAGTAGCCGTGAGAGTCCGGCCCTAACTCTTCAGGTCAAAGCCGTTGAGTATTCGAGTGAACCAAGGAGTGGTGGACTCCGATCCGCCATGTCCATGAGAAGCCAATGGATCGAGAGAATCGCTTTTCTTTGTCCACCCATGGGCTTGGGCGATTCGGAGATCACCCCTCCTTAAAGAATTTGTCCTGAAGGGCGTCTTGTCACCGCAGGAAGATACCCTGAAGGGTTAAACTCATCTCATTTTCCGCCCATCCAGCCATAGTCCAGTTAGCCGCCAGTCGTGGGCCTTGGTTCGTATAGGGCGCTCGATCATTTCGACAAAATGCCCCGGCCAGATCGATCCGTCGGCGGCTTTCCAGTGCTCGAAAAACGTGACCTCGACGTCCGCGCCACGGGTCGAATCCAGGGCGTTGAGCGAAAATTGAAACCGCCGCATCAGTCCACTGTCGTTACCGATCCAAGCGATAAAATCATCCGCCGCCGGTGAACCGATTCCGGGCTTCAGCTTACCGGCGACCAGCGTGCAACCCTCCCCACCGAGTGGCTTCTGCGCCACTAACGTGAACTCACTACCTCGGCCTACCAGCCACGACGGGCCGAACAGGAACGCGGTATAAGCATCTGCCACCAGTCCGGCGGCGGCAGTCACCTCGTTATCGCTAGAGAGCTTCCCATTTACCACCACTGCGGTTTTCGAGCCTTGTCGTGTTACTTGCTTGGTCCCTTGCGGCCCGGTGTGAAGTTGACGCACTCGCCCGGATCGTGGCTGATAGGTTTCGATAGAGCCTTGGCGGAATCCTGGGTCCGTGAGCACCGGTTGCAAGCGGGTGGCTAGATTGCTCCATTCTCCCGAGTAGCTGACCTTCACTTGCCGGTAGTGCTGCCAAGGATTCCCAGTCTTCGCCGCAGATCGCTTGAGCACCGCCACCGCGCTGGCATTCGTTCCACCACCCGCTGCCCGACCGGGCACCGGCAAGCTGGAACACGAAGCAAGCAGCAAAAGACCAAGGCCGAGGAGACAAGATGGTAAATTCATCGCTGAGGGTAGTTCCGCAGTGTTCCGGGTCAAGGGGCCGTCGCATTCGCGTCAGGTTAAGGCTAGGGTGCCTGATTCTACGGTGGTCAGTGGCAGGCTGTTTTTTCTTAGAAATCCCGCGCTCGGAGGAGCAAATCCCTCACTCCGGAGGGGCAACGCAGCGGTTCCGAGGTTCCGTATCGAAGATCTTTGGTAGGCAGAATCACCCGGGATGTGATCAGACGAACCCGGGATGCAGACAGACGAACCCGGGATGTGATCAGACGAACCCCGGATGTGAACGGACGAACCCGGGATACGCACAGACGAACCCGGGATGCGAGCCGACGAACCCGGGATGCGAGCCGACGAACCCGGGATGCGGACAGACGAGCCCGGGATGCGGACAGACGAGCCCGGGATGTGATCAGACGAACCCGAGACGCGAACAGACGGACCCGGGATGCGAACAGACGAGCCCGGGATGCGAATTTAGCAAAGTCGGATCATGTCCTTGATGAACTGGCCCCAGAGGAAGAACAGGCCGCGTTTTGAGTATTGGAAATGGCCATCGCCCGTGAGGGAGATGATCCCGGCGGCGAGGTTATGATCGACCTGCTTGCGCATTTCTTGCTCGATGGAGTCGGTGATTTCCTCGGGGTCTGGCATTCTGAGCTGATCCGGGGTGACGTTCACACGGCTCAGGTATTTCCGGTGGTCTTTTAAAATCTGGTGGAAGCAGCTCCGCTCGCAGGGGACGTGGTTCCATTTGACGTTAGGCGGGCATTGCAGGGTGGGTGCGAAGGGGAAATTCGTCGTCCGCCAGATGCCGCCACCCGCGTCGTGGGAGGTGATAGAGATGAAGGCGAATGCGACATCGCTCTGCTCGCAGAGGCAGACGGCAGCCACGGCGCGCTCTTCTGGATGCCAGAAGAGCCGGAAGAACTGCTGCATCCCGGCCCATTCCCAGCCGCAGTCGGAGACGTGTTCGAAGCCGGCTTCCTCCATGGCAGCGGCGGCCTCGGTGGCATTTGGGAAGAAGGATGGATTCGGGATTTGGCGGTGGTTGAGGCGGTTATCGAGCGGCAGCCGCATCCGCCGGATGCGGGTGATGAGCTCGATCCACGGCAGGAAGAACCACAAGGCCGCGCCAAAGGCTGCACCCCAAGGACTACCGGTGATGAAGTAAAATAGACAAGAACTCGCCGCCAGCATCGTCAGCGCCCCGAGCTTGCGCATGAGGTTCAGTCGTGCGGAGCGCATGGCTGCGGCAAGCACGACTAAGCCGATGACGATCAGAGTTTCACGCATGAGGATGGGGTAAAAAAGGAAGATCCCGCCTACGCGGTCGTTACGAGTCCCACGGATGCCGGAACCGCGCAAGAGCATGTTTCCAGCGTGTCCGTGCCGGAACTGGGTCAGATCCAAGAGTGTGCGAGCAGTTTCCGTAATCTCGCTGGGTCTATCGCCGAGGTCTTGGCCACGAATCCACGGGCATGGGCGAAGTGGACGTCTTCCTCTTTCTCGATCCGGGTGAAGTCGAGGCGCGGGTGGTCGTTGTGCCGCGAGAGGCCGAAGCCACCGCCCCGGCGATCCGGATAGACGAGCGCGGCGATCTCGCTGCCCTCCGGATGGCCATCGATGTAACGCGCCAGCCCTGACGACGGCTCGTCAGGCATCGGCTCGGTGCGCGGCATGAATAGCGCCTTGAACGGACCCGTGGCCGTTTCGATTTCCCATATCTCTCCGACTTGGGCGATGCAGTTCAAGCGGGCGCGAAGGTTTTTTAAATAACTGAGTAAATCCTCGCCGATCCATTTCATCACTTCCCACAGCGGCTGGCCGGGATGCAGCTCGGTGGCATTTGCGAAGCGCCGTAGCAGGGTGGTATCGATCGGTGAGTTCAGCTTAAACAAGGTTTCCCGTGTGATGCCGAGCCACCGCGCGGTCTCGATGGGGCCGCGCGTGTCGAACCATTCTGCGGGTTCCAGCCAGTCGCAAAATTGCCGGGCATCTTGATAAACTCCGAGATGTTGTAAAACGAGACTCAGCGCGCAGGTGGGCGGATGGTCTTTGGGGAACTGGTGGTGATCGAAATTCCCCCGTTCTGGCGCATGTTCGTGACCCACATCGATGACAGCGGTCGCAGGGTCCGCTAGATCCTCAGCCGTGGGTTCGCGGCGGACGATGGCGACTGGGTTTTCTGCGAGGAGCAGGCAGGATGCGAGAAACTCGTCCTTATGCGAGCCGCCGGGGTGGGTGAGGATGCGGGAAAATGCCATGGAGTGGCGCGCACTCTAGGCTGGAAGTGAGGCTTGGGAAGATTTTAGAAATCGCTCGCAGCGGGAGTTTTGGCGCTGGCGTGGATGGGTATGGTGGATAATCTCGACGATGCGGAGATGGTTAGTGATTGCTACGTTGGGTTTGTCATGGGCGCTGCCCGTCTTGGGAAATCCGGTATTGAGTGAGTTCATGGCGGATAATCAGTCCACGATTCAGGATGAAAACGGAGATTTTTCCGACTGGATCGAGGTGCATAATCCGGACTCCACGGCATTCGCGCTGGGCGGTTGGTATCTCACGGACACGGCGACGAATCGAGTGAAGTGGCAGTTTCCGGCAGTCACCTTGCAGCCCGGAGAGTTCCTCATCGTCTGGGCATCTGGCAAGAACCGGCGGGTGCCCGGTGCGCCGCTGCATACGAATTTCTCGCTTTCGAAAACCGGCGAATTCCTCGCGCTGGTGCGGCCAGACGGCACGACCACCGAGCAGTCCTTCGCGCCGAATTTTCCAGCACAAGCGGCGGATGAGTCCTACGGGGCGCGATTCACCACCACCAAGCTGCTCGCTGCGAACGCCACTGGCCGCTACGCGATCCCCACCAACGCCGCCAATCCGGCCGCGACATGGAATCAACCGGGATTCGCCGATACCACTTGGACGAGCGGCCCGAGCGGCTTCGGATTTGGCATCACCGTGCCGGGGATCACCGTCCGCCAAGTTTCAAAAAACGGCGCGATCACTGGCTTGACGGACGCCCTCAACCTCATCGCCCGGCCGGCAAATGACCCACTCGTCGCTCGATCCACCACTGCGGTTTTCCAAACCGTTAATTTCCTCGGCGATGGCCCGGATGGAAATTATGGCTTGAACCAGCTACTCCCCGGCGGCGGCGGCAACCATTACGTCGCAGTGGCCACCGGCTTCATCACGATCCCGGTGGCAGGCGTTTACACCTTCGGGATCAACTCGGATGACGGCGGGCGAATCCTCATCGACGGTGCTGAAATCGTGCGTGACGACAGTTTCCACAGTGCCCAAGACTCCTTCGGCAAGATCACTCTCACCGCCGGGGTCCACACATTCCGCGCCCTGATGTTCAACACGACGGGGGGCGACTGCTTTGAATTTTTCGCCGCACCGGGGGATTTCACTCAGTTCGACGCAGCAGCTTTCCGCCTCGTTGGGGATGTGGCGAACGGCGGGCTTGCGGCCAGCTCCACGCTCGACGGCGCGGGTGGACTCGTGGGGACGGACCTAACTACGGCGATGGCAGGTCGCGCAGATGCCTACGTGAGAATCCCATTTCCCGGCCCCAGCCCGAGCACGGCCACCACGGCCTCTCTGGTGATGCGGTATAATGATGGCTTCGTCGCTTGGCTCAATGGCACCACGGTGGCCACCGCGAATGCTCCCGCAGGAGTCGCATGGAACTCACTGGCCACGGCTGCGCGGACCAATGTCCAAACTCTAAGTCGCCAAGGATTTAACGTCACTAGCGCACTCTCATCTTTAACTAGCAACTCGAACTTGCTCGCGCTCCAAGGCCTCAATTCCTCGACTGCCGACTCTACGTTTCTACTCGCTCCAGAAATCATCGTCGGCAACTTGGAGGCCACTGCCACCCCGGTATTCTATGGCGGCGGGCTTGCCACTCCCGGCTGGATCAACGGCACTTCGAGTTCGTTAGGAAATGTGGCGGACACCAAGTTTAGCATCCAGCGGGGTTTTTACACTTCGCCGATCAGCGTCACGATCACTAGCACCACGCCCGGTGCGGTGATCCGCTACACCACTAACGGCTCGGCTCCTAGTGATACAAACGGCACCATTTACACCGCGCCACTCGCCATTTCATCCACCACCGTGCTCCGTGCCCGCGCCACGCTCGCCGGCTGGCGCCCGACGAATGCAGATACCCAGACTTATTTATTTCCTAACGATATACTCACTCAGTCGCCCGCCGGCACTCCACCTCCCGGCTGGCCTGCCTCCAGCGGGACCGATCAGGTGCTGGACTACGGGATGGATCCGGAAATCGTCAACGACACCGACCCAGAAATCGGCGGGGCAGCATCGGTCAAGGCTGCGCTGTTAGCCATCCCCTCGATCTCAGTTTCCACGGACCTTTCAAATCTGTTTGATATCGGCGGCTCACAGGGAATTTACTCTAACCCTGACGGCCGTGGCTTCGCGTGGGAACGACCCGTCTCGATGGAATGGATCAACCCGCCAAGCACCGTCCATCCGAATGGCACTGGAGAATTCCAGATCGACGCTGGCCTGCGGATCCGCGGTGGCTACTCGCGCGTGACATTTAATCCAAAACACTCGCTGCGGTTCTTCTTCCGCGAGGAATATGGCTCGACCAAGCTGCGCTACCCGCTCTTCGGTCGGGATGCCGCCCAAGAGTTTGACAAGTTCGACCTTCGGACTGCCCAGAACTACGCTTGGTCCTTCTTTGGCGATAATCAAAACACCTTTCTCCGCGAAGAATCATCCCGCCAAGCGTTGATCGATATGGGCCAACCCGGCTCCCATGTCCGCTACGTCCATCTCTATCTCAACGGCCAATACTGGGGACTTTACGACATCGACGAACGCACCGAAGCCGCGTTTTCCGAAGCCTACCTCGGCGGCGATAAAGACGACTACGATGTCGTGAAATGCGAACCGTCTGCCGACTGGGTCACCGGTGTGACCGACGGCAATCTCGACGCGTGGCAGGAACTCTGGACCAAGGCCAAGGCCCACCGTGCGTCCCCTTCTAACGCGAACTATTTTAAAATGATGGGCCTCGCAGCGGATGGCGTCACCCCCACCACCGACCCGGTGCTACTCGATGCAGAAAACCTCATCGACTACCTATTACTCACCTTCTGGTCAGGTAACTTCGACGGCTGCACCTCGGCATTTTTCGGTGAAGATAAGGCGAATAACTGGTTCGCCAGCCGCCGCCGAGTGGGGAATCCGCGCAAGGGTTTCGTCTATTTCGTCCACGACGCTGAGCATACGTTATTCGATGTGAACGAAGACCGCACCGGGCCATTTGTCCGGGAAAACGAGTCAAAATTCGAGTTTTCTAATCCCATGTTCCTCCACCAAGACTTGGTAGGAAACGCAGAATACCGGATGCGCTGGGCAGACCGCATTCACCGCCATCTGTTCAACGACGGTCAACTCACGTCGAGCGCTTGGCAAAACCGCATCAACAAGCTCGCCGCTGACGTCGAGCCCTCCATCATCGCCGAAAGTGCGCGCTGGGGCGATGCTGGGATCAATTCGAACTCCATAGCTTACACCAAACAGGATTGGCTCGGCGCTCAAAACGACCTCCTCGACTACCTAACTCCACGCACTGCCATCATCCTCGCCAAACTCCGTGCCGACAATCTCTATCCAAATCTCGACGCCCCATCGCTCAACCCCTACGGCGGCCATCAGCCGAACGGGGTGCAAATTTCGGTCCAAGGCCCTGCCGGAGCCACGCTCTACTACATGGCAGATGGTAGTGATCCCCGCGCCGTCGGCGGAGCACTGCGATCCACAGCACTTGTTTACACGACTAACACTAATAACGAAATACTCATCCCTCTCTCAGCCAGTGGCTGGAAATACCAAGGGAATGGTAGCGACCTAGGCAGCACCTGGCGCACGGATGGCTTTAATGACAGCTCTTGGCCCACCGGCACCGCAGAACTCGGCTATGGCGATGGCGACGAAGCGACGGTGATCCCGATCGTGGATGTCGATCCCAGCCAAGGAGGCACCCAAAAAGCCGCGACCTGCTATTTCCGCCGGTCCTTCACGGCGGCGAATGTCAGCCAGATCACCAGCCTCCAACTCGGCGTGGAATATGATGACGCCTTCGCCGTCTATCTGAACGGCACTCGTATCGGCGGAAATCTCCCGATCAATCCCGCTTACAACTACTACACAGGTGGTAATTCGATCGAGGACACGATCAGCAATTCTACCATCTCGCCCGCGCTCCTGAAAAATGGCATGAACACCGTTTGCATTGAGGTCCATCAAGCGAATGACAACAGCAGTGATCTGAGTATGAATCTCTCGCTCACCGCCACTCGTGCCACGACTGCCACCCCGCTGACTCTCACTGGAATTGGCGAGCGCACCCTGCGGTTCCGCGCCCGCAACGGCACGACATGGAGTGCCCTGTCCGAGTCCACCTACCAGGTCGGCACCGCACTACCGTCTGCGGCCGACCTCGTCGTTTCAGAAATTTCCTGTTTCCCGCAGTTTCCAAATAGCACTGCGGAATTCATCGAACTGCTCAATACCAGCACTTCCACTACTCTCGACCTCGGCGGCGCACAGTTCACCGAGGGCATCGATTTTAAATTTTCAGCGAATACAAACTTGCCGCCCGGCGGACGGATCCTCGTGGTGAAGGACATCGCTGCATTCGAGCTCCTCTACGGGACGGGAAAACCCATCGCCGGGATTTTTAAAAACAACACCGGCCTCTCCAAAACGGGTGAACGTCTGCGGCTCGAGGCTGCCGACGGTTCCCCGCTGCTAGACTTCACTTACGGCACTAACTTCCCATGGCCCGCCTCGGCGAGCGGCCGCAGCATGGTGCTGACCAACCCCAGCGACCCCGCAGCGCCGCAGTCGTGGCGTCCGGGTGCCACCGCGACGGGAAATCCAGGGGTGAGCGATTCCATCTCCCGCACACCGGGCCAGAGCCTGCTAGGCTACACTCTCGGCGGGACGCGGCCAACATTCGACACCACCACCGGAAACTTCTCCGTCACCCGCCGCCTCGGTGCGGACGCCGCCACACTCCACCCGGAATGGTCCACCGACCTCAACTCGTGGTCCACCCAGTCCCTCCGCCTCACCTCCGAGATTCCTGACGCCGCAGGAAATTCCACCCTCGGCTGGAAGCTCGACCCCGCACCCCCGGACAAGGCATTCATCCGGCTAAAAGTGACGGAAAAACCTTAGGGAACATCGAACATCGAAGCGAAGACCCGGCGGAGCCTCTTCCCAAGGAGGGGTGATCTCCGAATCCCCAAGCCCATGCGAGGACAATGAAAAGCGATTCTCTCAACTCAATAGCTTACCATGGACATGGCGGATCAGAGTCCACCACTCCTTGAGGGGAGGCTTCCACGGAAGGGCGATTGCTTTTAGCGCAAGTCTTGGCATTCTGGCCTACGCAATGACGACCGATGATCACCACTTTCGTCGCGAAGACCGCACGGTCCGCTGGCAGCGGATCGCAAGCCACCTCGCCGCGCATCCAGAAGATTTGGCGATCCCACTGGCGAATTGTCGGCGCTGGCTTGCAGCAGGTCGTGTCCATCCTGCTCCCTTATTAGAATGGCAACGACTGATCCACACCGCCCAGAGTTCATCCGCCGCGCTGCATGATTTCATCCAGTTCCTCGCCGCACCGAATCACGATGCCCAGAACCTCAAGTCATGCTCACCGTTCGTCGGGCTGCCTTTCCGTGAACAAACGATCCCCACTATCAAGTGAATCTCTCGGCTCTCCAACATATCGTCCGTGCAGCCCAAGCACTGGCTGAAGATCGAGTCATCTTAGTGCTTGGGTCCGCTTCGCTACTCGCCTTTTTTCCTGAGCTTGGGAATGCCGGGTCGCCGCTTGCCGCCACTTATGACGCAGACCTTTGCCCTGATCCATTCGATGAACTCACCGGGACCATGCTCGACGAGGCCTTGGGCGAAAATCGTGCCTACTACCTGCGGCACGGGTATCATGCAGACATTCTGAGAGACTCCATCCTGCAAACTCTTCCCGCCGGATGGCGGATGCGGCTCATTGCCGTCCCGAGTTGCACCGCCGCGTATGCCTTGGACCCACATGACCTAGCAGCGGTGAAATTGCTAGTCGGCCGCCCAAAAGACCTATCTCTGTTAATCTATCTTCAGAACTCGGGTCTTATTGATTCAGAAGTGGTCCGCTCCCGGCTAGACTTGCTCGACATCCCGGTAGAACGCGTCCCTCGGCTCCATGCCAATTTCCAGGACGTGTTCACACAGTGAGCGTTTCGGAAAAACCTTAGCGTGGTTGTGGCGTCTTGCAGCAAGGAGGGGTGATCTCCGAATCGCCCTGCCCATGTGAGGACAATGAGAAGCGATTCTCTCGAATCATTGGCTCCCCATGGGCATGGCGGATCGGAGTCCACCACTCCTTGAGGGCCCCTCTGTTCAATTAATCTTCACCAACGCGCCCTAAACTTTCATTCATCTTCGCGCCCCTTCGCGACCTTTGCGGCTTTGCGGTGAAAATCGATTCACCCCGGATTCACGGGTTGGTGCGAGTGGCCTCCGGTTGCCCGGCGATGAGTTGGGCTAACAACTCACTACCTTGCGGCAGGACGGTGAGCTTCGCGCCGCTGCTCACGACTTTTTGAGTCTCTAGAATTTCAAACATCGCTTCAGAAACCTCGCGGTCTTGAGAAATGAGCTGAAGCGATTGCCCGACGATTTCTGGACGGATCGCCGCGGCCTTGGCGAACTCGACGGCAGCCTGCCGCTCCGCCGTGCTGGTGATGATGCTCACTTGGTTCGCGCCGTCCTGCTTGATGGCGGACGTCACTTGACGCAGGCGGTTCACGACCTTGCTCTCGATCTGGCGGATCATGCCGATGTCGCGGAAATGGACCTTGCGGATGTAAATCGAGCCGAGTCGGTAGCCCCACTCGTGAGACTTCGGTGAGACCTCGCTGCGGACGGTGTCGCTCATGGAGTGGCGGTTCACCATCATCGTGCTCAGCGGCATATTACTCAGGCAGCGGACGGCGGAGTTACTGACATTCGCCGAGAGCGAGCCACGCGGGTCACTATTTTTAAACAGATAGGCCACGGGATCACTGATGAACATTTCATGCCAAATCCCGATACCCATCGGCGCGCCTTCCTCGGAGTTTACCGGCTGGCTGCGGAGGTATTCTTGGTCCATCCGCATGTCGAGGATGTGGCATTGGCCGAGCCAATTCACGATCAGCGCGGCGGGTCCGAGTTTCGTTAGTAAGAAATGGAAGCCCGGTTCATCGACGGTGGCGAGGACCTTACCGAAAAGCACGTAAACGTTGCACTGCCGCTCGTTGACGATGGCGTAGAGGCCGAGGAAACGAGCGATTCCTAGCAGAAGCGGCACGGCGATGGAGAAGCCGACCACGGTGATGGCGAAGGAGATGAGGAAGTTCATTTTTTAGATTCTACGAAGACTTGTTGCGCTTTGTCGAAGAGCGAGAGACGGACGTTGCGAATGTAGGCACGCAGAGCATCCGGGCCGCGGCGTTTGAGGTCGGCGAGCTGGGCGGCGAGGCGGGTCAGCGGCTCGACCTCGGCTTGGGCCTTGAGAGTCTCGATTTCCACGGCACGCCGGGACTGGACGATTTTCTGGTCGGCGGAGGCTTGGGCGAGGGAAATATCCGAGGAAACTTGGTTGTAGGCGGTATTAATCGCAGCAAGCGCAGACTCCACTTCCGGCGGTGGATCGATGCCGGTGATGAGCGTGGCATCGAGCACCATGCCGTAGCGGGCGGCGGACGAGAGGCACTCCTTGTCCATGTGCTCGTTGAGGTCGCGAAGGTTTTTCCGGAGGTCATTGATGGAAATCCCGATGACGGCCGCGCTGTCCGGGCTGCCATCCTCCGTAGGCACCACCGGAGCCTCGAAGTTCGCAATCCGCTCGCGGAGGACCGAGACGAAATAACCCATAACATGGGCGAAGGGATTTTTAATGCCGAAGATGAAGGCGTAAAGATTCCGCTCAGAAACCCGGTAGCGGATCTGGCCGGTGAGGCCGGTGTTGAGCTGATCCTTGGTCACGGCTTCGAGCATGGTGCCGTTATAATTAGCAGCGGAATCCTCGGGGTCCCACGCCATGTTCACCGTCTCGGTGGCGATGGAAATTTTATGGATCCGGTCCCACGGCCATTTGAAATAGGGACCACCCGGCTGGATGACGCGGACCTGTGGGTAGTTATAACGGTTTTTCTGATCGGCACTGAGCGACTCGGAAACAGGGTCGTCCAGCGTGGTCAGCTTACCCACCCGCTCAGCTCGACCGAAGCGAGTCTTCACCGCCCGCTCGTTTTGCGCGACGGTGTAAATCCCAGCGACGAGATAACGCATGAGGAACCAAGTGATGAAGCCAACGATGCAGCCGAGGATAGTGGACATGGGTAAAAAATTTGAACTTCCCGCAGGCTTGCGGCGTGCGTGGGCGCTGACAAGGAAGAACGCCGTTTATGGAAACGGCACAAGATTTCACACCCACTTCACCCCGATTTCATTTACTTGGGGGGATCTCAATCCTGTCATGAACCGCTCCATCTTCGACCGACTGCTTTTGCAGCTCAATCTTCTCAGCTGCCTCAGCCTCATGGGCACATCGCCATCCGCCAGCGCCCAGAGGTGCCTGAATACCTAATACTACCGAGGTATTTTCGCAGGCACATCCAAGAAAAATTTTTTACCACAAACCGGAAGTTGATTTGTCGAAATGCGGCAACTGACCCGGATGACCTGACCCGGATGATTATTGCGCATCGCCAAGGCGGTGGAGAAAGGTTCGTAGTCGCGACTCACGATTGGCATGAGAGTTCAGCGGCGACAAAGACCTGCCAAATTCTGGAGTCGAACTTAATTTCCCCGTTTCGATCAATCGTGACTTTGTCTGGACCCGTATTGGCGCCGCAACCTGAGTTGCGGCCTCGACAGTCCCGCTTAAGGCTGATCGCTCATCCTTGTATGGAGTGCTTCGGAAAACCGTAATTAAGGTTGTAGCCAGCGCAGGCGGACAAAACCGGAATTCGATTGAGGCACGACGATGGTCGCATCAATGTTTTCAATCTCCACGCCATCGACGGCCTGCGCCGAGCCTACTGTTTCCGAAACTTCCCCAACCGGCACCCACTCTATGAGGTCATGGCTGAATTCGTAGCCATAAGACGGCCACGCAATTCCGGGGCGACGTGGGAAGGCCAAGTGGATAGTCACCATTCCTCCTGCCGTGGTGCTGGCGAGTTTTATAGGATTCGCGGTAAACTGCGATGGTGAAGTGCCGAAGAAATACTCGAGAGTATCCGCCAATCCATCCCCGTCACCATCACCTGCAGGAATTGAGGGCGATACGGAAGAAACGTTGGAAGCCTCCCGGCTTGCGCGGCGCAGCGAGGCTCCCGGAACTACCAAAGAACTGTGAACTGCAAATATTTCGCCCTTGCCGAGGATTGCCAGCCCGTCGGTTCCCCAACGAATGCATGACTGGGCCCAGTCGCCCGGGGCCGCTGTAGGAATGGCGACTGTTCCCACAACAGAACCCGTCGCAGCATCAAAAACGTGTAGTGAGTTCCCATTTACTAAAAAGGCGCGTCGATTGATGGCGTCCACACACGGCCGGCCAGCCATGCCCAGATCTGCGATCAGCGTGAGGGCATCGCTGTCGATGAGCCTGCCTGAACTGGACAGAAGGAATTTCCCGTCGCCACGGATGTCCACCCGATAGCCGCTGATTAGATTCGGGATCGCCCGGGTGGTGGCAACGCTCGTCGGGGATAGGCCGATTTCGTAAACCTTATCCGCGCTGCTGTTCTTGTTATAGGAAACGAACACATCCGGTTGGGTCGTCCTTTCTAGGTTCGGAGCGAAACCCCTGAAATCAGGAATCGCCCTCTTCACCAAGCCATCGACAACGATGATGCTGGGTATCGATCCTGTGGCGACGACGATACTCGTTCCGTCGCCCTCAAGAACTTGGATCTGGCTGGCGGGCGCGGCCCATTCATAGGGGTCTCTCGACAATGGAATCAAGACCCTAGTGGGAGGTGTCGCGTCCAGATCGATCCGTTGCACCACCTCCTCGCCCACGATCCCCAAATACAAATACCGGCCGTTGGCGGAAATGGCCATCGACTGGGCCACGGGATCCCCATCAAGCGGGATTGGTGCCGAAACATCCCCGTTGGCCGGATTGAAAGACACCACCATATTTTCAAGCGATTCCCCGGTCACCTTAGAAAGACTCGCCCAAAACACTCCGCGACGGGGATCATCCACCAGATTATTGGCATCCAGCTTGAACGGCTTAAATTCGTCAGTGCCCACATCGTAGTCCACTTCTACAAAGCGGTCGGCGGAATTGTCTCCCATAACGGGATCCAGAGAATCCACTAGCAGCCCGACCTTGCAGGAAACTTGCCCGGCGGATTGAGGGACCGTGGTGAGCGTCAAGGTGGCCGAGCTGTTAACAGCAAGGTCACCCACAGCGAGCGTGACAATCGAACCGGACGTCACAGGCACTCCGAAGCTGCCCGCCGCATTCTGCAGCGTTTGCCCATCGGATAGCAGGGCATTGATCCGCGTGTTGCGGGCGACGTTCGGTCCGGAGTTGGCGACGCGGACGGTGTAGGTCACGGGCGCGCCGATGCTTGCCGGACCGGGCGGAGTCTCGATGGTCACGGCGAGGTTAGCGGCAGGTGCACTGGGAACAAGCTGGCTGCTGTTGATGAGCACGAGGCGATCTCCCGCCAGATAGGCGATTCCGTTATCGCCCCAGCGGATGAAGTTGGAGGCGGCGGACTCGGCAACCGGCAGTGCGAGCCGCCGGATGAGCCTAAGCGTGACCGGATCATATGCGGCGATGCTCTGATAGGAGCCGAAAGCGTCGGCAGGATTCTCCAAATAGAAAACGCGGGCTGAAGCCAGATCGGGGAAGACAAGCCCTCGATTGTCGAACTGCCCGAGCTTTTTCATCTTCCCGCCATCCACCACGATACCTGTGGTGGCGAAAATTCGGTCTCCGGATGACTTCATATCCTCGTAGAACCCACTCAGAAGCCCGCGTTTTGAAGTTACGATGGTGATGCCAGACGCACTGGAATGCATGCGCATCAGTTCGAAACCGCTTCCTTCGTTGCAGTAACCGAAATAGACCGAGGGATCGGATGAGGGTTCTATCACGTTGGCACGAGGGAATGGATAAACGCCGGTGGTAACTGGCCTCATCACGCCGTTGTCAAAAATGGCGACACTGTGGTGGTTGTAGTTGGTAGATCCACCATAGTAGCGGGATACGACCACCGAATCAGGAGCTCCTTCGACCGGACAGAGATCTGCGGCGTAGAGCTTTGACGAATTGGAATCTACACCTGCGGAAAACTGTGACAGAGTGTTTAGGGTATCAGGATCGAATTTGTAGATGTATCCGTTGGAAGCGCAGGATTGATAGAGGAACTTTCCTTCACTGCTCAACACGAGGTTCCTCGGATTAAAATTGGACCTGCCACTGCCGGTGACCTGCAATGATTCAGGATCAATCGCCACCACTTGGTTGTCATGGAGGGCTCCGACAAACTTGGTGGCACTGGCGAAAATGCGGCCACGGGTGGTATCCCACACCAGATTCTGCGCCGTCATCGGTAGCACCCTCATCACGTCGATCGGCGCGGACTCGCCCCAATTGCCAGCCCCATCGGAGGCCCGGACTCTTAGCGGTGCTGATGACACCGGAGGGAGCGTCAGGCTCCCCCTCCAGCCAGCTGAACCTTCCAGAGTGACTGTCGCCGGCACCACCGACTGGACCGCTCCATCCGGCAAGATGACCTCCAGTTTCACCGCTCCGCTGAAATTTAGGATGTCATTCCCTTCGACGTCGGTGCCGAAAATGACTGCCGTTGTGGGTGAACTAACATTCACAATCCCGACGAGTCCACCGACCCTGTAGGAAACCACTTCATTGTCACGGACCGTCGAGGTTGCGTTGGAGCCGATGAATTGGGGTGCGGCAGCGGCGAGACTGACTTCTCGGCTGCCGTCACGGGATGGGTTTTCCTTTCCGAAAATGGTGAAGGTGGCTTCCGACTGGCCTGCTGGAATCCTCACGATCTCTGGCAGAGTGATTTGCTCCGGGTGGTCATTGGTCAGCGCGACATCGAGTGCGTATCCCATGGTTCCGGGAACTTTTACCGTCCCGGTTGCCATGCCTCCCTCAGGAATAGTAGTTGGGGGAACAAGCGTGAGAATACGGGCCTCGTTGTCCGAAATGATGACTTTCCCTTTAGCTGTCTTCATACCTTCGCGGCTAGCCGTCAATGTGACCGGGAAAGCGATGTCAATCTGATCGTCGTTCTGCGCGGTAATCTTAAAGTCGTGACGCGTTTGCCCGGACTTCAGCCTGAGATAAGGCGGAAACCGCAGTTTACCCCCAACATCCGCTTTCAAATAGACCATGAGAGCCACGTCCGCCGGCCGGTCCAGAGTGAATGACGCGTTTTTTCCCGAATTAGCCCGGCCCTCCACCAGCGTTCTCGGCAAAATAAGCTGCATTTTCGGAGGTGTTTCGTCATCCTTAACTCTTATAGGCTGCTCGACCAGCAGGTTGCCTCCAATCGACACCCGAGTGGCGATATCCCGGGTAAGGTTGATCAGCTTGTCGTCTACGACGGAGATGCCAAAGCTACCCAAAGTCTTGCCAGCGGGAATCTCAAGGGTTTGCGGCAACTTCAGTTGCTCGGGGTTATTGCTGAAAAGGTTGAAAATCGCAGTCGCCTTCAGCGGGCGGGACAATTTGACGTAGGCTTTCCCGGCAGGCCCGCCTTCCTTCAGCGTTTCCGGTAGGGCAATAGCGATCCGTATCGTCCCACCGGCGTTTTTCGACAAGCGTTCCATGGACGTGGGCGGATTCCCGTTGAACCCTTTCAATTGAATGGCGTCCCTTCTATCAAACACTAGCGGCGCCGCCCAAGCACCGGTCGGGATCACACTCCGAATATCAAAACACTTGGACTCGGCGATTTCGACAACTTCTAACCTTTCGGTGGGATTGTCTTCAGCCAACCGTTCAAACCCGCCCCCGACAACGATTTCCGCCTTCGCAAAAACGGCTAAAGACGCGACTGCCAAGATGGTCGTTTTGTGGAAAGTTCTCATGGGATGATTAAGCTGCCGAATGACCACCGGAGCTTACTAAAGTCAATCCCTTCGATGGGTTGCGGCAGAATGTCACAGCCCAGTAGCCCACCCGTTACTTTCTAGCCCCCTCCATCCAACAAGGGCGTGGTATTTGGTCGGTGAGGCGCTCGAAAAAATTGTTGAAGCCGAACTGCAGGGCGATCTCACGGATGCGTGAGCTGCTACCGATCCGCTCAAAGAATTACTCTCCGGCATCATCACCTTAGCCGCCAACCCTTCCGTCTGGGCCTCGGGCCATTCGTCCTTCCTTTCGGAAACCGGAACGCTGCAAACCTCCAGCTCCAATTTCTCGGGCCAGCTCGGCGGAGGCGATACATTTTCCCGCTCCCTTTTTCATACCCTTTCCTTCCTACTGACCGCGAACAAGGTCTGAGCGGGTCTCTAGGTCGCTTTGGTCTCGGGGCTATGGACATGGGCATGAGGACTCAACGAAATTGGTCAACTCGGAGACCATCTCACAATTATTAGCCGCCAGCTTCACGACATCGACGGAGGCTTCGCCGTGGTCGCCCGCTACCCCGAGTTTGCGGACGCGCCCATCGTCATCCGCGAGTCTTTCACCCTCCGGAAATCCATGGGCGAGGTGCAAAAGCCAACGCCCGAGCAACATGCCGAACTGGAAGCGGCCGGTAAACTCGCCACCAGCTGTCATGGACGACCGCAACATCCGCCGCTTCGAGCGCGCCACCCGTGTTCAAACCTTCGGCCGCGAAAATGCCGAGGACATCGCCCCCGGCAGCCGCGCCGCCGGACTCCTCCTCGAACTCGATCCCATCGTCCTCGGTCTCCACCTCCGTCGAGATCCCCGTCACCACCCACGCGGATTTCCTGCTGAGTCTGCTGGAGGACCAAAACGCTGACACCCCGGCCCAACTCACCGCCAAAGCCGCGCTGCGCACCAACTTCATCGCCTACGAAATCGCCGCCGACTTCGTCACCGACCTCCGCGCCGACCGCGATGCGCTGGACGACTGCAACTCCGGCAAACACAGCGACAACCTCGAAGGCGTCGAAAGCACCTCCGCCATCGAGACCCTCCTCGGCCAAGCCCAAGCCATCATCACCCGCCTTGATGCCGCCATCCAAAACAAATACAGCCGCGCCCCCGACAAACTCGCCGCTTGGAAAAGCGCCTCCCGCACCGAGCGCGCCGCGAAGAAAGCGGAACCCACCAGCCCGCCGCCCGCGCCTTGATTTGATAGGATAGAGGCAGGAACGAGGCATTGGTTTGCCTCGCTCCTCCCTCCGAACCGGAATGGCGGATCTCCCGCATCCGGCTCTCCAGTTAGTGGGTTGCTCCTTCATGGAGACTGGCGATTGCCGTAACCTTGGCGTCTAGCAGGCAGTAGAGGCCTAGGTCGGTGAAGTAGCGGTTGGGCCATCTTTGGTGGTCTTTTCCCCAGCCTCGGCCTTCGAGGCCGAGCCGTTTTCGCAGGATCGAGCGCAGGTGCCCGCGGACCCATCCGTCGATCTCTCCTAGTTGTCCAAGGTGGATGTGTTTGAAGTAGCCGAACCAGCTTTGCCGTTTTGGGTTTAGCTCTTGGATGATGGCTTTTATGCTCCGTCCGCTGGTGCGCTTGGTCCGGGGCTTGATGGAGTCGCGCAGTTTACTGAGGCTTTTGGGCCTGACTAACTTGATCAGACGGCCCCGGCGGCTTCGCTTGAACCGGTAGCCGAGGAAGTCGAAATATGACTCCGCCTTGCGGCGTGCCTTCTTCTGCTTCGGTCCAGCCGGTGTGCTCTAATACGCCTTGGGTGAGGAATCCCTCGATGAGCCCCAGGACCCGTCCGCCCGGCCACGTGCTCGCGCACGAGTGCCATGAGCCGGTCATGGGGAATGGCATCGAAGTGGCCTTTGATATCGACGTCTACGATGTGGGTGTGTCCTGCCTCTAGCAGTTCTTCGACACGCCGCAGGCCGTCTTTACAACCGCGTCCGGGCCGGAAGCCATCACTGTGCGGGTGGAAACGGTTTTCAAAGATCGGCTCGATGACCATTCTCAGTGCCGTTTGCACCACGCGGTCGGTGACGGTGGGTATCCCCAAGGGTCGCTTTTGATTCGCTATCGCTCACCCCTCGCGGAGCTCCCCTCCGGGAACTCTATGTCCGCTGCGCTCCCATTCCTACGTTCACGTCGACTCCCTTGTCTAACATACTGTCACCAACCACGCCTACATTGCCCCCGGAGCAATCCCCATGTAGCCGGCGGGAGTTGTCGCTTGTCGCGACAAGGCTTCGCCATTCACTCGCAGGCTCGCCAAGCTGTTTGGGCCGAATCGTGTTCATTTGTTTTGTATTCATTACGGTCTGTCAGGTTCTCTACGTTGCTTCCCACCCCACCTCGCGGTGACGCAGTTACTTCAAGTTCTCAGCCCGGATGTGTCCGAAGCTGGCTGGAGTCTCCCACTCCAGAGGGTGTCGACGCTTCGCAGCGCACGAGTGGTGGACTCCGATCCGCCATGCCCATGAGAAGCCAATGGATCGAGAGAATCGCCTCTCATGGTTCCCCCATGGGCAGGCGATTCCATAGGTCCTATCCGACCTATAGGACCCATCTCCTATTGTCCCCGCATGGGCCGCCGATCCCCATTGATCGAGTGGTGGTCTATTTCGCGAGATTTCACACCCGCTTCATCCGGATTTCATCTAGGTAATTTTAATTTCGGCCACGTCATGCACCGCTCCATCTTCCTCCGCCAACTCCGCTACTGGACTTTTCACTGCTCGCTGAATGCGCTGCCGAGCTTCTGCATCGCCATGCTCTTCTTGGAGCTTTGGAAAGTTCCGGTCGCGATCACGGCGATGCTTTTGGCCATCGGGACATTTATTTTACTCTACAGCACGCTCACTTCGCTGCCGGGACCGCTGCTGGAGCGTGATCACCTGCTATCCCGTGCCCTGAGGGTGGGAATCAAGGTGCGTGGCTGGATTTCTGCAATCTCGGTGCCGCTGATTCTAATGAAAGGCTTCGCAGTCACTCCCGATTTCTGGTGTGGTGTTCTGTCCTCCGCGATTTTTAACGAAGCTGCTGGGCTGTTCGGAACGCAGGGCCGCTTGATCGGTTCCGCGACGCCGCCCGGATTTCTCGAGGTCTTCGCCGTGACGCTGATGGAGGGGTTCATGCTCTCGTCGATCATCCTGATCATCGCCCTCATCGCGGTGGTGGTTCTGAAAGTGCTCAGGCGACTGAATCCCTTCGCCGCAGCCGATCCCCAATGATCGAGTGGCGGTGGTGCCGGGCGCTTGCCAGATTTTTCCCTAATCCCGCCTTGCCATCCCCGGCAAAAACCTGCATAGCCCCGCACCCTTCCCACGGAGGCTGACCCTTATCCACTCGCTGCCATGTCTTTGAAAATTCGAAATCTCGCCATCATCGCCCACGTTGACCATGGGAAAACTACCCTCGTCGACCAGCTGCTCCAAGCCGGTGGCACTTACCGTGAAAACCAAGCCACCACCGAGCGGGCGATGGATTCCATGGACCTCGAGCGCGAGAAGGGTATCACTATTAAGGCGAAAAACACCGCCATTCTCTGGGAAGGCTACACCATCAACATCGTCGATACCCCAGGCCACGCCGACTTCGGTGCCGAGGTGGAACGGGTGATGAAAATGGTCGATGGCGTGCTGCTCGTCGTCGATGCCTCGGGTGGCCCACAAGCCCAGACCCGTTTCGTGCTGCGGAAGGCGATGCAAGAAGGCCTCAAGCCGATTGTCGTCGTCAACAAGATCGACCGCCCGCTCGCCACTCCTGACAAGGTCCACGACCAAGTCCTCGAACTTCTAATGGACTTGGATGCGGATGACGACAGTTCAACGCGCCATTCTGCTACGGCTCCGCCCGCGACGGCTATTTCATGGACCACTGGGATGACGAGCGGAAGGACTGCATCCCGCTGCTGCGCAAAATCATCGAGCACATCCCCGCGCCTAAGGCCGATCCAGATGCGCCGTTCCTGATGCTCGTTTCGAACATCGAGTGGGATGAATACGTCGGCCGCGTCGCTGTCGGCAAGGTCCTCGGTGGAAATGTCAAAAAGGGCGACACCGTTTTCCTGCTCCGCCAAGACGGCACCAAGGTCCAGTCCAAGGTGCTCAAGACTTTCACCTACTCCGGCCTTGCTACGGCGGACTCGGATGGTTGCGGCGCAGGCGGGATCGTCGGCATCGCAGCCGGGATTGAGAATGTCGATATCGGTGAAACCATCGCCGGTAACTCAGATCAGACGCCGCTGCCGTTTGTCGCCATCGACCCGCCGACCGTGTCGATGCAGTTCTCGATTAACGACGGCCCGCTGGCCGGGAAAGAAGGCAAGCACGTCACCACCCGCGCCATCCGTGAGCGGTTGATGCGTGAGTTGAAGACCAACATCTCCATCACCGTCGAGGACACCGACACCTCTGGCGTCTTCAATGTCTCTGCCCGGGGAGCGATGCAAATCGCCGTGCTGGTCGAGCAAATGCGCCGTGAGGGCTTCGAGGTACTCGTTTCCCGACCGGTCGTGATTTACCGCCGCGATGATGCGGGCAAGCTGCTCGAACCATTCGAAACGCTCTACGTCGAGGCTCCCGGTGAATACACCCAAGGCATCTTGAAAATTTTCATGAACCGCAAGGGCCTGATGGAGCACATGGACACCGAGGCTTCTGGCCGGGTCTTCATCCAAGCCACCATCCCCACCCGCGGCCTGATCGGCTTCGAGACCGAGCTGGTCAACCTGACGTCCGGCCACGGCATCATGTCCCACCTCTTCAAGGAATACGCCCTCCACGCCGGGGAAATCCAAAACCGCACCACCGGCACGCTAGTCTCAATGGATGCAGGCACCGCGACACCGTTCTCGCTGCAAACCTTGGAAGAGCGCGGCATCCTCTTCGTCGCCCCGGGCGATGCAGTTTACGGCGGGATGCTCGTCGGTGAAAACCCACGCGTCGGCGACCTTCCGGTCAATCCCGTGAAGGAAAAGCACCTCGATAACATGCGTTCGTCGGGCAAGGACAAGACCTCCAAGCTCACCCCAGCACTGCGTTTCTCACTGGAACGCGCCATCGAATACATTGATGCCGACGAACTGGTGGAAGCCACCCCGCTCAACATCCGCCTTCGCAAACGCATCCTCGACGCCGCAGCCCGCAAACGCGCCTCCAAAGGCCCAAGCGTCGAAGACCGCGGCAATCGCTAAAATCGATTAGTTCGTTGCTTTTTAAAAAGCCTCTCGTGAAAACGAGGGGCTTTTTTGCGGTCATCGCCAAGCGCTCAACAGTGGTTCAAGGAGTGGTGGACTCCGATCCGCCATGCCCATGAGAAGCCAATGAATCGAGAGAATCGCTTTTCATTGGCCTCCCATGGGCAGGCGATTCGGAGATCACCTCTCCTTGGGAAGAGGCTCTTTCTGCTCATCTCATGGCGGGTCTAATTAGTGATGCTAGAGGCATCCAAGCCCTGTCCCCTCACCCTATCTGACCGACAGGAAAAGCCGTGAGGTGCGTTGAAATGAGGCATAGCGTCCCGTCATTTCCGCCCCGTTTACACAACTTTTACGAAACTATTGCATAGCGTTCACCCAAGGGGGTCAGCAAGGTGACTATATTAGTGCGCTATGAAACAAAACACATCCAACCGCGGCCAAGCCATGCTGGCCTTATTGTCCATCACCTTCGCCACCTGCTCGGCTTTCGCGCAGAAGCCGGAATCTCCCAGTAACACCGTCGATGTCGAAAAGTCAGATCCGTTTCTGAAGTCCAAGAACGATGCCGCAACAGCTTCCTCCACAGAGACGTCTGTGGAGATGCTCAACGCCCAAGCTAAAGTTCTCTTCACCCGTGGTGAAACCGCAAAGGCGATCCGACTCCAGAAAGAGTCCGTTGCAAAGGCGGAGAAGACTCTCGCCAAGAGTCTCGAGAACCTCGCCAGCTACGAAGGTCGGCCTAGCATCAATGAACCGATCGCCCGCAAACTGCGGGAGATCGTTTTTCCGACCATCAATTTTCAGGACACCTCACTTACAGAAACAGTGGATTTCCTGCGGATGCGTAGCAGAGAGCTGGATAACAGCGAAAATGATCCAGCCAAGAAGGGGCTGAACTTCGTGTTGAATTTGCGAGGGACCACCGCAGCGGCACCTATTACTGAAGGGTCTGGAGATACGGAAAATAGAGAGCCACACATCGCAGAGCTCATACTCCGCGATATGCCGCTTGGCGAGGTGCTCAAGCATATTTGCGAGGCCACCGGAACACGCTTTGAAATCGACGGTCAGGTAGTAAAGATCATGAAAGACGCACCTTAAAACCTAGTGGAGCATGTCACCACCGCAGATCAATCCCATGCAAGCTCCGAGTCCACGAAAGACGTTGCTGCTGCTGTGGGGAACTGCGGTGGTCATTCTGATAGGCGGCTCGATGCTGGCTCGTCAGGAACGCCAGGTCCGCTCGGATAGAGACCGGGCTCCACTGCGCAAATTCGCAGCCGAGGCCCAGTCCCGACTCCAGCGTCTCGAAGATCTCTACGAAGATCATCTGGTGCAACTCGGGCAGGAGTTGATCCCTAAAGCACTGGAGGCCGGGCGTGCTGCTGATGAAATCAGCGGTGTCTTGCAAGTTTCCCTACTGACATCGAGTGAAAGTGGCATCCAGCCCTTCCACACCGTCATCAACGCATCTGCGGGTGCACCGTTGCCATTGCCCGCCTTTTCCGTCACTCCAGATCCTCGAGATGCCGCCGTGGCAGTGATTCTGCTCGATGAGTCCCGTCTTTTCAGTCGTCACAGCGGCTGGATCGACGAACTCGGGAAGCCGCTGATGTTCTCTGTTAGGCGAAATGAAGCTGAGGTCGCAATCATCACCGTTTCTCGCCCGTTAGTCGCTAGATCCATGGCAAATTGGCTGCGCGCGTGGGCGGCGATGTCCTTCGAGACCGTCCGGGTCAGCGGTGGCCCGGATCAATTGAGGGCCGGCGGCGAAATCCTCGCTGAGGTAGGGACTGCTCCACCGGACCAGCCCGACCTACTATTACCGCTACGCAGTCGGTTCGGTAATTTGGAGCTCGCTTCATGGGACAAACGAAAAACACAAATCTACTATCATCCTGCGCCGCTTGCCATCTCCACCACACTGGCCGCTGTCATCGCGGTGCTGGGCGTGGTGATTTTTTTTGCCCAACAGAGGGAGGGCGTCATCGCCGCGCGGCGGGTGTCTTTCGTCAACCGGGTTTCCCATGAACTGCGAACTCCACTAACGAACATTCTACTCAACATCGATCTCGCCACCGACCTCGCAGAAGATGAGCCGCAAGAATCGAAAAACCGCCTCGAATTGGTCCGCATTGAGGCCCACCGCCTTGGACGGATGATTGAGAATGTCCTCACTTTTTCCCGCACCGAGGAAGGGAAAATGGAGGTCAAGGCGACTCCCTGCATCCCAGCCGAGATCGTCACCTCGGTCATTGTTTCGTTCCTCGCCAGCTTCGAACGCCGCGGATTGAAGGTCGAGCGGACGGACGAGAATGCGACTTCACCCTGCATTTGTGATGCAGATGCCCTGACGCAGATCCTCGGGAATCTGCTATCTAACGTGGAAAAGTACGTGCCAGGAGGAGTCGTCGGTATCAGCACCCGTGTCGCCATGGGTCAATTGATCATCCGCGTCACTGATGAGGGGCCTGGCATTCCTCATGAAGCTGCAGAGCGGATTTTCCGTCCCTTCGAGCGCATCCACTCCGTTGTCAACGAGGGGGCAAGCGGCACGGGACTCGGCCTCGCCATCGCCCGCGACTTGGCTCATCGTCTCGGCGGTCAGCTCATGCTCCTCTCCGGCGGTCCGGGTGGCGGAGCGTGCTTCGAACTCCGCATTTCCGCAGTGCCCGCCCACCCGCTCTCTTGATGAAAATTCTCATTGCCGACGACGATCCTGTCATGCTCGACACCCTCCGGCTCTGCGTCGCCACTGAGGGCTTCGACCCAATCATGGCGGCGGATGGCGAGGAGGCCTTCACGCTATGGGATCGCCACCGCCCGGACCTTCTCTGTCTGGACATCATGATGCCGAAGCTCGATGGCTATGAAGTCTGCCGTCGCGTGCGCGCCATCGATCCCACCGTTCCGATCCTTTTCCTCTCCGCGAAGAGTGAGGAAATCGACGTAGTCGTCGGATTCCAACTCGGTGCGGACGACTTCGTCCGCAAGCCCTTCGGCAAGCACGAACTCATCGCCCGGATCCGTGCCGTGCTGCGGCGTGCTAGCTCGGTTCCGGGGCGTTCCAGCAGTTTCTCCATGAACGACCTCACCGTTTGGCCAGCAGAACTCCGGGCCGAGCGCGGTGGTCAGTCCATCGATCTATCGCCGCGCGAAACCGCCATCCTCCGGCTTCTTCATGAGCGCTCGGGACAGGTGGTTGATCGCAACACCATCTTGGATCAATGCTGGGGCATTCACTATTTCCCCGAGTCCCGCACACTCGACCAGCACATTGCCAAGCTACGCAAGCGCATTGAGACAAGCCCTAACCATCCGTTGATCGAAACGGTCCGCGGGGTAGGCTACCGATTTGCTAGAGATTATTAATAGACTCACTCAACCCACGATCTGTTGAGGAACTGTATCTGCGGAGTTGTCGGTATCACATCTCTCCTGACGCTTTGGCTGCATCGAAAGTTCAACGGCCAGTCGGCAATCCTTGAGCCGAGACCCGAGGTCGCCTAAACTGGTCGGAGGGATCACCTCGCGTATTGATATGATTTTTTCATGCATAACCGGTGGCCATTATTCGTTTTCTGAGAAAATGCCTGTCAATTTTTCTTATCTGCTTTTGAATCACCCAATGATCCGTTTTCATTTCATCGCAATTGTTATTGTTGGAGCCTCTGCCTTCTCGCCTCGGTCGTTAAGTGCGACGGAAGCAACTCAACTTCAAATCATTAACGGCAGTAAGGAGGTCATTGATGTTTTTTGGCAGGCATCAGACAGTAAGCGAGTTCCCAACTGCAGTATCGAACCGGGGAAAAGTGAGTCGATTCATACGACGCTAGGAAATCGCTTCATCGTAGTTGGGCGGGAGGACAAGGTGGAAAGGACGGTGACTTACAAGGTTCCGATCCAAGGGTTCCGGTTCGATCCGGCAGGGAAAGACGGGATTCCAGTGTATTACACGCAGCGCCAGCGCGTGCGAGGTTTCCCGATCGTTGCCTCGGCGAAGGTGAATCCTTACGCTTTGAAAGAGGCAGCTTACATTTGTGGTCTTATGTTAGCAAAGCGGCCAGATGTGCTTGATGCGATGACCCAGAGTGGCGCTCAGCTTGCCATTCTCGCTCACGATGAATTTACGTGTGATTTACCTGAATGCGCGAGTTATGCAAATGAGTTGGTCCCTGACTTCGAAGCATTTCCGGCTAGGGATTTTTGGGATGCACGAGCGCGAGGGACGGGTGGGAGTGAAACCGACCCCTTTGCCACCTGCGCCGAGGAAAATCTTCTCAGCTATCCCGGCGATCCCTATTCGTCGGAAAATATCCTGATCCACGAGTTTGCCCACAGCATCCACTTACGCGGTTTAAACAACGTCGATCCTACATTCGATGTTCGGTTGCGCGAAGCTTACGATGCCGCGATGAAGGCCGGACTATGGAAAACCAAATATGCCAGCGTGAATCATTACGAGTATTTCGCGGAAGGAGTGCAGTCATGGTTTGATAATAACCGCGAGCCGGATCATGACCATAACCATGTCAACACTCGCACGGAGCTGATCGAGTATGACCCCGCGCTTGCGGCTCTTTGCCGGGAGGTCTTCGCGGATACCGAGGTGAGATACACCAAAGCACCCACCCGACTGATCGACCACATGGCAGGGTATGATCCCACCACAGCGCCTCTATTTGTTTGGCCCGAGCGCTTGAATGCAGTGAAGGCTGCAATTCGCGCGAATGCTAAAAAGCGTAAGTAATGATAACTACGATGACTCCCGAAGGGCTTGGATCATCGCCGCATACTACCTCGCCATCGTACCTTAAATCAACAGCAGCGATCAGAGCGGTCATCAAGTCTCCACTCTTCTTATTTCGCAAACCCAGTCCGGGGGGGTGTTCTTTGAAACAGCGCGGTGCGGCAGTAAAACATGCTTCAGATCAAGCCCCTGACCGATGCCGCGATCTCTGATTGAGTTACCTTACCCGCGCCCCGCCAATCTCCAGTCCTACAACTAAGGTTGGCTGACTTTCAAGCGGACAAACATCGAAGTTCCACTTGCAGGGAGAGTGACTTGAACTCGGTCGGCGGGACTGCCATCCGTGATGGTGAAAAGGCCAGATGTATTTGCCGGAACTGCCACTGCGGTCCAACCTGTTAAATCACTACCATATTCGATAGTCTGGATCGTGGCTGGTGAGACTGAGGCATCGTTACGATTGTATTCAAACACCCAAGCCCCGCCAGATTTTGCCAATTGCGGCAGCATCGGCTGCGAGACAATCATGGGCTTACTCCCAAGGGCGAATTCCATGAGATTACAAACACCGTCGCGATCCGGATCATCAAGGGCGGCATCGTTCACTCCAGAGGTTAGGCCCTGTGCTGAGTTGCTGGCCCAAGAACTATAGGCTGAAACCGTTGCGACTGGAGTGGCGGAGATTTGATTAGAGTTCCCGCTCAAGCCTGCATCGAGCGTGGCGGAGACTACATAATAATAGGTGGTGCCATTTACCGCAGTCGCGTCCGTGAAACTTGCGCTCCCGGAAGTTCCTACCACGGTGTAGGGTCCACCGTTCGTTAGGGATCGCTGGACATTGTAGCCCGTGGCTCCGGCAGAGGCAGTCCAACTGAGGGCCACTTGATTACTGCCAGCGGTGGCGGTGAGTGCCAATGGGGTTGCTGGGCCGATCGGGACATCCGCGAAACTAAGCGCAGGGATGGCATTGGCGCCGTAGAGCAGACTTGTGGTGCTGAAGTCCCAGCGCTCGTCCTGCAAATAGTCCAAGGTGGTGGCGGCGGGTGCAGCACTACTCAACTGCAGGGTGATCACCGAACCTGAGGAGCTGCCAGAAGTCACTTTTCCACCAACTTTGTTTACAAAGTAGTTAGGTAGCGAGAAGCTGCTCCACGACATCGGCTGGTCAAATACGAGGGCTATCGAAGTGCGGGCTGCGTTGGTAAAATACGCTTGCTTCAAGACCGGAGCGGTAATGGTGGCCGGCGGCACGATGCCATAAAAGCGATGATTCACCACGGGCAGGGTCAGGTTGGCGATCCCTTCGTATCCACTAATCGTAAAATGGCAACCGATGTAGCCCGGCACCCCGAGCGTATCGAGAATGTCCATTTTGGAAAACAGATTTGGCAAGGTGCGCTGGGTTTCGCGAAGTTGATCACCTTTCGGTCCCATTGAGCAGGGCTTCGGCATCACTTGGAAAACGATATAGCGTTCAAAATTAGGATAATCCTGTTTCCATGCGGCTGACATTTCTACGAAATACTTTTGATAGGATTTATAATCAAAGTCACCCGTGGGGTCAGCCGCGCCGCTATTACTTTCTCCTTGATGCCAGATAATGCCGCGGATGCCGTGAGTGAGTTTCGCACCTAACACCCGATTCAACAGGTTGGCATAGATATCATACGTGCCGTTTCCTGCTGTGTGGTTAGCGGGATTTGCTTGGTGTTGGTCGATTCGAGTACCGCCCACCGCGCCATTGATGATACAAATCGGTATGTTCCGTTCTGTCGTGAGACGAAGTGCGAGATGGTATGCGAAATAGCCAACCGTCCATTGAGTGCCGTTGCGGACAGCATTACCCCAGCCGCCGCCATTACTACCATAGGTGCGGACCCATGGGTCCGTTTCGGCGTTCGCCGGTAGGCTGTCAGTGGCCACTGAATTTGATTGGCCTTCGAAGATATAGGCATCGCCGCATACGAGATTACTAACCGAATTGACGACCGTATCCACTCCGCTGGTGGTCGTGCCATAGACCACCTTGTAAGTGACCCGGCCCGGAGCGACTGAGGCTGTGAATGCGTATTTCCCACCTACCAGAGACTGGGTGAGAGTGGTGTAGAGCACATCCGAACCGGTGCCCGTGGTGTAAACTTTGAGGAAAACACTATTCGGTGATCCACTTTGAGAGCCATTGTAGTAAATCTTACCCATCCCCGATGGATCACGAGCGTAGAACTGCCCAGTCACTGGGATTTCCGTAGCACTTGGAGTGCGCGTCACGTAAGTATCGCTAGCAGGTTCAGTGACGTAAATGGTCTTGGTGGCGGTGACGAGTAACCCGCCGTTGTTGAGAACCAGTTTGATCGTCAACGGCCCGCTACCTTGAGCGCGGGTCAGCGTCATGACGGCGGGGACAGTCGAGGTCGCGGTGGTGATGGTCTTGGATACTGCGACTCCATCCACGCTCCAAGTGTAAGTCAAATTCGCGATTCCCTTGGCTTGCAAGTTCGCGAGATTCGTAAAATTAGGCGTCACAGTGATGGTTTGACGGCCATCCCAGGTAGTAGGGCCAGTGAGGGTAAATTGTGGGTCCGCTAGATCTTCCGTGATGGTGATAGGAATATTCAAAGTCTGGGGACCCGCTGGGTAGTTCGCCACGAATTGAATGGTGTAGTTCTGAGTGCCAGCGACCCGCCCGGCGCTGACCGGCAAAGTAAATTCATTCGTGGCTAGCACGGTGTCCACGCCGTTTCTCTTCTCGATCCATTTGACACTTTGCGCACCACCAGCTTGCGCGGTTAGGATGGTGGAAGTGCCTTCTAGTAGAGTCGCAGTAGGTGGTGTGACGGCGAGGGTGGAGCCGGATTGCACCAAGTTACCCACGAGCGACTGTAGTGGCTTTTGGTTTTCATAGGACATTTTGATCCAGTTAGCGGAGCGCGCCACGCTTGAAATACGCGCTTCATCGACGTCGATGTCACCGCCTTGTGAAGACATCGACATCGCCTGAATGCTTGCTAGCGTAATCGCGTCACCGCTGGCAGTGCCGTCAAGCACCCCATTGACGTAAAGCTTCCCCGTCCCGTTTTGATTGGTGTAGGCCACATGATACCAGCGGTTAGACTCTAGTAATGTCGAACCGGAAGTCACAGCGGGCCCACGGCAGGTAATCTGAGCGGGTAAAACTTTCGGACTGCCCCAGAAGCCGATGTGCATTTGCCACGTCCCCCAGCCATAGGCACCTTTATTTCCCCAAGCCAGCGGCATGGCCCAACCGCTGCTGACCTGCCTTGGCCTGATCCATACTTCGCCCGAAGAGGTGGGATTAGTGCCGACCGGAAAATTCGTGACGTTCGATGCGACGATCTCACTCATCCCACTCAGATTCATGGCGCTGCCGCCGATCACTGCCGTCGATACGGTCGCTCCCGAGTTTACCGGTGAGGTCGAGCCGGTGGAGTCTTGGACATTGCCATTTAAGTGCAGAACCGAGCAGTGGCCGTTCGCAGTATTGAAAACTTTCTGGCCACTGGACTCGGACGAGACCAAGGATTTACCCCAATACATTTTAATTTCCTGCCTCGCATTGGCACTGATGCTTGGAATCTTGATCCAGACGGCGGCACCCACTGCTGCGTCCCATTGCTCGATTTGATAGGATAGCGGAAGGCCACTTGCCGTGGTGAAACGAATGTCACGGCCATCGCTCTGCGCTTCAGCGAAATTGAAATTACCGCTGGTGAGGCGCATCAGCACCGGGAAATCAACTTCTGGAGCACCCGTCGCGATGTTTGCGCCGTCCGGAGTCGTTAAAATGAAAAATGAGGCACTATGTGACCACGAGGCGTATGACTTCACCGCCACATTATAAACTTGGCTGGTGCCATTCTGGGCGGTGACCATGTAGGATTTCGGCGAAGTGAAATCCCGTGGCGTGCCAGAAGCTGGACTCAGAGTCGCAAAGTCCGAAATTGTAAAAGTCGGTGCTAAATTGGAGACCACCTGGCCGGGAGCTACAAATAGCGTGATATCCGTCCCCTCAATGGTGGCCCGACCGAGAGCACCGAAGTCGGCCATTAGGATTAACTTTGCCGAGCTCGCAGGCGCTACAGTGACCGTGACGGTGTAGTCAGTGGTGACCAGACCGTCGGAAGAGGTGAGGACATAATGCACGGGATTGGTGAAATTTTGGGCAGTCCCGGAAAATCTTGGGCAGCTTGAACCCGCTGAATAGGTGTAGGTAGCCACGAGGTTAGTGAGGTCCGTCCCAAATGGCACCGTCCATGAAATGGCAGCCGCGCCAGCGGTCACAGGTCCCACGGTCGCACCCGGGCCAAATGAACCGACGAGTGCTGTCGGGGCCGCGAGCGGTGATACTTCTGCGAGACTGGCATCGGAAAAACGGAATTCATCGTTCATGAAGTCGCCCGCATTATTGCTTTGGAGCGTGAGGAAATCATTTGCTGAGAACGACGCCTTCTGAGTGGCCGTCAGACTGGTCTTTTGCATCACGTCGGTGGCACCGCTTCCTTGATTCGCAGCATTTAGCTCCCCTTCCGTCAGGCCGCCGCTCTTGAAATTATCAAATTGTGCGGCACTGAGGATCCACGAGGTGATGGTCTGGCTGGTGGCCGTCGGCGCCCCCGAGGCGGTCAAATTCTCAACCTTGAACAGAACCAAGTAGGTCACCCCCTGCGTCACCGCCGTCCCACCCGAGTTGCTCAGGGCATCTGGGTTGGTGGTATTTCCCCCCAGCCGGATGTCGCCTTCGTATCCGATGTAACGTTTTGGTGTGACGCCGAAGCTGGTATTGCTATTGAAGTCGGTCCCATTCGCCTGCTTGCTGACGATGTAGCTCAGAAGCGTTGTCGTATTATCGACGACGCCCACGGACTGAAACAGGAAACTCCCCCAAATCGTTCCCGTCTTGTTGACGTTGAGCGGGCGATAGAAAACTTCTGAATTACCATTCTGGACGCAACCGCCGACCACCGCGAGATCGCTGAACGTCAGACCCGTGCCGCGGTATTTTCCATTGCCCAACCAACTGCCACTCAAGCCCGTGCCGCCGTTGAAAGCGGCTCCCAGCGTGGCACTGTCAGCCTGCCCCGGGTAGTTAAAGCCCTCATAGACGACCACGCCTGCCTGAGCCGTGGTCGCGAATGCCAGCGCTAGCCCCACAGCGGGCAAAATCCCCGTAATCGATGCGATAACCCGGAGTGGATTCGTGGAAAATTTTTTGAGGACGTGCATCAAAGTTTGTCCTGCGCGGCAACGGATTTTGCTCATAAGTGTTGGGATGGAAGGCTGCGAAAATAGTTTGAATATCCATCAATACTAGCTTTTTCGCCGGAAAAACCAGAGCTTCTCTAAGCTCGTGAACTCAAGATCGCTCGACGATCGCCTCAAGACGAGGCGTTTGAGGGGGAGTTCGGAGGTGAGAATTTCATCTGCCGGAACCAACCAAATCGGTCAAAATTCCCTCTTCCCATAACGAAGTTTCACGTTATGACTATTTCCGTCATGAGGAACATCCCCACCTTCGCCCGCGCACTGGCCGATCCCACTCGCTGGCGCATCGTCCGGCTGGTGATGGCAGATGCGCTGTGCGTCTGTGAACTCGCCGACATCTTGGAAATGCCACAGTCCTCGGTCTCCAGCCACGTCCAGATCATCCGTAAGGCCGGGCTGCTGGAGAGTGAAAAGTGCGAGAAATGGACCTATTTCCAGATCCATCCAGACTACCGCACGCTCATCCAGTCGCTCGCAGAGTTCTTCACTACTTCCGATGCCGCCCTTCTAGCAAACGACGCCGACCGCTCAGCGCAGCGTCTCGCCCGGCGTGAAACCAGCTGCTGCCCCGCTCCGAAAACATTGCACATTCCCAAATTTACCACCCGATGAACCTCACCGAACTCACCTCCCTACTCACCCGTCACTCCAGCCGCGTCTTCCGCATCGCCCTGCCGGAGGGACACTCAGTCCCCATCTCATTTCACGTCACCGAGGTCGGTCGCGTCCACAAGGTCTTCCTCGACTGCGGCGGCAAGCTCCGTGAAACCGTCACCTGCCAACTGCAAATCTGGGTCGGCGAGGACTACGAACACCGCGTCGAGACCGGAAAAATGGCGGCCATCCTCCAAAAGGCGAGTGCTTACCTCCCAGACGGAACCATCCCCGTGGAAATCGAATACGAAGACCGCGTCATCTCCCAATACACCATCCTCAGCCACGAGCTCACCGATGATGCCGTCATCCTCCAGCTCGCCCACAAGCACACGGAATGCCTCGCACCCGAGCTCTGCGGGCTACCGTCTCTTGACCGCCTTCCCGCCCTCCCCGGTAAAACTCCATGCTGCGGCCCGGCAGGAAATTGCTAGGAATTTTCCCCATGAAACGTCTCTTCGCAGAATTCCTCGGCACCTTCATCCTCATCTTCGCGGGGACCGGAGCCATCGTCACCGACCAAGCGACCGGCGGCACTCTCGGTCACACCGGAGTCTCACTCGTCTTCGGCCTTGTCGTGTTAGCGATGATCCACACCTTCGGCGACGTCAGCGGCGCACATCTTAATCCCGCCGTGACCGTTGGCTTCGCCGCAGCAGGCCGGTTTTCATGGAAGGAAGTTCCCAGCTACGCCACCGCCCAGCTCGCTGGAGCCTTCGCCGCCAGCTTGGTTGTGAAACTGTTATTTCCTAACTCTTCATCGCTTGGAGCCACCCTCCCCGCCGGAAGCGCCATCCAGAGCTTCATCCTTGAGGTCATCCTCACCGCCATCCTCATGCTTGTCATCTTGAGCGTCTCCACTGGCGCTAAGGAGAAAGGCATCACCGCCGGCATCGCCATCGGTGGCGTCATCATGCTCGAGGCGATGTTCGCCGGGCCGGTTTGCGGCGCTTCGATGAACCCCGCTCGCTCGCTCGCCCCGGCCCTCGTCTCGGGAAACCTCGGCGCAGTGTGGATCTATCTCCTCGCGCCCACGCTCGGCGCGTGGCTCGCCGTCGCCGGCTGCCGCGGCGTGCAGCCCGCCGGCTGCTGCCGCACTCCGGCCTCCGCGTGACCGGCGGATTTCGGGTTGGGTTTTCGGCAAGAATGCGCGATAAATGACGCCCTCCATTTTTCCCAAAGCCATGACGCCTCTCCGCCTCGCCCTCACTGTCCTCGCCACCGTCAGCGCGCTGCCGCTACTCGCCGCCGACGATCCCCTGAAGTCTTTCACGCCGGACACACCGGGCCTGCGCTTCGTCCCCTCCACGCCCGCGCCGCAGTCGCCAAATCGCGGAAAAGTGTATCCTCCCGCCTACGTCAAGGCCGTGAACGAAGTCTTCCGCGCCTTCCGCACCCGCGACTGGGCGCGCACTTTGGAAGCGCTCGATGAGGCGGACAAAATCCTCCCGCCCACGCCGATGACGCTGAACACACGCGGCGCGATCTTCATCGAGGAGCGGAACTTTGAGGAAGGTGCGCGGCTCTGCCAGGAGGCGCTCAAGCTCGACCCGAAATTCTATGCCGCGCGCTTCAACCTCGCCGAGATCCCGCTCGTCCAGGGCCGCTACGCCGAGTCGCGGAAAATGTTCGAGAAATTCATCCGCGAAAATCCGAAGGACGAGCTGGCGCGCTTCCGTATCTTCCTCACCCTGCTGCTGGAAAAAAACTACGACGACGCCCGGCGCTCCATTGATCAGATTCCGTTTCCCGGCGACACGCCGTCCTATTACTACGCCAATGCCGGCTGGGAATTCGCCCACGAAAATCCCGACGAGGCGAAGAAATGGCTGGGCCGGGCCGACTGGACTTTCGGCCCCGACAAATGCGCGCTGTTCGCGGATTCCTTTTACG